>NZ_VZRA01000001.1:1255000-1555000 GCF_008802355.1 Oryzomonas sagensis | reverse complement strand
TTGTCGAGGTCCTTGATCTCCAGCTTCGAGCCCGCCTGGTAGAGCAGTTCGGCGGAAACCAGCTGGTCCACCACCCGCGTGTCGAGTTCCTTCTGTTCGTCTGCGGAAAGCTGCCCCACGGGCTGGCTGGCCTCCAGAATCTTGTGGGCCCGTTTCAATTCGGCGGCCGGGATATCCGTGCCGTTTACCCGGGCAACCGGCCCCCGTAGCAGAGCGGCGGCGCCAGGCGCCGGCGTTGTTTTCGGTCCTGACTCCGCGGCTGAAGCGGAAATAACGAACAGACTGAATGCAGTGATCAGCGTCAGTGATCTGCAGGTGATCTGGCAGAGTGTGCGCATGAACGAATCTCCTTCTCTGAGTGTGGTATGGCGCTCCTATATAGCATGCTTTACGGGCCGGTTAAAGACAAACATATTTTTGACATTTTACCACTTTTCGAGTACATTCGCTCCGCTCATTAAATTTTGGACAGCCCGGCATGAAGCGGCCGCAATGCGCATCAGGAGGAGACATCACATGAAGAAGGTTCTTGTCGTTGACGACAGCCTTTCCGTAGCCCGACAGCTCGAGAAGATCATTTCCGAATCTGGTGAATTCACGTGTGTCGGACATGCCAAAAACGGCGCCGAGGCCATCAAGATGAATCACGCCGAGGACCCGGACATTATCTGCATGGACATGAACATGCCCGGCATGGATGGTCTGACCGCCCTGCGCAGCCTGTCGATGTTGGACAAGGAGGTCAAGGTGGTCATGGTCACCTCCTTGGGCGGCGTAGGCGATAAATTTACCGAAGCGCTCAAACTGGGCGCCAAGAATGTCATCTCAAAACCATTCGAGGCCGACGACGTCCTGAAGATACTTCGGGATCTCTGATTTTTTCAGCACCAATAAACTCACGATACAAGGGGATATGTGCATGGCCGTCAAATTTTTCGGGCAGTTTCTGGTGGAAAAAGGGATCGTTTCACGCGAGGCTCTGCTCAGGGCGATTGAACTACAGGAACAGAAAAACCTCAAATTTGGCGAGATGGCACTGGCGATGGGCTACGTGACGCCGAACGATATCGAACGCGCCCACCACGCACAACTCTCCCGCGACATAAAACTCGGGGATCTGCTGGTGGAGATCGGTATCCTGACCCTTACCCAGTTGAACGAGGTCGTCACCCGCCAGAAGAACAACCACCTCTACATCGGCGAGGCCCTGGTACTTGTGGGCGCCTTCTCCAACGAGCAGCTTCAACAGCATCTGAATGAATTCAAGGCCGACCAGGCGCCGTACATCTCCGAGCGGGTCGAACTCCCCGCCGGCATCCCCAATCCCGAAATATGGGAGATGGCCGCAGACCTGACCTACAAGATGATTACCCGTATTCTCGGGCTCCCCTTCAGGGCCGGAAAATGCCAAACCGTCACCACGGTGGACACCAACTTCGTCATGGCGGCCATGGACCTGTCCGGCGACCAGGATGCCCGTTTTATCATCTCGGTTTCCCAGGGGCTTCAGAAGTCGGTGGCCAAGGCGATCCTGCGCGAGGCATCGGTGGATAATGAACCGCAGGAGGTTCTCGAAGACACCGTGATGGAATTCGTCAACGTGGTGTGCGGCAACATCGCCGCCAAGGCATCTCAGGCCGGCAGGATCGTCAACATCAACCCTCCGGTCACCATCCGCCCCGACGCCGGGGGACTGGCCGTACCGGCGGGCCATACCGGCCTCTGCTTCCCGATCCTGGTCGGGGACGGCGAAACCATGCAGCTGGTGCTCTTCATCAAGAACTAAAGGCGGCACCCAAACCGACACCGTACCGAAAGGGCGCCCTGCGAGGGGCGCCCTTTTCTATGCCGGTCATATACGACAAGGCTATTCACCCAGAATCCGTTGCGCCTCGCCGGAGTACTCCCCCTGCTCATCGTGGATAAGGAGCGGCGGCAGAACCAGCGTATCCCCTTTTCTGCCCTTGGCGAGCTGCGCCAAGAACATCGTTGCCGGCGCGTCTGCGGAACCGTGCACCATGCGGAGCCTGAGCAGCGCAAGCTTGAGTTCCCCGGCACAGCGGACAAACTCCGCCAGCCGCGAGGGATGGCTGATGAAACAGATGGCTCCCGACGGTTTTACCAGGTATTTGGCAACGGACAGGAAATCGAACAGGCCGGCGCTCGATTCATGGCGCGCAAGATCCCGGCCGGCGCGCGGACTGATGCGGCCGCTGCCCGGCGTACGGTAGGGAGGGTTGGCAGTCACCAGATCGAACGACGAGACCGGAAACCTCCCGCGCAGGGAGAGGATATCGTCGCAGATAATCCCGATCCGCTCCTGGAGGCCGTTCAGGGTGACGTTACGCATTGCCAGCCCGGCCGCCTCCTCCTGGAACTCCACGCCGACCAGGGAGGCCCCGGCGGCTTTCCGGGCGAGAATCAGCGGGATGATCCCGCAACCGGTGCCGAGATCGATTACCCGGCCACCGGAACCCGCTGCGACAAAATCGCACAGCAGCAACGGATCGAGGGAGAAACGATACCCCTCCTTCGGCTGGCGAACCCGCAGGTCGTAGGCACGGAGTTCGTCGGTGGTTTCCTCAGCTTGCACCTTCCACCTTTCTCCGCAACCGCCACTCCCGCCCCAGCATGGCGGCGAAGAGAGCGAACGACGCCAGGGTCAGCCATTTGCCGACCTTGAACGGCAACGGATCGAAGTCGAACTCCACCCGATGGGTGCCGGGCGTCAGATATACCCCGCGCAGGATATGATCCACCGGCACGATCTCGGCTTTATTGCCATCCACAGAGGCGTACCACCCTTTGTAGTACTTTTCACCCAGGACAAGCAGAGTATTCACCGGAGCAGCCGCATCTACCACAACACGATTCCCCTCGTACACCGGTACGGTCACACGTTGCCGGACCAACGGCACCGCCCCATCCGGATTGGCCATGGCTATCGGCGGCGGGGACTCAACAAGGGCAACCGCCGCGGGGTTGAAACCGGGATTTTGTATGATTCCCACCCGTTGCGCGGGGTCGTTGATCACCGCAACAGCGGGCACCAGCCACCCCTTAGGCAGTACGTTGCGGTTTTCAAGAACAACCGTGGCACCGCCGGGAGCGGTGAAAACCGGGACGAATTTATTGCCAAACAGGCCTTTCTGTTGTTGATAGCTCTCGTTCGCTATGATCAGGTATTTTACATTTACGATATCCGGCATGGGACCGAGCGGGTTAAAACCGTCGAGAAACTGTTGCCAGCGCATCTGCTGAACCGCATTGGAGGTGAACATCACCGGAATGCCTTCCGATACGTACAGCATCGGGTCGCTGCCGTCCATAGGCAACACGCGCCAAGTCTTCGGGGTAGACTTCAGGAACCTCAGCAACGGTGATGCCTCACCCGCCTTTGCCTTGACCGGGGCTTCCGTGAGAAAGAGGAATTTGTCGTTGATCCGCCACGTATCGCCGACAAACAGCAGCAGCAACAACCACGGAACCGCAGCCACCAGACGCGGCTTCCTCAGCATCCAGAGCACTGCGGCGCAGACCGCAGCCAGCCCGCCGGCAAGGGCCGTTTCACGCACCAGGTTGGCCCAGCGTTGCCCAACCAGTTGCGGTCCCTGTTCATAACGGGTCGGTTGGGCAAGCATATCCATAAATTGCCCCATCCAGTGATCCGCTCCCGCACGTTCTATCCCCAGCAGGATAAACAGCACTATCGGCAGCACGGTAATGCCGAGAAGGTACCGGAAAAACTCCTTTGTTTTGCGTACCTCCTCATCCTTGATCAGATCAATCCCCCGGGCGGCCAGGATCGCCAGCCCCAGCACCGGAATGAACATCATCATCTTGGGCACCCTGAAATGGTTGATTCCAGGGAAAAACCTGTACAGCATCCAGTAGAAAGGCGTGTATTTGCCCATGGAGAACAGGATGCCGCCGACAATTCCGCCCAGCGACAGCCAGGTATACTTGTCGCGCCGGAAGATCAGCGGCAACGGCAGCAACAGCCAGGGGATCAGCCCCATATAACTGACCGTCTGGGTGAAGCGCATCCTCCCCCAGTAATACGAGGCGATGTTTGAAGGGTTATCCCCCGCTTCCTGGCGGGAGAGGCCGAAAAATCCGGGGATGACAAAGGCCCCCAATTCTTCCGGCGGCAGGGACCAGGACATGGCCTCCTCCACACCCAACCCGCCTTTCGTAACACTGCTGCCAGCCGCCTGGTTGGCTCCGCTCTGCACGCCCCGGTTGGTATCCTTGGACCAGTTGGCCAGCGGCAGCAGCGAAATAGCAACCGTGGTCAGGAAGAACACCAGCAGCACCATGTTCATGCCGAACAACCGGGGGAACAGCTTCTTCCCCTCTTCCTTGTCCGCGACCACGATGCCGAGCAACCGGCAAATGCCGTAAGCGCCGACGCACAGACAAGTGTAGAACGCGATCTGCCAATGGGTGTTGAAGAACTGGAAGGCCAATACGAAAGCGGTGGTAAGGAAAAAAATCACCCGCCGCGTCTGAAACCCCCGCTCCAGGAAATAGAAGGCCCAGGGGGCGTAGCAGATGGTAGCGATCTTCATCACGTGGCCGGCATTGATGAGCGATGCATTTTCTGGCGCCAGAACGAATATCAGCCCTCCCAGGAACGCTGCGAGCCGACCGGCGCCGATGACGCGGCAGCAGAGGTAGGTGCCGCATGCGCCAAAGAAGAGGTGGAGCACGATGAACCAGGCCACGCTCTCCGGAGCGGGAATCAGCCAGAACAGGAGATTCCTCCAGACAAGAAAGGCCAAGGAGACATCCCCCCCCTCGACCGAGTAGCCGCTGTTGATCATCATGTCCCACGACGCCTGGAGACTCCAGGAAGGGAGGATATCGAGGAACTTCATATCCCTGATTCCCCGTACCCCCCAGTAAAACTCGCCGATGATGTCAGGGGCGCGGATTATCTTGTCGGTAAACAGGATGCGCGAGAAGAAACAGAGCAAAACAAGCAGCATGCCGGTAAAAATGGCCAGTTTTTTCGTACGGTCACTCATGCAATGATCATCTCCGATTCTCGTTTTATGTACCGATATTCCCGCATAGCGCAGGATATTGTCCGAGCAGCAACTTCTGTGGGAGCATAGTCATCCCGTCCCTAGCGACAGCAAGCGTCAGATTTTTGCCGACAATTCCCCTCGTAAAACATCGCCAGCCTCCCGGCGAACTCATGCCACGTGAATCGCTCCGCGAGGTAACGGCGTCCCTTTTCCCCGACCTGCCTGCCCAACGTCCTGTCCAGCGCGAGGGCGGCCGTCTTTTCCGCCATGGCTTCCGCCTGGGCGGGATCGCACAAATATCCCGACGCACCGTCGCTCACGTATTCGGCAGCCTGCCCGACCCGGTCCGCCACAACCGGTATGCCCGCCCGGATGATCTCCGTCAGCTTGGCGGGGCATTTGGCCCGGTTGACCAGGGTATCGTCCAGCGGATAGATGGCCACGTCGGCGGCCGCCAGATAATCGGGAATCTCCTGCGGCTCGACCCAGCCCGCCATGACCAGCGCTTCCCCGAAGCCCCCGGTTTCCGCGGCACCGGCCAGCCGCTCCTCCTCGCCGTGCCGCCCCTTGCCCACCACCAGGAAACGGACTCCGGGGACCCTTCGGTACAGGTCGGCAAACAGCCGGTGCAGGCGCTCCTGGGAAAACTCGAAGAAGCGGGTATACAATAGCACCACCGGCGCAGCCGCTTCAATACCCAACCGTTTCCGGGCGCGAAGGCCATCCCCCGGCGGAGCCTGCTCCACGCAGTTGGGCAGATAGAGGATCTTTGCGGCCGCCACCCCCAGCCCGGCGGTCAGCCGTTCCAGTTCGCGGCTGGCGACGGTCATACCGGCGGCATGGCGGGACAGCCACTGTTCCTGAAAGGCGAAGAAACGTTTTTCAAGCGAAGAGTAGGTGTGGAGCTCGTTCATCCCCCCCTTACCCTCCCAATCGTCGGTATCCACGAACAGCGGGGGGAGCCCTACCCCCAGCCGGTGCAGCGCGATATGCGCCATGGCCGCCAGGCCGCCGTATCCCTTGGGCTTGAAGAGGTGCACCACATCCGCCCGTTCACGGAGGGCGGCCCGAAACATACGCCACGCCAGGGGGAGGGCCCGCCGGGCATTACCGCCGGCCGGGAGCGCAACGTTCACCAGCCGCACCCCGCGCAGCACCTCCGTCTTCCCCGAGTCCTCGGGATTGGTATAGGGGGGGGCGATAATCACCACCTGGTGGCCCAGGCCCTGCAACTCCGCCGCCAGCGGCAGCATGCGGGCGATCACGGTCCCCTTGGGGCGGATGCCGAAGGGTGCGAGAAAGACGATCTTCATACCCCGCTCCCCATCTTGCGCAGAAAGATTCCCAAAGGGGAGGCCCCCCGCGCCAGCAGCCCCGCGATCCGGACGTTGTCCAACCGGCGCAGGCGCGCTATTTCGCGCCGCTTGCGCAGCAGCGCCGGAAGGTCGCGCAGCACGTGCAACCGCGCCCGCAGCGCCGGCACGAACCGCCCCCGCACGAGCGCCAGCAGCAGCGCGGCCCCATCCCAGGCGAGGATTCGGGGCAGATGGCGCAGCAGCAGCGTCGGCGGCCAGTTTTTCAGCAGCACATACCACTTGTTGCGCTGGACCTGATACACGGTAAACGGACTCATGCGCCCCCCGGTGGCCGAATGGACATGGTACACCACCGCGCGCGGGGCTGTCACGGCCCGCCACCCCGCCAGCCTGCCCCGCCAAGCCAGGTCCAGGTCCTCGTAATAGGCGAAAAAATCCCCATCAAAGAAGCCGATCTCCTCCAGCATGGCCCGCCGGTACAGCGCCGCCCCGGCGCAGGGGCCAAAGACCTCGGACGGCACGTCGTACTGCCCCTCGTCCGCCTCGCCGACCCCGATATTCATGCCGAGTCCTGCCGTTGTCGGCCGCACCCCCACCGAGTCGATGCGGCCGGTCCGGTAAAAGTTAAGCATCTTGGCCGCCACCATGCCGATGCCGGGGTCGGCCTCCACCGCCGCCACCAGTTCGGCGAGGAATTCCGGCTGCACCGCGGTGTCGTTGTTGAGGGTCACGATATGGGCGCCCTTGGCAACGGCCAGCCCCCGGTTGTTCCCTTCGGCAAAACCCACGTTCTCCGGCAGTTCCACCAGCCGTACCCAGGGATAGGCGTTCCGCACATAAGCAGCCGAGCCGTCGCGGGAGCCGTTGTCCACCAGGATCGTCTCGAAATCCCGGAAGGTCTGAGTTGCAAGAGAATTCAGACAACTATCCAAGTACTGGCGCCCGTTCCAGGTCAGGATGATGACAGAGACACAAAGCACCCCTTAGCCCCGCCCTGATCCGAGTTTTTTACGGAGAAAGGCAACCGTGCCACCATACTTTGAGCTGCACAGCTCTCTCATCTCTCCGGTTCCTATCATTCGGGCAGCCAATATCTGGCGCCGTTTCCGCATCATCCCGGACAACCCATTAAGGATCATCCATTGCGTTTCAAACGCAACACGCCAGCGCCGCTGTGAAATATTCCGCAGAAACTGCGCCACATGTCCCAGCATTATAAACGGGAGATGCCGAGCTAGTAGCGGAAGTGAGTAATTCTTTATTACCAGGAATATGAAATTACGTCGCCGCAGGATGTCGAAACGATCCTTGTTTGCGGAGGATGCCCCCGATGTCGCGGCTATCTTGTGGTAGATGACAGCATCAGGAACAAAGAGCGTGCGAATGCCAGCCCAATTTGCCCGAAAACTGAGGTCGATATCCTCGAAGTAGGCAAAAAAATCCTCGTCAAATGCACCTATTTGGTCAAATATCTCCCGACGGTAACAGCCGCCGCCACCGCATGCGCCAAAAATGAACCTGCTTTCGGAGAACTGGCCTTTCGGCTGGTATTCGCCGATCTTATACGGACCAAGCGACAGATCAAGAGCATCTCCGGCAGAGTCAATGACACCCCGATCATAATAATTTAAGAGCTTCGACGCGAAGATTGAAACATTGGGGTTGTCCTGAATTGCCTTTACCAGGTTTTCCAGCCAGTTGGGAGCCACAACCGTATCATTGTTCAGGAGGACAACGAATTTCCCGATTGAGGCACGGATTCCGCAGTTCACTCCGGCGGAAAAGCCCAAATTGTCCGCAAGCGCCACCACCTTAACCCCTGGAAAGTGTTCATGTATAAATTGAACAGATCTATCCGTAGACGCATTGTCAACAACCACAACATCAAAATCTTTGAATCTCTGTTGTCCAACTGACAGGAGACACTCTTCAATATGCTCTATACCATTCCAGTTGGGGATGATGATTGAAAATTGACAGGCGGTGCTCACGTCGGTTCACTTTTGCTTTGAGTATTTTTTGGCAAAAAATTATTTAGAGTTTCCAGGGTTGCTTCAAGGAACTTCCTCCCGGTATGGGTATCCGGTTCAAGATGACAACCTTCAGCCCATTCGTTCCAGGCATTCACAAAAACAATTTTTTCATCCTCTGGATTGTTCTCCACAGCCATCATAGAACTCTCGAGCCATTTCGCATATAGCGTCGCGTCATCATTTTGGATTACCGTTATTCCAAATCGGCGTCTTGATGTATTGTCCCAATTGGGGAAAATGCAAGGAAAGGTTTTATAAGCCGGCGGAGATTTTTTTATTGCAGCTTCGACGACCTTTGAATAATCGTACCTCACATAGTCACTTTTTCGAGGTAGGTTTAACTTTTCCAAAATAGCATTCAGTTTTCTTACCAGCGTTACGGTTTTCAGATTCATTGCCGCGCCCTTCAAATCACTCGGATTTGGCTGAAATTCCACTATGGCATCAAAACCTGCTTCTATCGTCTCGGCATCAGAAAGTTTATATTGATTGTTCTTTACTGCGCAGACATAAAGACCCGGAAAACCTGATTCCAGCGCATAGGCTTTCCATGCAGCTAACACATTACGAATGTTCTTTAGATGGTCGGCCCTGTACACAAGAAACAACGGTCTGCCACTGATCTTAATGTACCTTTGGTCTTTAAATGCCTGTACCAGCCATTGAGCATGCTGGATAGGATCGTAGTCGTCATAGTTTTGCCGCATAAGAATTTCCTGTTCCAAGCCATCCCATCTCCGAGTCCAATTTTCATTTGCCCAGCAAAGGCAGAACGGGAAATCCGGTTTGCTTGACGTCAGCACATCATTGAAGGGTCTTTCCAGCAGCATCTTCCCGTTGAACCAGTAATGATAGTAACAGAATCCCCCTATACCGTACTCCCTCGCCAATTCAGCCTGAGCGATTCGCGTTTCCTCGAGTCTCAGGTCGTAGAAGCCGAGATCGGCAGGTATTTGCGGTTGGTGATGCCCCAGAAAAAGCGGCCTGGCCTTCGCAACATTTGTCCACTCAGTGAAACCTTTCCCCCACCAAGCGTCGTTTTCAGGAATCGGGTGGTATTGTGGGAGATAAAATGCAATTGTTTTCATTCAGAATCACCATTCATTTCATTGACGTATTCTCTAATTGCATCACATACCCTATTGACGGAAATCTCAGCCACGGGTCCAGCGTGATAAAGTATATTTGCATTTTCGCCATTTGCGTAGCCGCCGCTGTATGGCATGTAACGTTTAAAATTTCTGTACTCGCCAAGAAGGATTATTCCGAAAGTGCCGACTGCATTTGCAAGATGTGCCGGGCCACTGTCGATCCCGATAAACAATCTCGCACGCCTGATGACTTCGGCAGTTTCAAGCAGCGACAATTGGCCGCACAGATTCACATAGCGGTCGGATTCAAGATCAAGTAGCGGCTTCAGCCCGATCTCGACGACCGGAAGATCAAGGTTGCTCATGACATCTTGCGCAAGCTGCCGCCATTTTTCCTGCGTCCAGTCCCGGCTCGCCTCATTGGATGAACAATGGGCGACAACGAAACGTTCCGGCAGCCCGAGAAGATCAATGCGCTGACCTGTCTCATGAGGGATGTAGAGCCTCGGCTGATCCTCGATGACGGGAATTCCGGCGCTCTGGCAGTAGGCTGCCAGCAAATTGCCGTAATTGTAGTACGTTTCTATGGTGATCTCGGTATTGCCGCGTTCCTTCAGTAATGGCCTGTGGCAAATCGGACATTTGCGATTCTGCGGATGGAGATCGATAATCTCGTCAAACAGCCCCGATCCGGCGAGGTATATCCATTCCGTAAGGCAGGAAAGGACAAACACCTGGTCGATTGCCGGGTTATGGAGGACAAGCTCACGGTAGGGTCTCCTGACCATCCACACGAGGTACGCATTCGGATCACGCGTCTTGACGTCACGTGCCACCGGCTCACACGCCACGATATCGCCGAAATGCTCGATGAGGTTGATGACGACGAATTTGCGCTCCGGCGCTTCCTTCTTGACCTTGCGCCGCCTCAGCCATAACCTGAGATAATCCAGCGCAAAGATGACGGGCACAGCCCCCTTGTGAAGAAAAGGAAGGATACCCTTGACGTATTTCACCCTGCGCCAGTCGATTTTCATAACAATCGCATTACTGCTGCTTCCTGACGATACACTGAATCTGCGCCAGGACTCCCGGCCGGAGCGTTTGATCCACCGGGGAAAAATGGGATAGCACGATATCCATCGATTGGAGTCGAATGGAGGTCAAACGGTTCAACAACCTGTATCCCCGCATCATCAACCGCGTCACCAGGGTAGGCTTATCGATGCCTTTGTACTGTATGCTTCTATCGTATCCATGATCATGAAGGGTAATACCGACAAGCTGCGACTGCGGCAATGAAAGAGCGAGATCAAGAATATTCATCGATACCGGTGACCAGCTCTTTGTCTTCGATATGGTAAAGGTTGCCTTATGGTCCGGGTTGAACCTGCTTGGGAAAACCCCCTGTTCATAAAGGTCTTCATCAGGCACGATCAGAAAAAGATGCCCACCCGGTTTCACCAGCGTCCACCAATCCTGCAAAGTCTTCTTCGGGTCGTTCATGTGCTCAAGACAGTGCGATGAATAGACAAAATCGAATTGGTCATTGACAAAGCGAAGGATTTCGTTTGCATCGCCATCCTCTATATCGAATTTCCGGGCATTGGGGCTAACCGGGTCAGGCCCGCAGCCTATGTCTATCCCATGCCCCGTAAGGATGGACTTTTCGAATGTAGTCCAAATACTCTTCGTTTTAGAGGTTTCATCCATAGCAATCTAAACCTTTCATCTATTGGGGGAGATGTTATCTGACTTTGCCAAATGGATTAAGCTTCGATAAGGTCAGGCGGTCGAACTGATCGAAATAGCTTCCTTTTAACATGACAAAGGATACGATTGCAAAATATATCAATGATAGAAGACTCAAGAGGGCGTACCCTTTAAATGGCAACAGTATATTTACTACAACTAACATGGCGCATAAAGCTGTTGAAATTATGATTGGCTTTATATATATGCTGGCATACAAAGTCCAACTTAACCCATGAATTTCTTTGTGCACCATAAAAAGGAATGTCAGACTGAAAATAATTATAGTTGCTAAAATACCGATGATGATCCCATAGTAACCGAGCTGCTGCACAAGGACGAAACACAGTATAAGATTTGTTATTCCAGCGCCTATGGAATTCAACATTGGGATATGCGGTTTGTTTATCCCGTGAAGAATGAAATTCCCCGGTCCGGGAAGCAGGTTGATCATATAAGCTAACATGAGAAACTGCATGGTATAAGCGCTTGTTGCATACCCTTCGCCCAGCCAGGTCCTGACGAAAGGGTGCGCCAAGGCAATGACGAGGGCGGAAAACGGAATGGCTGCAACGGCCATGTATTTCATTGATCTGTTATACAGCCCGCGCACTTTGTCCGATTCATCGGTGGCCTGTAACGATGAGGCGGCGGGAACCATGGGAGTAAATACCGACGCAATGAAAACCCTGGCCTGGGTGGCGATCCGATTGGCAACCTCATAATTACTGACCGCCCCCAGTCCAAGGTAATGACTAAGGAGTACCCGGTCCACTTGGTAGACGAGCAGGTTGGAAATGGAGGACAACTGGACCTTCCAACTGAAGCCGAAAATCAGCTTTAAAGTCTCCATACTGAAGTATTTAAAGGGATTCAGGGCCACCTGCGGAAATAACCGCCATGCAACGAATAAGTTTGAGAAAATGACAAAGATGGTGATGAGCACGTTATTGTGGATTAAACCTACGAGTCCGTAACCTCGTGACAGGGCAACGAAAGTCCCACAGGCCATTATGATTGTTGAAATGAATGATATGAGGTTGCTGTACCCCATACGCTGGAAACCGATGATCAAGGAACCGAAAACACTCATTGTCATATTTACAAAAAAGAGGGCTATGGCGATGGTAAAAACGTACGTGGCCTTTTTTACAAGTTCAGGAGGAATACTTAGAATAGTAGTTATGATGAACGGCAAGGCAAAGAAGAAGATCACACAAAAGGCAATACTCATGAAAATATAGGCTACAAAGGCGGTATTGATGAGCCTGTTGAGCTGTTGATGATCGTTTTTGACCTTGTATTCAGCCATAAATTTGATAAGGCTGTCCGTAATCCCGAAATCACTCAACTGGGCATAGGAGGAGATGACGCCAACCAATGCCCATATACCAAACTCGTCCCTCCCCACATATCTGATGATAAAAGGAGTGATAAATATTGTTATCGGAATGGTGAGTAACGTTCGGGCAAAATTAAAAATTGAATTTTTGGCAATCCTAGATCCTACTTCTGAACTCAATGTTCACTCCGGTATGATAACTTTGGAAATTTTGACGTACAGCCTTATTCTAGTTTCAACCATCATTTGTTTGACGTCTCCTCCAATGCTTATAAGCTGCATACAGATACTGTCAGTTTTCTCCAACCCGACATGGCACTTTCTGAAATCCTCAGACGGCGCAAGTGAACCGCAACGCCTTTGAAGGCCCCAGATGATGTTCATCAGGTCAGCTTATGTCCATTTTACGGACAATTATGTTCCTTAAGGAAATCGATGATCTCATCTCTCATCGTCATGGTTCCATCTTCTGGCATTAATGGTTCAGTCCATTTTTGTCGAGTTCACAAAAAATCAGCGGAGGGAATCTCGATAGCTTCAAGAGTCTTCAGTATTCCACCTCGCCGCTTCAGAGAGGAGATCACCAGCAAGTAACTATCGCATCGGCCAGAGCACTGACAATCCTCCCCGCCGCTTTCCCATCCCCATACGGATTATGGGCCTGACTCATTGCCCTATATGCCTCCCCGTCCGTAAGCAGGCGGCCAGCCTCAGCCACAATCCTCTTGTGGTCCGTTCCGACCAGCCGCACCGTTCCAGCCTCAAGGGCCTCGGGACGTTCGGTGGTCTCGCGCATGACCAGCACCGGCTTACCCAATGACGGCGCCTCTTCCTGTACGCCGCCGGAATCGGTGATGATCAGGTGGGAGCGGTTCATCAGCCAGACAAAGGGGAGATAATCCTGCGGTTCGATCAGGTGGATGTTGCCATGCTTGCTGCCCAGGAGGTGCCGTACCGGCTCTTGAACATTGGGGTTCTGGTGGGCGGGGTAGACGATCTCTACGTCAGAATACGTCTCACCTATTTCAGCCAGCGCCCGGCAGATATTTTCGAAGCCTTCGCCGAAGTTCTCACGGCGGTGGCCGGTGACCAGGATCACCCGAGAGGTCCGGGAGGTCACAACGGGTGAATTTTCCGGGAGACACCGGCGCAAGCGTTCCATGATCCCCGCTTCGTGCTCCGGCTGCCGCACCTTGCCGACGACCGCCAGGAGCGCGTCGATCACCGTGTTGCCGGTGACGTGGATGGTTGCGGGGGCGACCCCCTCGCGCAGCAGGTTGTCCCGCGCCCACGGCGTGGGTGCAAAATGCAGGTCCGCAATCACCCCGGCGACGTGCCGGTTGATCTCCTCCGGGAAGGGGGCGTACTTGTTGTGCGTCCGCAACCCCGCCTCCACGTGCCCCACGGGGATGCGCAGATAGTAGGCGGCCAGCGAGGCGGCCATGGTGGTGGTCGTATCGCCGTGGACCAGGACGATATCGGGCCGCTCCTCTTCCAATACCCCGCGCAGCCCCAGCAGCACGTTGCAGGTGATGTCGAAGAGGTTCTGGCCCGGCTTCATGATGTCCAGGTCGTAATCAGGGACAATGCCGAAGAGATGCAGCACCTGGTCGAGCATCTGGCGATGCTGGGCCGTGACGCAGACACGGCTGACGAAGCGATCCGCATGTTTCTCAAGTTCCTTGACCACCGGGGCCATCTTGATCGCTTCGGGGCGCGTGCCGAATATGGAGAGGACCTTGATCACGCCCGGCCTCCGCCATTTTCCTTGCCCGTATCCGCTCCGGCGGTGAAGATCCGCCCCAAGGCGATCCCCTGCCCCAGGAGCGCCTGCAGCAACTCATTGCGTCGCTTCAGGGAGGAAATCACCAGTGAGGCAGTCAACTGGGGCGCCCCCGCCGCCAGTGCGACGACCGGCACCCCGAAGAAGGTCTCGCCGGCACGTGCGTCGTCCATGACCGCAACCAGCTTGATATCGGTCTCCTGCAACGACAGGTAGGCCACCTCGGCCACCTCGTCCACCCCGCAGAAGGCGACCTCCCGCACGCCGGCGGCTTCCAGGCGGCGGAACAGGTCCAGGTAGTCCTGGCGGGCAACGGTGTAGAGGCTGGTGAAGTAGCTGAGGTGCTGATAGGCCAGGCGGCTCTTCTCGGCCAGCCCTTGAGGGGTGAGGAGATAGGCGTAGCGGTTGCTGGGGAAGTTCTTGACCCGCACGTAGCCTTTGGAAACAAGGTTTTTCAGGTAGGAGTTGACCAGACCGACGGCAATGCCGAGCCGGCGGGAGAGTTCCCGCTGGGACAGGGGTTCTTCGCCGGTTATCTCGGAAAGCAGCAAGAGGGAGCGGTAGGATTCGAGTGAATTTTCACTATTGTTCATATTTTGAACATTAGCGAAAAACAGGTAGGCGCGCAAGGGAAAACTGTGGATGGCGAACGGCGAAAAAACAGACCGTTACCATTTGCCATCCACCATCCACGCTGCTATTTCAAATACCCGAATTTCTTCATCCGGTAGCGGAAGGCGTCGATGCCCAGGCTGAGCTTCTTGGCGGCCTTGGACTGGTTCCACTCCGTACTGTCGAGGGCCTGGCGGATCAACTCCTTTTCCACCTCCTCGATATCGATACCCTCGGCCGGCAGCCGGAAGGTCGCCAGGGGGGGGCCGCTCTGGGGGGTGGTCTTGGCGACGATCTCCAGGGGCAGGTGCTCCAGCATGAGCGTGTCCTCGTTACCCAGGATAATGGCCCGCTCGATGACGTTCTTCAGTTCCCGCACGTTGCCCGGCCAGCCGTAATCCGCGAGGATCCGCTCAGCCATGCCGGCGATGCCCTGCACCTTCTTGTTGAAGTCCTTGTTGTAGACCCCGATGAAATGGTTGGCCAGGGGGATGATGTCCTCCTTGCGCTCCCGCAGGGGCGACAGGTGGATGGGGATGACCTGCAGACGGTAATAGAGGTCGTTGCGGAAGGATTTTTCCTCGATGGACTTCTGCAGGTCCTTGTTGGTGGCGGAGATGATGCGCACATCGACGGTGAAGACCCGGCCACCGCCGATACGGCGGAACGAGCGGTCCTCCAGGAAGCGGAGCAGTTTGGCCTGCATCCCCATCTCCATGTCGCCGATCTCGTCCAGAAACACGGTGCCGCCGTCGGCCAGTTCGAACAACCCTTTTTTGGTGTTCTTGGCGTCGGTGAAGGCCCCCTTTTCGTGGCCGAACAGCTCGCTCTCCAAAAGCGTGGCCGGCACCGCCGCGCAGTTGATGGCGATGAACGGCTTGTCCGAGCGGTTAGAACTGTAGTGAATCCACTTGGCCACCAGTTCCTTGCCGGTGCCGGACTCCCCCTGCACCAGGACCGTGGAGGCCTCGCTCTTGGCCACCTTGTCCAGCACCTCCATCAACTGCTTTATCTGCCTGCTCTCGCCGATGATATTGGGCGGAAAGGATTTTTTCGTCTCGGAGCGGAGACGGGCCACCTCGCGTTTGAGGTCCGTGGTCTCCAGCGCCTTTTTGATGATGATGGCCAGTTCGTCCAGATTGAACGGCTTGCTGATATAGTCGTAGGCCCCCAGGCGCATGGCGTTGACCGCCGTCTCGAGGCCGCCGTGGGCGGTCACCATGATGACCACGATCTCCTCGTCGTACTCCTTGAGCTTTTCCAGGGCCTCGATGCCGTTGATGCCCGGCATCTGGATGTCCAGCAGCACCAGGTCGGGCTGCTCTTCCCGGGCCAGGCGCAGCGCCTCCTCGCCGTCGCCGGCGGTAACGACCTCATAGCCCTGCTTCTTCAGGTTTTGCTCCAACGACCAACGGATCAGGTGTTCGTCGTCAACAACCAGAATCTTGTTACGTTTCATGCGCTCTCCTTACCTCTTCGATGTCATGAACGCTGCAGGCCGGCAGCTCTATGGTGAATATGGTGCCGCGGGGGGTGTTGTTGGCAACGGTGAAAAAGCCGTTGTGCAGGTTGATCAGCTTGTAGCATATGGGCAGCCCCAGGCCGGTGCCCTGGGCCTTGGTGGTGAAAAACGGCGTAAAGATCTTTTCCTGGATCTGGGGGGGGATACCGGGGCCGGTATCGGCCACGTCTATCCGCACATGGTCGCGTCCCTGGCGGGTGGACAGGCTGGTGCTGATGGTCAGCCTCCCCCCTTCGCTCATGGCTTGAAAGGCGTTCAGGATGAGGTTGAGAAACACCTGCTGCATCTGCTTGCCGTCGGCATACACCGTGGGAAGGCCGGGGGCGAACTCCAGTTGCCGTTCGATATGCTTTACCCCCCGGTGCTGGGAAGCGAACTTGAGGGTTTTCTCGATAATATCGCTGATGTCGATGCAAGCCAGTTCAGGGACCGAAGGCTTGCCGAAGAAGAGCAGGTCGTTGACCGTCTTGTCCAGGCGCTGCACCTGTTGCAGCACCTCCTTGAGGATGCCGCTGCGCGGGTCGTCCGGTTCCATGTCGTCCCTGATGATGCTCACCGCGGCGGAAATGCCTGCCAGCGGGTTCTTGATCTCGTGGGCGATGCCGGCGGCCATCTCGCCGATGGCGGCCAGGCGGTCCGCCCGTTCCAACTGTTGGAAATGATACTGCTCCAACTCCTTTTTGGTCACCTCGAGCCGGTCCACCATGGAGTTGAAACTGTTGATCAATTTGCCGATCTCGTCATCCGTGCCCCGGTAGTCGATGCGCACGCTCAGGTCGCCGTTTTCTACCCGCGACATGTTGGCGGTCATGCTGTCCAGAGGCTTTTTGACAAACTTGAAAAGTATGAAGGAAATGGTGATGGAGAGAAAAAAGGTGATGGCAACCGAAGAGGCGATGAAGATGCGCGAAGCCGTCAACATCTGCATCTTGGTCCGGTAGAGCGAGTAGTCCACATTGAGGATGCCGATGACCTTGGCCTTGCTGCCGTGGCAGGTGTGGCACGCCGCTTCGTTGTAAATCGGCTTGACCATGGACAGCACCTCACCGTAGGGGGGGAGGTCGAAGATGCCGTAATGTTTGGGATTCAGGTACAATCGATAGTCATCCATGCCGACGACCTGGCCGACCTCGGCCGGGTTGGACGAGCGCAGGATCACCCCATGGGGATGGAAGATGCGCACGCCGACCAACTGGTTGTGCTGCCCCATCATGGCCAGGATCGAACTCACGTCCTGAACGTTTCCCAGGTGCATGGTGTTGTAGATGCTGTTTTCTACGGTATGGAGCAGCAATTCGGTATTTTCGCGGGCCGTATCGATCAGCTGGGACTGCTGCTGGCGGACGTTAAAAAAGGTATAGATGAAGATGCCACCAACAAGCAGGACAATGGTCGTGGCAATAATGCGGGTTGTCAGGCTCTTGAACACTAATGGTATCCCTGTGCGATGTCAGCACGTCGCTGTTGCGGCCGAAGGGCCGTATGTGACCGTCCGTTCGAGGTAAAGCCCCCACGACCAGGATTATTTGTCATTGGCACCGAAAAACGCAAGGATGGCGTCGTCAAGCTTGACCACCTCTTTCGCGGCGTTGTCGCGGTCGGCCGCTTCCTGCCGGGCGGCGGCATCCTGTTGCGGCACAGGCGTTGCGAACAGGAGCGAGATATCGGTTTTCGCGGATGACGGAGATGGAGGAGCGAGCGGCGCAGAAAGGAGCCCGGAATCCGCACCGGGCGGGGAAACGGGCGGCTTGTCGGCGACAGCCCCTGCCCGGGAAGAAGGAGGGGCCTGAAAGGCGCGCTGGTCGAATTCCCCCGATTTGAGACGCCGCATCATCTCCTTGTGCTGATCCTTCATCAACTCTTCCACCACGGATTCAAGGTTCTCAATCTTCAGGATGTCGGCGTAACTGGTCTTTTTGGAGCAGAGGATGACGCCCCCCCGGTAGAGCAGGGTAATGATATGGGGAGAGGAGACACCACTGTCCTCGGTTTGGACGTGGAAGATCTCTCCCTTATACATGACGTTGTGATTGAACCCCAGAACCATGAGCAAACCCGTACGCGAAATAACGGAATCAACGTGACGTTACCACAAAAGCCCCAGTAACTGCAACATGTTAAATAGTTGATTCAAAAAGGGCTCCCCGTCAAATCCACGCCAAATCACCGCCACGAATCACCCCTCGACGCCCAGCAGCCGTTTGATCCTGGCAACCGCCTCCATGGCGTCGCGGGCATAGAGATCGGCGCCGATCCGGTCGGCGTATTCCTGGGTAACCACCGCCCCCCCCACCATGGTAAAGGTCTTTACCCCGGCGGCCTTGAGCCGTTTGATCACATTGTCCATCTCGGACATGGTGGTGGTCATCAGGGCCGAGAGTCCCACCGCGTCGACGGCGTACTCCTTTGCCTTGGCGATGATGGTGGCTGCCGAGACGTTCTTGCCGATATCGAAGACCTGGAAGCCGTGATTTTCCAGCAGGGTACAGACGATGTTCTTGCCGATGTCATGGATGTCCCCCTCCACGGTGGCCATCAGGATGCGGCCGCGGCTCTCGAACGCCTGCCCCTTCATCTCCTCTTTCAGGCGGACGAAACCGGCCTGCATGGTGTCGGCCGACTGCATGACCTGGGGCAGGAAGAAGATATTCTTCTCAAAACGCCGCCCCACCTCCTCAAGACCGGGCAAAAAACCCTCGTTGCTGACCTGCATCGGGGCCAGCCCCGCACGCAGGGCCTCCTCCACCAGGGGAACGATGCCGTCCCGGTCGCCGTCGATGACCGCCCGGGAGAGGCGTTCGCGGAGGGAAAGCGGGGCGTCGGATGCCGCGGCCGCCTGAACGGTTGCCGCTGCCTGTTCGCCGCGGTAGGCCTCGATATAGACCGCCGCCTGGTGATCGCGGTTCAAAAGCACCATGGCCGAGCGCCAAGCCGCCATCATGGCGCCGTCCTTGGGGTTGATGATGGCGGCATCCAGCCCGGCCTCCATGGCCATGGCGAAGAATGCCGACGAGATCAGCGGCCGCTGGGGCAGGCCGAATGAGATGTTGCTGACCCCCAGCACCGTGGAAAGCCCCAGTTTCTGTTTGACCAGCCGGATGGCCCGCAGGGTTTCGGCGGCCCGCTTCTGCTCGGCGCTGACCGTCAGGGTCAGACAGTCGATAATGATATCGGCGTCCGGGATGCCGTGCCGCCGGGCGGCGTTGCGGATGCGGCGGGCGATGGCCAGCCGCCCCTCGGCGGTATCGGGGATACCCTTCTGGTCCAGGGCCAGGCCGATCACGGCGGCCCCGTACTTTTTGGCCAGGGGCAGCACACGGCGCAGGCTCTTGGCCTCCCCGGAAACCGAGTTGATCAGGACCTTGCCGTCCGCCGCCTTGAGCCCGCGCTCCAGGGCAGCCGGGCTGGAGGAATCCAGCACCAGCGGCACACCGGCGGCAGCGGCGGCGCAGAACACGGCGCGCTCCATGGCGGCCGGCTCGTCGATGCCCGGCGCCCCGACATTCACGTCCAGCAGGGTCGCTCCGGCCGCGACCTGTTCCATGGCCTCGCGGCGGATGTAAGCCACCTTGCCGTCCAGGAGCTCCTGGGAGTAAACCTTTTTCCCGGTGGGATTGATCCGCTCGCCGATGATGGCGGTCTTGCTGCCGCCCCCCGCCGCCGCCCAGCCGGAACGGCTGGAAAGGAACGTCACGCCGGTCGTCTCCGGGCGCGGTTGCCAAGGCTGCTGCACCGTGCCGAGCGCCTCCTTCATGACGCGGATATGGGCGGGCGTGGTGCCGCAGCAGCCACCGATCACCCGCACCCCCATCCCGATCATCCGTTCGTGATAGGCGGCCATCTCCTGCGGTGTCCCGGGAAAGACCGTGGCGCCGTCGACGAGTCGCGGCAAACCGGCGTTGGCCTGGGAGATCAGCGGCAGCTGGGTCACCGTGCGCATCCTGCAGAGGATATCGTAGATGCCCTCCACCCCCAGTCCGCAGTTGGAGCCTATGATGTCGGCCCCGGCAGCGGCCAGGGTGATGGCGGCGGACTCGGGGGGCGTACCCAGCACCGAGCGGCCGTTGTCGTCGAAGGTCAGCATGGCGATGACCGGAATCGTCCCGGAGATCTCGCGAATGGCGATCAGGGCGGCGCGGCACTCCTTGATGTCCAGAAACGTCTCCAGGCTGAGCAGGTCGGCCCCGGCGTCGATCAGCGCCGCCGCCTGTTCGCGGAAGGCGGCCTTCATCTCGTCGAAGGGGATTTCGCCCACAGGCTCCACGAATTGCCCGGTGGGACCGATGGAACCGCCCACATACGCCCTGCCGACCGCTTCCGTGCGGGCGATCTGGACGGCGCGGGCATTGATCTCGGCCAACCGCCCCTCCAGGCCGTAGTGGGCCAGTTTGAAACGGCTGCCGCCGAAGGTATTGGTGATGATGATATCGGCCCCGGCCTCCACATAATCACGGTGCACCGACGCAACAACCTCCGGCATGGTCAGGTTGAGCTCCTCCGGGGACTGCCCCGGCCTCAAGCCCCGTTCCTGGAGCATGGTGCCCATGGCCCCGTCGAGAATGAGCACCTTTTCTTGGATGGCTTCGAGGAATGGCTTCATCATTTTCCCTTTTTCGGTGTGGATGGTGCGGCGGCCGGGGCCTGTCCGGACGCTTGTTCCAGAGAATAGTCCGGCGCCAGGGGGGCGGACAGATCCAGATGGTTGAGCACGGTCGAGCCGTTCCCCTCAACCGTCAGCTTCACCCGGCTGATCTGGGGGTAATTGGCGCAGACCGTATCGACGATGGAATACACGGCCAACATCTCCGCAGAACTGCCGGACGGCAGGTCCGCGGCAAACTCCCGGCTCAGATCCACAACGGCCGTGCCCCCTTCTATGCGCACGCTGTTCAAACCGGTGTTTTCCGGCAGGGCTTCGTCATAGTCCCCCAAAGGACCGCTCAAAAGAGCAGCCAACGTGCTTTTGATGCAGGCCCCGGTGTCGTTGCACGACTCCAGTTCCCGGGCCTCGCGCACCAGCCGGGTGCCGTCGGCCACAAAGAACAACACCACCGTGCGGGTGCCCGATTGCTGCCTGGTTTGCGGTGCCGTGGGAATCTTGTAGCTGGTTTGGTACTTTCGCCAGAGCATCCCGCCGAACGCCAGGGCGATCACCAGAAACGGCAGCACCAGACCGATATTGACACGTTTTCGCCGGACCGATGGCATGGGTCAGCACTCCTCTCCGTCTTTGTCAAGGTCCACCTGATACACATCCCCCAGGCGCCCCCCCAGGAAACGGTTCCCCACCCGGATGAATCCGGCCGGGATATCGCTGACATAGTAGTGGTGATTCCCCTCCTCCGCGGCAGGGCGCAGGAGGTGTTTGTCGGCCAGAATGGCGGCCACGGTCCGAGCGGTCTCTTCAGCCGAGTCCACCAGGGTGACGTCCGGCCCCATGATATCGGCGATGAGCGGCTTGAGCAGCGGGTAGTGGGTGCAGCCCAACACCAGGGTATCGATCCCGGCTTCTTTGAGTTCGCGCAGGTAACTCTCGGCCGTAAGGCGCGCCACCTGATTGTCGGTCCACCCCTCCTCGGCCAGGGGGACGAACAACGGGCAGGCGCGGGTCAGCACACAGGCGTCGGGCTTGAGGCGCTTGATGGCACGGGTATAGGCGCTGCTCCGAATGGTCCCGGCGGTGCCGATCACCCCTACCCGGCCACTGCGGGTCACTTCGACCGCCCGGCGCGCCCCCGGCTCGATCACCCCCACAACCGGGAGCGAGAACTGTCGTTTAAGACCGGGAAGCGCCACGGCGGACACGGTGTTGCAGGCCACGACCAGCAGCTTGATATCCCGCCGGCACAAAAACGACGTGATTTCCTGGGCGTACCGGGACACCGTTTCGGGTGACTTGGTGCCATAGGGCACCCGGGCCGTGTCGCCGAAGTAGATGGTATCTTCCTGGGGCAGCGTCCGGATGATCTCGCGCAGCACCGTCAGCCCCCCTACCCCTGAATCAAATATGCCGATGCCCTGCCAAGACACGCCTGAACTCCTCCCGAATAGCCCCTAAACGCTGATGAATTTTGAATTATATACTCGTTTCTCTTTCCGAGGCAAGCCATTTGACGGACCGGCACAATCGCCGGAATGCTTCTTATTGTCCTTGACAAATCAGGAACCACTTATTACCTTGAAATCAAGAACTAGCACTCCCTGATGTTGAGTGCTATTTTTTTGAGGTTTGGCCATGAACGTGGAGCTGTCGACCAGAAGCAGACAGATACTTGAAGCGATTGTCGAGGATTACATCGCCACCGCCGAACCGGTCGGCAGCGGTTCCGTAGCGCGCAGACACGCCCTGCCCCTCTCGACGGCCACCATCAGAAACGTCATGGCCAACCTTGAAGAGATGGGGCTTTTGACCTCGCCCCACACCTCGGCCGGCCGGGTGCCGACCGAAAAAGCCTATCGACTCTACGTGGACTCCCTGGTAGCGCTTCGGCAGGTCAGCCGTGACGAAAAGAAGCTGATCATACGCCGCTGCCGCGAAGCCGGGGCCGGGCTTCTGGGGATTCTCAAAGAGACCAGCCGCACCCTGTCGTCGCTCTCCAATTATATGGGTATCGTCGTGGCGCCCAGCTTCACGTCGGACGTGTTCCGCCATATCGAATTCATCCGCATCGGGAGCCACAAGGTGCTGGCGATCCTGGTATCCAGCAACGGCACGGTGCAAAACCGCCTGGTGGAAAGCGATACGGAATTTTCCCAGGCCGACCTGATCACCATGGGCAATTACCTGAACGAGCTGATGCAGGGGCTGACCATCTCCCAGGCCCGGAAACGCATCCTGGAAGAGATGCACACCGAGAAGATGCAGTACGACAACCTCATGTTGCTCGCCCTGCGCATGACCGAGCAGGCCGTTTCCGGTGAGGGAGACGAAATATTCGTCGAGGGCCAGGCCCGCATCCTCGACCAGCCGGAATTCAACGACGTGGGTCGCATGAAGGATATTTTCCGCGCCTTCGAACAGAAGGGGCAGTTACTGAAGCTCCTGGAACGGTGCATGTCTGCCGATGGCGTGCAGATCTATATCGGCTCCGAATCCCCCCTGAGCCAATCGGCCGGTGTCAGCCTGATCACATCCCGTTTTGTCACCAGCAGCAATACCGTCGGGTTGCTGGGGGTGATCGGCCCCACCCGGATGGGCTACTCCAGCGTCATCCCCATCGTCGATTACACCGCTCGCCTGGTAAGCCGGATGCTCGCGGAAACCTGAGCCGCAACGCAGTATATCTTAGAAAGAGGATTATAAGCGACCATGAAAGCGCACGATACCGTAGAACCGAAGAACGCCGAACAAGCCGCCGGCCAGGGTGGCGGCGCCGCAGACCAAACCGCAGCCGGAGTACCGGAGGTCGAGCCCCTGTCCCTCGAGGAGCAGCTCGCCGCCAAGGAAAAGGAAGCGCGGGAGAACTGGGACCGCTTCCTGCGGGAACGGGCCGATCTGGAAAATCTGCGCAAACGTACCAATCGCGAAAAAGAGGAATTGCTCAATTACGGCTACAAGTCGCTGATCGAGGAGATACTGCCGGTACTGGACAACCTGGAGCGCGCCCTGGGCCATGCCTCCGAGGACGGGTTGCCCGCCCTGGTGGAGGGGATTCGCATGACCCACACCATGCTGCTGGCGTCGCTCCGAAAATTCAACGTGACGCCGGTCGAAGCGGTCGGCGCCCCCTTTGACACGGCCTTCCACCAGGCCATGGCCCAGGTGCCGACCGATGAATTCCCCCCCAACACGGTTGTGGAGGAATACCAGAAAGGCTACCTGCTGAAGGATCGCCTGCTGCGCCCGGCCATGGTGTCCGTCTCGACGGAGATCAAAGGATAAAACCGTGAATCGTGAAGGGTGAATGGTGAATGATTGAAAAACGAGTGGTTTGCGGGTTACGCCATTCACCATTCACTTTTTTTCACCATACCCTTGTTTTTTCCCGAAACGATGACTAGCTTGATTTCTACAGGAAGATATGAAAAGGAGGATTATCCGTCATGAGTAAAGTAATCGGAATCGATCTGGGGACCACCAACTCCTGCGTCGCAATCATGGAGGGTGGAGAACCGGTTGTTATCGCCAATTCCGAGGGGAGCCGCACCACACCCTCGATGGTGGCTTTTGCCGAGAATGGTGAGCGCCTCGTGGGGCAGCAGGCCAAACGGCAGGCAGTTACCAACCCGGAGAACACCCTGTACTCCATCAAACGCCTGATCGGCCGCAAGTTTGAAACGGATGCGGTCAAAAAAGACATCGCCATTTCACCTTTCAAGATCGTCAAGGCAGATAACGGCGACGCCTGGGTCGATGTCCGCGACAAACGCTACTCCCCCCCCGAGATTTCGGCCATCGTGCTGCAAAAGATGAAGAAGACCGCCGAGGACTACCTGGGCGAGGCCGTCACCGATGCCGTCATCACCGTGCCGGCCTACTTCGACGACTCCCAGCGCCAGGCCACCAAGGATGCCGGCAAGATCGCCGGCCTGAACGTCCTGCGCATCATCAACGAGCCGACCGCCGCCGCCCTGGCCTACGGCCTGGACAAGAAGAAAGACGAGAAGATCGCCGTCTTCGACCTGGGCGGCGGTACGTTCGATATTTCGATCCTTGAGCTGGGCGACGGGGTATTCGAGGTCAAGTCCACCAACGGCGACACCTTCCTGGGGGGCGAGGACTTCGACCAACTGGTGATCGACTGGATCGCCGACGAGTTCAAGAAGGATCAGGGCATCGACCTGCGCGGCGACAAGATGGCCCTGCAGCGCCTGAAGGAGGCGGCCGAGAAGGCCAAGTGCGAACTCTCCACCTCCGTGGAGACCGACATCAACCTCCCCTTCATCACCGCCGACGCCTCCGGTCCCAAGCACCTGACGCTGAAGCTTTCCCGCGCCAAGCTCGAGTCGATCTGCGCCCAACTGCTGGCCAGACTGGACGGCCCCTGCCGCACCGCCTTGAAGGATGCCGGTCTCTCCTCCAGCGAGATCGACGAGGTCATCCTGGTGGGCGGCATGACCCGCATGCCGGCCGTGCAGAAACGGGTCGAGGAGATCTTCGGCAAGGCCCCGAACAAGGGCGTCAACCCGGACGAGGTGGTCGCCATCGGGGCGGGCATCCAGGGCGGCGTGTTGAAGGGCGATGTGAAGGACGTGCTGCTGCTGGACGTTACCCCGCTGTCGCTCGGTATCGAAACCCTGGGCAGCGTCATGACCAAGCTGATCGAAAAGAACACCACCATACCGTGCCGCAAAAGCCAGGTGTTCTCCACGGCCGCCGACAACCAGCCGGCCGTCTCCATCCACGTCCTGCAAGGCGAGCGTGAGATGGCGCACGACAACAAGACCCTCGGCAACTTCGAACTGACCGGCCTGCCGCCGGCACCCCGCGGCGTACCCCAGATCGAGGTCACCTTCGACATCGACGCCAACGGCATCGTCCACGTCTCGGCCAAGGATCTGGGCACCGGCAAGGAGCAATCCATCCGCATCACGGCCTCCTCGGGGCTTTCAAAGGAAGAGATCGACAAGATGGTGCGTGATGCCGAGGCCCACGCGGAAGACGACCGCAAGAAACGCGAAGCCATCGAGGCCAGAAACCAGGCCGACAGCATGGTCTACAGCACCGAAAAATCGCTCAAGGAGTTCGGCGACAAGATCGATGCCGTTGAAAAGGGGAACATCGAGAACAAGATCGCCGAACTGAAGAAGGTCATGGAAGGCGAAGACGCAGAAGCGATCAAAAAGGCCACCGACGAACTGGCCCAATCGGCCCACAAGCTTGCCGAGGCCATGTACGCCAAGACCCAGGAGGCCGGGGCCGAAGGCGAGGCTGCTGCCGGCGCCGAACAGGCCGGCGCTTCGAAACACAAGGATGAAAAGGTCGTCGACGCCGATTTCGAAGAGGTCAAAGAAGAGAAGAAATAGGCCGAAATACCTTTAATATCGGCAGGTAGCACATAATTCACCAAGCACGGGCAGTGCCTCTTCCACGGGGCGCTGCTCGTTGCATTATCAAGGACACTATTTTGGCAAACGGCGAAAAACGCGATTACTACGAGGTGCTGGAGATCCACCGCAACGCCTCCGAGACCGAGATCAAGAAGGCCTTCCGCAAGATGGCCATCCAGTATCATCCCGACAAGAACCCGGATGACAAGGCGGCCGAGGAGAAGTTCAAAGAGGTGACCGAGGCCTACGAAGTGCTTTCCGACGCCCAGAAACGCGCCCAGTACGACCAGTTCGGCCATGCCGGCGTCTCCGGGGCGGGTTTCGGCGCTGGCGGGTTCGGCGGCGGATTCGGGGCCGGCACCCCCTTCGGCGATATCTTCAGCGACATCTTCGGCGACATCTTCGGCGGCGGGACCGGACGCGGACGCGCCCAAGGGCGGCGCGGCGACGACCTGCTCTACAACATGGAGATCGGTTTCGAGGAAGCCGCCTTCGGCACCGAGCAGAAGATCGAGGTGCCCTTTGCCAAACGGTGCGGGACCTGCAACGGCTCCGGCTCGAAACCGGGCACCGAGCCGAAGGTTTGCCCTTCCTGCCGCGGCGCGGGCCAGGTCCGCTATCAGCAGGGATTTTTCAGCGTCAGCAAGACCTGCAGCCAGTGCAACGGCGAGGGCAAGGTGGTGGACGACCCCTGCCCGGACTGCCGCGGCAAGGGCAGCGTCAAGGACACCAAGACCCTCTCGGTCAAGGTGCCGGGCGGCGTGGAAACCGGGTCGCGCCTCAAACTGACCGGCGAGGGGGGCCAGGGCAAAGGCGGCCCCAACGGCGACCTCTATGTGGCCATCAGCGTCAGGGAACACCCCATCTTTCAGCGTGAAGACAACAACGTCATCTGCGAGATCCCGATCAGCTTCATCCAGGCGTCCCTGGGATGCGAACTGGATGTGCCGACCCTGGACGGCAAGGTAGCCATGAAGATCCCGGACGGCACCCAATCCGGCAAGGTCTATCGCCTGCGGGGCAAGGGCATCCCCTCGCTTCAGGGCTACGGCCGGGGCGACCAGTTGGTGATCATCAGGGTGGAGACCCCCACCAACCTCAACAAAAAGCAAAAGGACCTGCTGGAGGAGTTCGCCAAGATCAGCGGCGAGGATGTCCATCCCCTGAAAAAGGGGTTTCTGGACAAGGTCATGGATATCCTGAGCTGACGATTCGCTTCGCCACCCGGGGAAGAATACGGGATGCCCGCGTCAAATTGGCTTGCCGGGCATCCCGTTTTGCATTACTATCCCAGGGAATCGAGTCCAAACCAGTCGGAAACGGAGCGCACGCATGGATAACCAGCAGCTTGCGGAAAAGGCGACCGAGGCGCTGCACCCTTTTGAAACCGCCAATCTGATGAATACGATTCAGCATCTCACCATGAAGCAGATATTCACCCACCCGGTATTCTTGATCGCCGTCACGGCGATCTTTTTCTTCGGCGTCGTCAAACGCTCAAAAACCGTTCTGCTGACGCTGTTCACCCTGATCGCCTTCATCGTCATCGTACGTTTCGCCATGCCGGCACCCGGCGAGGAACTGTCCCTGAAATCCTTGTTGCCGTTCATAAGCTGCGGCTTGGTTATCGGTGGTGTGATCATCTACTTCTCACTCATCAAATCAGACTGAATCCAAGAGAAGGGACGTTATTTCATGAAAATCGACAAACGCGACTGGCTGTTCATCGGGCTCATCGTTGTGGTGCTGGGCATATTCTTTGCCATCTCCGGCAAAGAGAAGACCAAGTTCGTTCCTCTGGACGACAAGCATAAACCGTTTTACGATACCTTCGCCCAAACCGGCAGCAAGAAGGAAGCGGAAAAGGGGTGCGAAACCTGCCACAACGAAAAAGGGGTCCCCTTCCCCCCCAACCACCCCCCCAAGAACCGTTGCCTGTTCTGTCACAAACTGAAACGCTAGCACACCTTCAGGCAGCCCCCGCGTCAGGGGGGCTGCCTATTTTTTAACCTTAACCCGGCTATTTTCCCCTCACCACGGCGCGACATCGCACCGACGCCGCACCGGAGCGTTCCGTAACCATTGCATTTTGAACGGCATCTCGTTTTGGCCCCGATTTTGCTTCGATCACAACCGAGCCGCACACACCTCACGCAAAAGACGAGCGCGCTATGGCAGCCATCCCTTCCGACACATCCCAGAAACCCCGCATCTCCTACCACGAATTCTATACCGACGGCTTCACCCCCCGCGAGCACTACCGGCCGCTCTGGGAGCACATCCAGTCGGTCGGCCAGAACGCCTTCGAGGCCAAGGTGCACGAATCGCAACTGGCCCTGCACGCGGAGGGGGTCACCTTTACGGTCTACGGGGACTCGGACGAGGGGATCGAGCGGATCTGGCCCTTCGACCTGATCCCGCGCATCATCCCGGCCGGCGAGTGGAGCGTCATCGAGTCGGGTCTCAAGCAGCGGGTCCGCGCCCTGAACCTGTTCCTCAAGGATATCTACCACGACCAGCGCATCCTCAAGGACGGCGTCGTGCCGGCCGAACTGATCTACCAGGGCAAGGATTTCCGCCGGGAGATCATGGGCATCGACCCGCCCCACGATATCTACACCCACATCAGCGGCATCGACATCATCCGGGACGAGGACGGCAAGTACCTGGTGCTGGAGGACAACCTGCGCACCCCCTCCGGCGTATCCTACATGATCGAGAACCGGGTCATCGAGCGGCGCATCCTGCCGGAGTTCTTCGCCAAATACCGCGTGCGCCGGGTCGAGCATTACCCGGCCCTGCTGCTCGAGGCGCTGCGGGCCGTATCCCCCCGCGGCACGGGCCAGGCCGAGATCGTCGTGCTGACGCCGGGCATCTACAACTCGGCCTATTTCGAGCACACCTTCCTGGCCAAGGAGATGGGGGTGGAGCTGGCCGAGGGGCGCGACCTGGTGGCCAAGGACGACGTGGTCTACCTGAAAACCACCACCGGCCTGCAACGGGTCGACGTCATCTACCGCCGGGTGGACGACGACTTCCTCGACCCGCTCGTGTTCAGGTCCGATTCCGCACTGGGGGTGGCCGGGATCATCAACGCCTGGCGGGCCGGCAACATCGCCATCGTCAACGCCCCCGGCAACGGCATCGCCGACGACAAGGCGGTCTATCCCTATGTCCCGGACATCATCCGCTACTACCTGGCCGAGGCCCCCATCCTGCACAACGTCCCCACGTACCAGATGACCAACCCCGAGGAACGGGCCTATGTCCTGGACAATCTGGAACGCATGGTGGTCAAGGCGGTCAGCGAATCGGGCGGCTACGGCATGCTGATGGGGCCGGCCTCGACCCCGGCCCTGCGCAAGGAATTCGCCGCCAAGGTGCAGGAAGATCCCCGGAACTACATCGCCCAGCCGGTGGTCCAGCTCTCGCGCCACATCTGCTACATGGACGGCGAACTGGAGGCGCGCCACCTGGACCTGCGGCCGTTCATCATCTACGGCGACGACATCAACGTGGTGCCGGGGGGCCTGACCCGCGTCGCCCTGACCAAGGGATCGCTGGTGGTCAATTCGTCCCAGGGGGGCGGCAGCAAGGACACCTGGGTCCTGGCCGAGTAAGGAGACGCCATGCTGAGCCGAATAGCCGATTCTATCTACTGGATGTCCCGCTATCTGGAGCGGGCCGGCGATACCGCCCGCCTGATGGAGATCAACCTGCTCTACCTGCTGGAGGCCGAGGAGGACATGTCCGAAGGGGACAAGTGGCGGCCGCTGCTCAGCATCACCTCGGCGGAGGCCGCCTTCAGCGGGCTGTACGGCGAGGGGCAACTCACCCAGGGGCGCGTGTTGCAGTTCATGACCGCCGAAAAGAGCAACGGCAACTCGATCCGCACCTGCCTGCGCCTGGCCCGGGAGAACGCGCGCATCGCCCGGGACCGCATCTCGCGGGAGATGTGGGAGGCCATCAACGAGCTCTGGCTGAATGTCGACCAGCAGTTGAAAACGCCGCTGCACCCTCTGCGGGCCAGCCAGTTTTTCTCCTTTGTGCGCGGCGAGGTGGCCCGGTTCCACGGCCTGACCACCACCACCATGATGCGGGGCGAGGCCTTCGGCTTCTACCGCCTCGGCACGTTCCTGGAACAGGCCGACATGACCGCCCGCATCCTGGACGTGAAGTACCACCTGCTCCTGCCGGACCTGAGCCTGGTCGGATCGGCCCTGGACTACTACCAGTGGGCGGCCCTGCTCAAATCCCTGTCCGGGTACGAGGCGTTCCGCCGCAAGTATCACGCCGGGTTCCGCCCCATGGACGTCGTGGAGTTCACCATCTTCGAGCAGGAGTTCCCCCGCTCCCTGGCCTATACGGTAAAACGCATGCGCCGGGCCCTGGCCGATACCGGCATCACCGGCCAGCAACGCTCCCCGGCCGCCATGGAGCGGCTGGAAGGCATGTTGGCCGGCAATTCGGCGGAGCGGATCTTTTCCACCGGCCTGCATGAGTTCCTTGAGGAGTTCCTGGCCGCCATCGCCGCCCTCAACCAGGCGGCCCAGGCCGATTTCCTCGATACCCACAGGGAAGAGCCGTGATATGCGCTATTTCATAGAGCACGAAACTGTTCTGGAGTACCCGGAAGCGGTGCGCGAGCACCACGTCGAACTGCGCCTCACGCCCCGTGGGGATTCGCACCAGCGGCTTCTCGGCATTACGCTGGAAACCGAGCCGACGGCCGGGCTGCGCGGCTACCGGGACTATTACGGCAACCAGGTCACCTGCTTCGACATCATCCAGCCCCACCGCCGCCTGGTAACCCGCATGCGGGCCGAGGTGGAAAACACCCTGGCAAATCCCTTCGACTTCCGGCCGCTGCCCCCCGGCGACGAACGGGAGTGGCTCAGGGAAGCGCTGCGCACGACCCCGTCACTATACGATTACATCCTGAGCCGCAGCCCGGCCACCCCGAACCTGGGGCAACTGGACCAGGGTTTCGCCTTCCCGTGCCATGAGCCGGGCCGCCCGGTCCTGGAATCGGTGCAGCAAGCCATGGAGTGGATCACGACGGTGCTCCGTTATAAAACCGGCGTAACCACCGTCCACTCAACCCTGGCCCAGGCCCTCACCGCCGGAGCCGGGGTCTGCCAGGATTTCGCCCACCTTCTGATCGCCATCGTCAGATCGTGGAAAATTCCCGCGCGATATGTTATGGGATATCTGGCATCCCGTGAGGAGGGGGCAGAGGAGGCTCCGCCCGCCACCCATGCCTGGACCGAGGTGCTCATCCCCGGTCGCGGCTGGACCGGTTTCGACGCCACCCAGCAGATCCTCGCCAACGACCTGTTCATCCCCGTGGCCGTGGGGCGCGACTACCTGGACGCGGCTCCCCAGCGGGGCAGTTTCAAGGGGGATGTGGCGGGCGACAACCCGGTGATACGGCTGTCCATATCCCAACAATAACCCTGGAGCAACGACGCGCCATGCCTGAATCCGCCATAGCCATCAGCACCTCGTGCATCCTCTCCCTGGAGATGCCCTACAGCGAGCAGCTCTGCATCCGCCGCACGGCGTACCGCGGCGGCGACGGCCCCCGGGCCGCCATCGTGGCCGGCATCCACGGCGACGAACTGGAAGGGCTCTACGTCTGCCAACTGCTCGCCGACTGGCTGGAACAGCTGGCCCGGGAGAACCCGGCCGGGCTGGCCGGGACCGTGGAACTCTATCCGGCCATGAACCCCCTGGGGCTGGACACCCTGACCCGCGCCATCCCGGTCTTCGACACCGACCTGAACCGTAATTTTCCCGGTTCGCCCAACGGCGACCTGCCGAAACGGATCGCCCACGCCGCCATCGAGAACCTGTCCGGCGCAGCGCTGGTGGTCGATATCCACGCCAGCAACATCTACCTGCGGGAGATTCCCCAGGTGCGGATCAACACCGACTTCGCCGACAGCTTGGTCCCCCTGGCCCGACGCCTGAACCTGGACCTGATCTGGCTGCACGGCGCCATGACCGTGCTGGAGGCCACCGTCGCCCACAGCCTGAACAGCGTCGGCACCCCCTGTCTGGTGGTGGAGATGGGGGTCGGCATGCGCATCACCCCCGACTACTGCCGCCAGGTGATGTCCGGCATCCTGACCCTCTGGAAGGACCAGGGCGTGTTGACCCCGGACGTGGAACTGCCCCCCCTCGACCACCTCCCCCTGATCGCCGACGACAGCAACGTCCACTACCTGAACGCCCCCACCTCGGGGCTGTTCGTCCCGGTGATCGAGCACTGGACCGACGTACGCAAGGGGCAACTGCTCGGCACCATCGTTTCCCCCCTGCAGGGGGGCATCCTGTCCGAGGTGCGCTCCCCGGTGGACGGCATCCTCTTCACCCTGCGGGAATATCCGCTGGTGTACGAAGGGTCGCTTATGGCGCGGGTCATGGCCAGGAAAGGGAGGTTGGCGTGAGCAGCCGCGACCTGGTACTCATGACGGCCCCGCTGCGGGAGGACTTCACCATCCCCTGTCACGAGATCGGCCCGGCCGGGAACCCGGCCGTATCGTTCGTGTCCGGCCTGCACGGCGACGAGATCAACGGCATCTACATCCTGGCCCGCCTGGCCGATTTTCTCACGGCCGTGGCGGGGGGGAACTATCCGAAACTGCGCCTTGCGCAACGGGTTCTGATCATCCCGGCGGTCAATGTCCTGGGCACCAACACCCTGCGCCGCGCCTGGCCCTTCGACCAGAGCGACCAGAACCGCATGTTCCCCGGCAACCGGATGGGCGAAACCACCCAGCGCATCGCCTACTCCGTGCTGGAGGCGACCAAGAAGTCCGCCTACCGCGTGGACCTGCACAGTTCCAACCTGTACTTCGAGGAGTTGCCCCAGGTGCGGCTCTACGACCCGACCCCGGAAGAACGGGAGACCGCGCCCCTGTTCGGGCTTCCCGCCATCATGGAGCGCTCGGTGAGCCCGGTATTCACCACCACCCTGATGTATGCCTGGAAATACTGGCCCGGCCAGAGTTTCCTCCTCCAGGTGGGACAGGCGGGCTCCATACAACTGCCCCATTGCCAACAGGTCTTTCGAGGGCTGGTTTCGTTTTTGGGGAGGATCGGCGTGCTGGAAGGGGTGGAGGTGGCCGAGGCGGACCAGGAGGCCCTCTACTTCACCAGGGAGTGTTCCGTCCGCATCTATGCCGACCGGGCCGGCATGTTCGTCTCGGACAAGAGCCTGGGGGGATGGGTGAGCAAAGGGCAGGAGTTGGGGTATATCTACGACAGCTTCAACGGCACCGTCCGCACCAGGGTCATCGCGCCGGCCGCGGGGCTCTTGACCGGCATCCGCCGCCAGCCGATGCTGTTCGAAGGCGACCTTTTGGTGCGAATCTGCACCAGGACACCCTGAGGGGGCCAACGCTTCGGCACCGGTTCCAGGGCAACGCCCCCCCGGACGGATGGGACGCATTCAGGGGGCGCGCGAAACCGAAACGGTCTTTTCCCGGTATCAGTACAACTCGTACTTCAACAACCGGCATTCGATCGGCCCGTTGAAGAGCACATACCGGCGCGAGGCCTTCAGGCCGATGTATTTGGCCAGTTCCAGGTTGCCGGTCAGGATGAAGCCGGTCCACCCCCGGCAGCGTTTTTTCAGGACATCGCCGATCTGGCAGTACAACTCCCGCAGTTCGTCCTCATCCCCCAGACGCTTGCCATAGGGGGGATTGATGATCACGACCCCCTTGTCCCCCTCGGGCCTGAACTCTTCCAGGGCGGCGTGAAAGAAGTGCACCTGCCCCTCGAATCCGGCCAACGCGGCGTTGCGGGCCGCCAGGGCCAACGCCCGGCTGTCCCGGTCATAGCCGGTGATCAGGCCGAGGGGGAGCCGCTGCATGCCGCTCTCCGCCTCCCGGAGCAAGCGTTTCCATACCCTTTCGTCGAAATCCTGCCAGCGTTCAAACCCGAAGGAGCGCTTCAGCCCCGGCGGCACCCGGGCCGCCAGCAGGGCCGCCTCCACCGGGATCGTCCCCGAGCCGCACATGGGATCGGCCAGGGGAATTGAGCCGTCCCAGCCGGTCAGGGCGACCACGGCGGCGGCCAGGGTCTCGCGCATGGGGGCCTCGTTGCGTTCCAGCCGGTAGCCGCGACGGTCCAAGGCATCGCCCGAGCTGTCCAGACTGACGGTGCAGACGTTCTTGGACAGGTGGACATTGATGCGCACGTCGGGCGCAGCGGTATCCACGCTGGGACGGCTGCCGCACGCCTCCCGAATCCGGTCGACCACGGCATCCTTGGTCTTGAGGGCCACAAAACCCGAGTGGGTCAGGGCCGAGTCGCGCAGGCTGCAATCCACCGCCAAGGTCATGGCGGGGGTAATCAGTTCCTGCCAGGGGATGGCGTGCACCCCGGCGTACAACTCCTCGGGGGACGAACAGGGGAACAGGGCGAGTTGTACCAGCACACGGCTGGCGGTGCGCAGCCAGAGGTTGGCCCGGTAGAGCCCCTCGCGGTTGCAGGTAAACGCGACCCCGCCCCGTCCGGCGGCCACCTCCCCAACCCCCAACTGTTCGAGCTCGTGGGCCGCAATCTCCTCGGCGCCGCGGGGGACGGCGGCAAAACAGGTCATCTTCGGATCGGGCCGCTGGGCCTGCCGCGGGCCGGGCCGCAGAATGTGATTCTTTTCACTCATGGTGTACCGCTATCTCCTTGTCCCAAATTGCCGCCAAAAGAAGGCGCGTCTCCTCAAGGGTCCCGCTGTTGTCGATCACGACCCTGCCATGGCGTTCCTTCTCGGCCAGGGGCATCTGACTGCCAATGATCCGTTCGGCCTCTTCCCGGCCGATGCCGTCGCGCGCCATGAGCCGCTCCAACTGAACCTCGGGCCGCACCGTCACCACCCAGATCTCATCCACCCGGTCGGTGACGCCCGCCTCGATCAGGAGCGGCGCCATGTATACCAAGGTTCGCTGCCCCGCAGCCGCGGCTCGGGCAATGCGTTCCTCCGCCAGACGCCGGATCTCGGGGTGCAGGAGCGCCTCGAGCTGCCGGCGTTTGCCCGCGTCGGCGAAAACGATACCTGCCACGCGCTTGCGGTCGAGGGTCCCGTCCCCGCGCAGCACCCCGGCCCCGAACAGCGCGGCAAGCCGGGCCAGACAGGGGCTCCCCGGTTTGACCGCCTCCCGGGCCAATTGGTCGGCATCCACGACCGGCACGCCCCGTTCCTCGAAGAAGCGGGCCACACTGCTCTTGCCGGTGGCGACACCGCCGGTCAGACCGATGACGCGAATACCCGACGGCCTCATTTCAGCTCCTTCAACTCGTTGTAGGCGCGCCGGAAATTGACGTCGAAAAAGGTGCGGAATCCGGGCATGTTCTGGAACTGCGGCAATGAGAACTCCCGCTTGGCGGCGTCCACGTCGAGCCCTTTCGCGGCCAGCCGCAGGATTTCGGTGGTAAAATCGCGGAAAAAGGCCCGGAAACGTTTGATGCCGTCGTTGTCCGTCACCGCGCCCAGCCCCGGAACAACCGTGCGCGCGCCGACCTCGTCCAGGGTATCGAGATCCATGAGCCAATCGCGGAAGTAGCCGTCCCCCATGTAACCGCCCACATCGTTGAACAGGAGGTCGGAGGTGAACAGGACCCCGTCCTCGGGAAGTGAGACGAACACGTCCCCCTCGCTGTGCCCGCGCTCGGTGGCGGTCATGACGATTTCCCGGGAACCGCGCTTGATGGTAAGCCCCTGTTCGAAGAAGATCACCTGATTCTTGATCCGGCCCGGTTCCTTCCTGAGGAGTTGCCAGGTACGCTGGGAGGTGATGATGTCGGCATTGCGGGGAAAATCCGTATCCAGGGCGTCGAAGCCGCTATGGTGGTGAGTCAGGATGACGTAGCGCACCTGGAGCGGCGTTATGGTCCCGACAAAGTCGAGCAGTTCCCGGGTGGTCGCCTTGGTGAAATGGGCGCCGGCCAGAATGACCTGGTAGTCGGCCACAACGATCAGGCAATTGCTGGCGGCCCTGCTCCCCGGTTCGGCAATGGCCGCATAAACATCGCCCCCGACCTTTTGAAACCTGAAGTTGGCCGCATCGGCCGCAATCGGCAAAAAAAGCGCAACAAAGAGCACTATGGTCAAGGACACACGTTTCATGGTTCTCCCTTGAAAGCGCATTCTAACAGAGCATCCGATAAAAAGACAGATTTTTGGCTTGAGTTGGCCGCCCGATTAGTGTAATTTGTTTGGATAATGTCCGAAGCTGGACAGGAATGGTGCGGGCGGTTAGCTCAGTTGGATAGAGTACAGGCCTCCGAAGCCTGGGGTCGTGGGTTCGAATCCCATGCCGCCCGCCAATCCTGCAACACGGGATGATGTTTTACCTCTCTTTGTTCGCTATGGCTCACACGGGTAACAGTCCCATGCCAACACGCAGCACATCAGCCATTTTCTCCAGCCTCCTCCAGCCGTCTCCACTCACCATCTCCATCGTAAACATCGTGCTGCTGGTCATGCTCGGCTGGCTGGACTACATAACCGGCGATTACTCCCTGATCATCTTCTACCTGATCCCGGTATCGCTCGCGGCGTGGCATGCGGGCAGGGCGGTCGGTGCATGTTTTTGCCTTCTTGCGTTCATCACCCGCCTGGTCGCCGACGGAGCCGGCACCTCGTTTTCCTTTTCCTATTCGCCGCTCCACTACTGGAATGTTTTTGTCGAGTTCGTCTTCCTGCTGATCATGAGTTTTCTGGTCGCGGCCTTGAAACGGCACCTGTACGCGGAACGGTCGCTGGCAAGCAGCGACCCCCTGACCGGCCTGCTCAACCGCCATGCCTTTTTCGAGTCGGCCGCTCATGAGTTGCATCGTTCGCGCCAGAGCAGGCAGCCGATCTCCATCGCCTGCATCGATCTTAACAATTTCAAGGAGATCAACAACCGGTTCGGCCATAAAACGGGGGACGGCCTGCTTGTGGAGGTGGCCGACACCATCAGGGCAACGACCCGGAGCAGCGATCTCCACGCCCGGTTCGGCAGCGACGAGTTCGTCGTGCTGATGCCCGATACCGACAGTACCGCGGCCCTGCCGCTGCTCGAGACACTTCACCACCACTTGCGGCAGGCGATGGCACACAAGGATTGGCCGGTCGGTTTCACCATCGGCGCCGTCACCAGCCTGCACGATCTGCCCGCCATCGGCGAGTTCGTCCACAGGGCCGAAGAACTCGCACGCACCGCCAAGGGGCGCGACACGGACGGCATAGCGCATGTGGTGGTCTGATCATCTTCATTTTGTGACTATCACGGAGGGACCTCATGGCAAAAGGGAGTTTTGACGCAACCGACTTATTGGCGCCACTCATGTTGCGGATACCGCTGGGGCTGATCTTCATGGCTCATGGCTCGCAGAAATTGCTGGGTCTGTTCGGCGGACAGGGCTTGACCGCCACCTTCAAGACCTTTGAACTGAAAATGGGCATCCCGCCGATCTTCGCCCTCCTGGCGATCATTGCCGAATTCGGCGGCGGCTTCGGCGTGTTGACCGGATTCCTGACCCGGCTTTCGGCGGCCGGCATTTCAGCGGTCATGCTGGTGGCCATCTACAAGGTGAGCTGGGTGAACGGTTTTTTCCTGAACACCTATTGCATACCGGGCCACGGCCATGGCATCGAATTCAATATCGCGCTTTTGGGCATGGCCCTCTATCTGGTTCTTGCCGGCGGGGGCCGCTGGTGCCTGGACCGCCTGGTCTTCCGTTCGTAGGGACGGATTCGGGGACCCGTTCCCCCCTGAAATCATCATGAATACAGGAGGCGGGCCAAGCCCGCCTTTCGATTGCTAAAGGAGTATACGTGGAAATGCATAACCAGCAGGAAGTCGATAAACGCCGTACCTTTGCCATCATCAGCCACCCTGACGCCGGCAAGACCACCATCACCGAAAAACTGCTCCTCTTCGGCGGGGCCATCCAGCAGGCCGGAGAGGTCCGCGCCCGGAAGAGCTCCCGCCATGCCACCTCCGACTGGATGGAGCTGGAAAAACAGCGCGGTATCTCCGTCACCTCCTCCGTCATGAAGTTCACCTATTCCGGTTGCGAGATCAACCTGCTGGACACCCCCGGCCACAACGACTTCTCCGAGGATACCTACCGGGTCTTGACCGCCGTAGATTCGGTGCTGATGGTGATCGACTCGGTCAAGGGGGTGGAGAGCCAGACCAAGAAACTCCTGGAGGTCTGCCGCCTGCGCCATACCCCGATCATGACCTTCATGAACAAACTCGACCGGGAGGGGCAGGACCCCCTGGACCTGCTGGACGACATCGAGAAGAACCTGCACATCCAGACCGCCCCGGTCACCTGGCCGGTGGGGATGGGCAAGCGCTTCCGCGGGACCTACCACCTCTACACCAAGGAGTTGACCTTTTTCGACCCCGATGCGGCCAACGGCACCGGCCAGGTGCTGACCGCCACCGGCCTGGACGATCCGCTGCTGGACGAACTGCTGGGCAGCCAGGTGGACGAACTGCGCCATAATGTGGAACTTTTGGAGGGGGCCGCCCATCCCTTCGACAAGGAGGCCTACCTGGCCGGGCAGCAGACGCCGGTCTTTTTCGGGAGCGCCATCAACACCTTCGGCGTTCAACAGCTTCTGGACGCCTTTGTGGAGTATGCCCCCGCGCCGCTGCCCCGCGAGACGATCAGCCGGACAGTGTCGCCCTACGAAGAGCCCTTCAGCGGCTTCACCTTCAAGATCCAGGCGAACATGGACCCGGCCCACCGGGACCGGATCGCCTTCTTCCGCATCTGTTCCGGCAAGTTCACCCGCGGCATGAAGGTGCGACACGTACGCCTGGGGCGCGAGGTGCAGATCGCCAACGCCACCATCTTCATGGCCCAGGACCGGACCAATGTGGAGGAGGCCTGGCCGGGGGACATCATCGGCATTCACAACCACGGCACCATCAAGATCGGCGATACCTTCACCCAGGGGGAGGAGCTGAAATTCACCGGCATCCCCAGTTTCGCCCCGGAACATTTCCGCAAGGTCCGGCTGCTCAACCCCATGAAATCAAAGGCCCTGGAAAAGGGGCTGGTGCAGTTGGCCGAAGAGGGCGCCACCCAGGTCTTTAAACCGCTCATGGGGGCCGACTGGGTCATCGGGGCGGTCGGGCTTTTGCAGTTCGAGGTGGTCATGCACCGCCTGGAGTTCGAATACGGGGTCAAGGTGGCCTTCGAGCCGGTCAGCTACGTGACCGCCCGCTGGGTCCAGGGGGAGAAGAAGGAAATCGAGGAGTTCGAGAAAAAGGAGGTCATGCACCTCTACATCGACGGCGAGGGGAAACTGACCTACATGGCCGGCAGCCAATGGCGTCTGGACAATACGATCGAGAACTGGAAGAAGCTGGAGTTCCACGAAACCAGCGAGCATAGCTAGGCATGGCCGAAGCCGCCGCACAACCGGGCAAGCATGGTGAACAGCGGGGAGGATATCGGGTACGGGCGACCTGGCAGGCCATCAGAAGGCTGCCCCTGGAGAATTTTCCCCTGATGCTGCCCCATGTCCATCCGGTTGCCGCCTTTTTCATCCTGCGACGGCTGAAACGGCTGGGGTTTTCCAACTGCAAGGTCGTGACCACCACCAAAGGGCTGGTTGTTCACGCTCAACGATAAGACAAGAAAGGGCGGTCCCTGACAGGGCCGCCCTTTTTTCTTGTCTTCATGTCGCACCTCAGCAGACGGTCCTGCGGCGGCTACCCCATGAACTTGGATATCTCGAAACCGATCTGCCCCAGGGGCAGCACCTCATCGGCGACCCCGCCTTCGACACAGGCCCGGGGCATGCCGTAGATGGTCGATGTCGCCTCGTCCTGGGCGATGGTCACCCCCCCCTTGCTCTTCAGGAGCTGCATCCCCTTGAAACCGTCGTTGCCCATACCGGTCAGGATAACCCCCAGCATGGAGCCGTTGGTGGCCTCGGCCATGCTCGAAATCATCAGGTCCACCGAGGGGATGTAGACATACTGCGGATAGGCGCTGGTGGGGACGGTTTTAACCACAACGCTCGTTCCCCTGCGCACCAGGGTGGTATGCATGCCGCCGGGGGCGACCAGAGCCAGGCCGGGCTTGAGTACATCGCCATCCACCGCCTCCCGGATGGTCATGGAGCATTTGGCATTCAGGCGATCGGCATAGGGGCCGGTAAAGGCCTTGGGCATGTGAATGCCGACGATGATGCCGTAGGGAAAATTGACGGGAATACGGGAGAGCACCTCCTGGAGCGCCACCGGTCCCCCGGTGGATGCGCCGATCCCCACATAATTGATCTTTTTGCCGGTAAACCGCGATGCCGTGGGGCGCGTCGGAGGTGCGGCAACGGGGGTGACACCGGCCGGCCGTATCGGGGAAGTGGCTGCGATGCGGCCCACATGGGATTTGCCGGCTTCCCGGACCTTGCGCAGCAACTCCTCGCGGAAGATGTGCTGGGCCTCGGCCGAGTCGGTGACGTTCTTGGGGATGTAATCGATGGCGCCGGCGTCGAGGGCCTCGAAGGTGGCCTTGGCCCCTTCGTTGGTCAGGGTGGAGACCATGAGCACCCTGGTGGGCGCCTTGGCCATGATCTGGCGCAGGGCCGCGATGCCGTCCATGCGGGGCATTTCCACGTCCATGGTGATGACGTCCGGCTTGAGGGCGATGGCCTTTTCCACCCCTTCCATGCCGTCTGCCGCCGTACCGACGATATCAAAGGATGGGTCCTTGGAGAGCACACTTCGTATCGCCATGCGCATGAACGAAGAGTCGTCAACGATAAGTACCCGTATTTTTCCGCTTCGGGAAGTAAGCATCAATCCCCCGCCTGTTCGTGTGAAGTAAATATCGAACTGACCAACGCCTTGACATCGGGAATGGCGTCGTCCAGCTCGTAGCAGAAACGTTCAATATCAAGGTTTGCCAGATTCGGGGCCTCGTTCCTGAGTATCTGCCAAGCGGCTTCATCGGACAGGTTGAAACTTACCCACTCTCTCCCGCCATAATTGAGTTCGCGCACGCCGCAGAACAGGTCGGACAGGTTGACGATGGCGCACAGGACCGGGTCGATGGTCGCCTCGGCAGGTGTGTGGTGCTGGGAAATCAGCTCGCAGTACACCTCGGGGAAGTTCCATTTCCGGGCCATGCACAGGCCGATCTCGCAATGGGTCGTGCCCAGCAGCTCCGCCTCGGCGTCCACCAGCTTGATCGGCTTGTCCTTGATGCGGTCCAGGACCGCCTGAAAATCCTCGCGCTGGTACTGGCTCAGGAAGACGACGCCCAGGTCGTGGATAATGCCGCCGATATACGCCTTTTCGAGATCCGGATACCCGATCTTTTCGGCAATGATCTTGGAAACCATGCCGACTCCGAAGGAATGCTCCCAGAAGGCGCTGATCTGAAAATCACCCGTATCGGCGTCAAAGGCATTGATCAGGGAGGTGGTAAGGGCCAGTTCGCGGATGTGCTTCAAGCCGAGATAGACAAGCGCCAGCCTGAGGGAGGTGATGTCGTGGCCGAGCTTGAAGATCGGCGAGTTTACCATCTTCATCACCCGGGCGGTCATGACCTGATCGGTCAGCATCAGGTCGGCCACATCCTCGACCCTCACCTCCGGTTGGTCAAGGAGAAGCAGCACCTGGGTGGCGACCACGGGAATCGTCGGCAGGTCCTCGATTGTACCGACCAGTTCTTCCGCTCTCTGTATCATCGCGAGCTTGTCCATGGAGTATACCTTTCAGGCTACTTTTTGTAGGTGAAGCCACCGGGGAAGTGGACGGTCTTGAACTTGTCGTTGACCCCGTGCAGGGACTCGGACTGGCCTACAAAGAAATAACCGTATGGTTGTAGGTTGTTGTAAAAGTGTTGGACAACCTTGGATTTCGAAGCAGTATCGAAATAGATCAACACGTTGGCACAGAAGATAAAATCGAAACTCTTCATGAAGATCATCTTGGAATCATCGTACAGGTTGAGCTTGTTGAACGTAACGAACTTCTTGACCTCCGGCGAGAGAAGGAACTTGCCGTTCTCCTCCTTTATATACTTGCGTTTGTAGAGGTCGGGGATGTTACGGACCGAATAGGCGTTGTAAATTCCCTCTTTGGCCTGGGAGATGACGGTTTCGTTGATATCGGTGCCGACGATCTCGATAATCCAGTCCTTGAGGAGCGTCGTACGCTTTTCCAGCAGCATCATGGACATGGTATAGGCTTCCTCCCCCGAGGAGGAGCCGGCGCTCCAGATGCGCAGCTTGCGAAAGCCCATCTTATTCTTGGTCTCGACGATTTCGGGCAGAAGTTTTGTTTCCAGCGCCGTCAGTTGCGGCACATTACGGAAAAAATAGGTTTCATTGGTGGTGATTTCATCCATCAGATACTTCAACTCTTCGGAACCGCGGGGCGATTTGAGGAACTGATAGTACTCCAGATGCGTCTTCGTGCCGGTAATCTCCATCCTCCGACTGAGACGGCTCTCAAGGAAGTACTTCTTGGTGGTATGGAAGTACATTCCGCAGATATTGTAGATAAAGTCGCGCAGCTGTATGAAATCACTATCGGATATTGACACGGTCGGTCCTTTTGGGCTTGTGGTTGGCGCCTACTCCAAGAACGCCAGCATATCTATGTCAGGTATCGAATCGGCTACCTTCAATTGTGCCGTTATTTGTCCACGTCCCTGGTAACGCGAGTCGAAGCGCCGACTCGCGCCGCAGGGAAGAAAAACATTGGGGGGAGTTGCCGGCCTACCGGCCCGGAGCGCTTTCGCCGTCATCGATGAGCCCAACCGGGTCGACGATCAGGGTGACCCGGCCGTCGCCGAGGATGGTGGAGCCGGCAATGCCGGGGATATTGGCCAGGTAGTTGCCGAGCGACTTGATGGCCACCTCCTGCTGGCCCACCAGGCGTGTGACCACCAGTCCCATGCGCTTGTCCGCGGCGCCGACAACGACGACATAGCAGAAATCGTCGTTTTCATAGCGCTGCTGCACATTGAACTTCCGTTGCAGGCGCATCAGCGGCAGCACCGATTCGCGCAGCTTGAGCACCTCCTGGCCGCCGACCATGTGGAAGGTGCGCTGTTCGACCCGCAGGGTCTCAAGCACGGAAGAGAGCGGAATGGAGTAGATCTCTCCCTCCACCTCTACCAGGAGCGACTGGATAATGGCCAGGGTCAACGGGAGGCGCAGGATGAATTCCGATCCCAGCCCCTTTTCGCTCTTGATCTCGATCAAGCCGTTGAGCTTCTTGATGTTGGTCTTGACCACGTCCATGCCGACCCCCCGGCCCGAGAGGTCGGAAGCCTTCTCCTTGGTCGAGAAGCCGGGCAGAAAGATCAGGTCGAATATTTCACGCTGGCTCATGGCGGCCAGTTGCTCCTCGGTGATCAGCCCCTTTTCCACGGCCTTGCGCCCGACCCGGTCGGTGTCGATGCCGCGGCCGTCGTCCTTGATGCTGATGATGATCTGGTTGCCCTCGTGGACGGCGGCCAGGATCAGGACGCCCACCCGCGGCTTACCGGCGGCAACGCGTTCGTCGGGGGTCTCCAGGCCGTGGTCCATGGCATTGCGGATCAAGTGGATGAGTGGATCGCCGATCTCGTCGACAACCGAGCGGTCCAGTTCGGTCTCTTCGCCGAAGATCTGCAGATCGACCTCTTTGCCCAGATCGCGGGCCAGGCTGCGGACGATGCGGGGGAACTTCTTGAAGACCTTGTCCACCGGGATCATGCGCATCTTCAGGACCTGCATCTGCAGCTCCGAGGTGACGAAGCTCATCCGCTTGGTGAGCTTGCCGAATTCCTCGTTAAAATCGAGGCGTTCTGATTCGCCCTGCTGGAGATCCTGATTAAGCTGGATCATGCGGTTACGCTCCAGCACCAGTTCGCCCACCTGATTCATCAGGTCGTCAAGGCGTTTGACATCGACGCGCACGGTGGTGTTGTCGGAAAGATCCTCTCCCTTTCCCTCGGTCGGCTTGGGCACCGGCGCCTTCTTGGCGACCGCATCCCCGGCCGGTTTCGGCGGCGGGACCGGTGCGACTTCCTGTTTGACAGGCGACGGCGGCGGTTCGACCGGCGCTGCTGCCGCGGCATCCGGGGCAGGAGCCGCATCGGGCTCGGCAACCGTCTGCGGGCTCGCGTCGGCAGCGGGCTGCGGGGCGGCCGGAGCCTGGGCGGCAACGCTCTCGGAAAGGAGTGGCATCAGCTTGGCTATGGTACCGTCGATCTCCCGTTCCTGAATCTCACCCGCCTTGATATCGCTTACCAGGACTTTGACCAGGTCCGTGGCTTCGAGAATGACATCCATGATTTCAGGGTTCACCGTCAATTCGCCTTTTCGCAGGCGATTGAGGACATCCTCCGTCTTATGGGTCACTTTAACCAAGAGGTCGAAGCCCAGAAAACTCGAAGCGCCCTTAACGGTATGGATCGACCTGAAAATCCGATTGAGAAGTTCGGGGTCGTCCGAGGACTTTTCCTTCTCCAAAGCCACGAGATCGTCGTCGAGTTTCTCGAGCAGCTCGGTTGTTTCGGTAAGGAAGCCTTCCAGCAGTTCCTGATCTTCACTATCAAACGGTGGCATTAACGTCTCCTTGAAAAAAACTGGGCACTACGACTACATTGATGCAAAAAGCCGCTTCTCGTCGCCGGAGAACATCTTCTCCAGGTCGAGCAAAACCAGCAGACGCTCCGCCTGATTTATTACACCCGCGATGCACTCCTGGTCAATGCCGCTGGCGACTACCGCGGGCGAAGGCTGGATCTCGCTGCCGGAAATGCGGATGACTTCCGAAACGGCATCGACGATGAAGCCCATCAGCTCCCCCTCCACATCCATGACCATAATGCGGGTCTGCTTGTCGTTGTCCACTTCCATCAGGCCGAATTTTTTGCGCATGGAGATGATGGGGATCACCTTGCCGCGCAGGTTGATGACACCGTCGACATACTGGGGGGTATTGGGAACGCGCGTCACGTTCGGCATCCGGATAATTTCCCTGACCTTGAGGACATCGACCCCATATTCCTCCTGGTCAAGATTAAAGCTTACCAACTGTATCAATTTGTCGCGAGATTCATCAGATTTCACCGGCACGAGCGCATCGTTCATTACTCCCTCCTCCATGTGGATAAACATGCTCGAAATGATCAAAATAGTTATGGAAGTTTGTCGGGACGACAGACCCCGCATAAATTAGAATACTAAATTATGACTAATATTTATCATGCAGGCCGCTATTTATCAAGTACGATAAAAATTTAATTCGGGCCGGCAATACCACGCAGATCAATTGCCCTGCCAATCGCCCAAAAACATAAAGTCATTTTCTTGACTTTCGTGTCAATGCGCCCTATTATTCTCCCTCGATGCCTTTTGAAGCACCGTGGACACATCAGTGCATACCTCGCCAGTAATGGATACATCATGGATACGCCAGGCACCATTTTCATAGTCGAGAACGATCGCAAAACCCGCGATCTCATATCGGCCTTTTTGAAATACCAGGGGTACGACATCGCCCACGCCACCCCGGCATCCAATATTTTTGACACTCTACATGAAAAACATATCGGCATCGTGATCGCAGACTTGAAGCTGCTGGCCGATATCGCCCCGGATTTCATCGAAGAGGCCAAGAAGATAAACCCGCTTCTCGTCCTGATCGGCTACAGCAGCAATGCCCATATCAACCCGGCAAACGAAGACAATGTTTTTCTCCTGTCCAAGCCGCTCAATCTGGACGAGTTGGAAAGTCTGGTCATGCGCGCCAGGGAGTTCCAGACCATGAAAACACCCCATGCCTGGGCTGCACCACGCGCCCCTCGCGCGCTCTGTTCCTCCATCATCGGGAAAAGCAGCCGGATGGCCGCCCTCTTCGAGTTGATCGAAAAGATCGCCGCATCAAACGCCACGGTGTTAATCCAGGGGGAATCGGGCACTGGCAAGGAACTTGCAGCTCGTGCCATACACCAGTTGAGCTCCCGGAGCGACAAGAACTTTGTCCCGATCAACTGCGCAGCCATCCCCGAGGACCTGATCGAAAGCGAGTTGTTCGGCCATGTCAAGGGGTCGTTCACCGGCGCGTATGCCAATCGTGCGGGGCGCTTCGAGATGGCGGACAAGGGGACACTGTTCCTGGATGAAATCGGCGACATGAAAGCCAATCTGCAGGTCAAGCTCCTGCGGGTTCTGCAGAGCAAGGAATTCGAACCGGTCGGGTCGACGAAGTCTCAGAAGGTGGATGTCCGCATCATTGCGGCGAGCAACAAAAAACTGGAGGAACTGGTGGAGTCCCAGGACTTCCGCGAAGACCTCTTTTACCGGCTGTCGGTCATTCCCATCACCATCCCCCCCCTGCGGGAACGGCGTGAGGACATACCGCTGCTGATAGACTTCTTTCTGGACCGTTTCAATGGCGAAAAGCGGCATGAGGTAACGGGCTTTTCCAGCGAAACCCTCGGAATCCTCTGCGCCTACGACTGGCCGGGGAACGTCCGGGAGTTGGAGAATCTGGTGGAACGCCTGGTGATCCTCAAGGATAGCGGCCTCATTACCCCTGACGATCTCCCGGAGAAATACCTTGCCCGGACGGTTCAGGTACAGGCCCCGGCAATCCCGGCCGGGAACGCGTTCCCGGAAACCGGCATCTGCCTCAACTCGGTCCTTGACGAGTTCGAGAACCGGCTTATCCTCCAGGCCCTGGAGCGGACCAGGGGGAACAAGAAGGAAGCGGCCATGCTGCTGAACCTGAAACGCACGACCCTGATCGAGAAGCTGAAGAAAAAGAACCTGGCCTACGACAAGGAGTCAGAGACGCAATGACCATCGATATCAGCGGCAACCTGTCGCTTCTCAAATCGATCCTGGCGCAGGAGTCGCGCAAGAGCGGGCGCGAAGACGCCGCCGGCCAACCAGACGGCGTCTTCGCCGAACGGCTCGACCGCGCCATGGAGAGCTCGACGGCAGAACAGACGCAGCAGGCCAGCGCCCAAAATCTTGCCGAAGCACTCAGCCTGCAGATGCTCCACACCACCCTGAGCCTGGCGGGCGACGGTTCGTCAGACGCCACGCCGCCCCAGACGCTCGGTCAGCAGCCGTCCCTGCTCCAACCCCTCATCAAGGCCTATGCCGACGCCGCCGCCCAGGCGACAGCCGGCCAAACATCCTACCGTGGCGCGGAATCCTCCGCGGAACAACCTGCTGCGGTGTATCAGGCCACGTCTTCGACGCCGCTGGGCAGCGACAAAGAATGGCTGGAGCCGATCATCGCCAAGGCCTCCCGCCGTTACGGGGTCGAGACCGGGCTCATCAAGGCCGTCATCAAGGCCGAAAGCAACTTCAACCCCACGGCCGTTTCCTCCGCAGGGGCCCGGGGCCTGATGCAACTCATGCCCGGAACCGCCCGTTCCCTCGGCGTCAACGACGCCTTTGACCCCGAGCAGAACGTCATGGCCGGGACGCGCTTCCTGCGCGACCTGCTCGACCGTTATAACGGCAACGTAGACTCGGCCCTGGCCGCCTATAACTGGGGGCCGGGCAACGTGGACAGAAGACCGGATCGCATGCCCCGCGAAACACAAAATTATCTGGTACGGGTAAAACAGCTCTACGCATCGTACAGCGCCTAGCATCTTCACCGCACACAAGATCGTGCGGTATCCACTCCAATCCTTAACAGATTGTTGAAAACCCACGTTGTTCAAAAATAGTCAGATCGTCGCAACCGCAGAAAGACCCGCGGAGGCGTAGCAGCGCTACGCCGCACAAGGGGCTTTCGAGGACAAAGGCCTGATGGCTGTTTTTCAACAACCTGTTAATAGGTGATTTCATGCCCCCCCTGTACATCATCGGCACCGGCCCCGGCGACATCGTCCACCTGACCGATGCCGCCCGCCAGGCCCTCGCCGAATCCACAACCATTATCGGTTACGACAGCTATCTGGAACAGCTCGGCCCCGTCATCGCCGGGAAAACGACGGTGGCAACCGGCATGATGCGCGAGATCGAGCGCTGCCGCGAGGCCATCGTCAGGGCGCGCGCCGGCGAGGCGGTCGCCCTGGTCTCCGGGGGCGACGCCGGCATCTACGGCATGGCCGGCCTGGTGCTGGAGTTATTGGAAAACGAGGCCGAAAGCGGCCTGCCCCAGCCGGATGTCCGGGTCATACCGGGCATTTCGGCCATCCAGGCGGCGGCCTCCGTGCTGGGCGCACCGCTGATGCACGACTTTGCCGTCATCTCCCTTTCCGACCTGCTCACCCCCTGGGACCTGATCATGACACGGCTTACGGCGGCCGCCCGGGCCGATTTCGTCATCGTGATCTTCAACCCCCGCAGCACAAAGCGGGTCACCCAGATCGAGGAGGCCCGCCGCATCATCCTGGCCTCCCGGCCGGCCGAAACCCCGGCGGGCATCGTGCGCAACGCCTGCCGCCCGGACGAGCGGAGCACCGTCACCACCCTGGGGGCATTGCTGGAGCACCGGATCGACATGTCCACCATCGTGGTCATCGGCAACAGCAGCAGTTTTGTGGACAGCCACGGCCGCATGGTCACCCCCCGCGGCTATGCCGGCAAGTACGGCGCCGCCACCAATACGGAGCCTGAATCCGTGACGCCGGGTAGCCTTGGTGGCCGGAAGAGCCGGGGCCCGCACGCCGCCCGTGCCGCAGCGGACCACTCACCATGCCGGTCCTCCGCCGGACGGTCGCTCATCTCCCTGCCTGCACAGGCAGAGGCCTGCCGGTCAGCAGGCATGGAGGCGTCACGGATGCAGACGGAACATGATACGCCGCCGACGCCCCGGCCGGGCGCCGTCATGTTCTGCGGCACCGCGTCGGACGTGGGTAAATCGGTCGTCACGGCCGGCTTCTGCCGCCTGCTGGTCAGGCGCGGCATCAGCACCGCGCCCTTCAAATCCCAGAACATGTCCCTCAACTCCGCCGTCACCCCCGACGGGGGCGAGATCGGTCGGGCCCAGGCCGTGCAGGCCCAGGCCTGCCGCATCGATCCCCATACCGACATGAACCCGGTGTTGCTGAAGCCCAATTCCGACACCGGCAGCCAGGTCATCGTCCAGGGGCGTCCGGTCGGCTCCATGAATGTGGCACAGTACGATGCGTACAAGCCCCAGGCCTTTGCAAGGGTCGCGGAGAGTTTCGAACGCTTGAAAAACGGCTACGACTTCATCGCCATCGAGGGTGCCGGGAGCATTGCCGAGATCAACCTCAAGCACAACGACATCGCCAATCTCCGGGTTGCCGCCATGGCCCGCTGCCCGGTCATACTGGTGGCCGACATCGACCGCGGCGGCGTCTTCGCCCAGATCGTCGGCACCATTGACCTGTTGGAGCCCCATGAGAAGGCGATGATCCGCGGGATCATCATCAACAGATTCCGCGGCGACGCCGCCATCCTGCGGCCAGGGCTCGACTTCATCACGGAGCGGACCGGCATCCCGGTCATCGGCGTCCTCCCCTGGCTTGCGGACCTCAATCTGCCGGCCGAAGACAGCATGGCCCTCAGCCGCCCCTCATGCCCGGCCGGCGGCGCCCCCGACCCGAATACCATCCGCATCGGGATCGTCAGGCTGCCGCGTATCTCCAACTTCACCGATTTCGACGCCTTCAGCTGCGAGCCGGACTGTACCCTCACCTATCTGGAATCGCCGCAGCAGATGGCAGGGCTCGATGTCCTCATCCTCCCGGGCAGCAAGACCACCATCCCCGACCTCCGCTACCTGGAGGAGCGCGGCTTCTCCGAGGCGATCAAGGACTTCACGGGGCGGATCGTCGGCATCTGTGGCGGCTACCAGATGCTCGGCCAACGGGTGTCTGACCCCGACGGCGTGGAATCGGACGTTCGGGAGATGGCCGGGCTCGGCCTGCTCCCGGTGGAGACGGAACTTTTGCCGGAAAAGACGACCCATCAGGCGGCGGCCCGCCTCGACGGCGCCGGGCAGACGCTCGCCCCCGGCTGCGAGGAGGAGTTGACCGGCTACGAGATCCACATGGGCATCACCACCCCCGTCGGCCCGGGACGCCCCTTTGCCCGCATCTCCCGACGCGGAGCCGCCCAGGTTGCGGTCCAGGACGGCGCGGTTTCGCCGGATGCCAGAATCTTCGGCACCTACCTGCACGGCGTCTTCGACAACGCCCCCTTCCGGGAGGCCTACCTCAACCGCATCCGCGGCGGCAAGGGGCTCCCCGTGCGGCACGTCGCCCACGAACCGGATCGCGGCGATCCCTTCGACCGGCTGGCCGACCACCTTGAACGGCACCTCGACATCCCCCTCCTGCTGGCTATGTGCGGGCTGGAACGGTGACACCCGCTGAACCGGCAGTGCTGATCCTGGCCCTGGCGTTGGACCTGGCCCTGGGCGACCCCCGCCGCTTGCCCCATCCGGTGGTCCTGATCGGCCGGTTGATCGCCTTTCTGGAATCAAGCCTGGGCAAGATCACCCGCCATGAGCGGGCCGCCGGCATCGGCCTGTTGTTCCTCACCGTGGGCACGAGCGCGGCAACCGTTTGGTTGGCGCTGTACGGGCTCGCGACCCTTGGTCCCCTCGCCGGCCTTCTGGGCGCGGCGTACGTTTCCTACACCTGTCTGGCCGCCCGCTCCCTCCACCGGGAATCGGCCCTGGTTGCCGACGCCCTGATGGCCGGAGACCGTGAGGCGGCGCGGCGTAACCTGTCCCGTATCGTCGGCCGGGACACCCACGATCTCGGCGATGCCGATATATGGCGGGCAGTGGTGGAAACCGTGGCCGAGAACACCGCCGACGGCATCGTGTCGCCCCTGTTCTGGCTAACCCTCGGCGGCCCGGTGGCCGGCATCGTCTTCAAGGCGGTCAGCACCCTGGACTCCATGGTGGGCTATAAAAACGAGCGTTATCTGCGGCTGGGATGGGCATCGGCCCGCATGGACGACCTGCTGAACTTCCTCCCCGCCCGCCTGACCGCGCTGCTGATGATCATGGCCTCGCCCCTGACAGGACTTTCCTGGCGCAACGCCGCGCGCATCACGCTGCGCGACCGCCACAATCATCCTTCGCCCAACAGCGGCCACCCGGAGGCTGCGGCCGCCGGGGCTTTGGGGGTGCGCCTGGGGGGGGCGGCCACCTATGGCGGCACGCCCTCCTGGAAGGAGCCCATCGGCGACCCGCTGCTCCCCCTTGACGGCCGGGCATACCGGAGTATGATCAGGCTGATGTACGCCACCACCCTGCTCATGGCAGCCGCCTGCATTGCCGCTGCCTGGGCGCTGAAAGGCTTCCATGTCCCGCAGTTATGACCACGGCGGCACCATATTCGCGACAGCGCGCCGCATGGGCGTCCCGCTGTCCGCACTGGCCGATTTCTCGGCCAGCATCAACCCACTGGGACCGTCGCCCCTGGTGAGATCGGCCATCGACCACGCCCTGGGCAGCCTGGTGCACTACCCCGACGCGGGCCACGAGGAGTTGAAAGAGGCCCTCGCCCATTACCACAGGCTTCCCGCAACTCACTTCGTTATCGCCAACGGTTCGACGGAACTGATCTACCAACTGCCGGCCGTCCTCTCCGGGAAACGCGCCCTGCTCGCCGCCCCCTGCTTCAGCGAATACGGGCGGGCCCTGGAGCGGCAGCGGTGGGAGGTGCACCACTTCCCGCTCGCACCCGAGGACGGCTTTTCCTTGAACCTGGCGCGGCTGGAAGCGAAGCTTGCCGAGGGGTACGATGCCTTCTACCTCTGCAATCCCGGCAACCCCAGCGGAGCGCTCTATCCGCCGCATATCGTCGAGCAGGTCCGGGAGCTGTGCCGCGCGGCAGGCACCTTTCTGGTGCTGGATGAAGCCTTTATGGACTTCTGCGAGGAGGCGTCGGCCAAACACGCCGTCGTCGCGAGCGATAACGTCCTCATCCTGCGGTCCATGACCAAATTCTTCGGCATCCCCGGCCTGCGCCTGGGGTATGCCATGACAAATGCGTCGCTGTGCGGGCGGCTCGACGCACTCGGCGTGCCGTGGAACGTCAACACCCTGGCGCAGGCGGCCGGCACGGCATCCCTGCGGGATCGGGAGCATAACCGGCGGACCCTCCTCTTCATCGCCCGGGAACGGCGCTTCCTGGCCGACCGGTTGGCCGGCTTTCCCCGGCTCAGGGTCTACCCTTCCCGCGCCAACTTCCTGCTGGTGGAGCTTACGGGCGAGATGACGGCCCGGGAACTGGCGCAACAACTCCTGCCCGAATTGGTCATTATCCGCGACTGCGCCAGTTTCAGCGGCCTTACGCCCCGTTTTTTCCGCATTGCGGTGCGTACGCGCCCAGAAAACGAACGTCTCGTTGCATGTCTGGAAAAGATTCTATCGACAGAATAGGGGGGTGTGATGGGAGAGACCATACGTTTCGGCATATCCATCGACGACGGGCTGTTGGAGCGTTTTGACCGGCTGGTTACGGAAAAGGGCTACGTCAATCGTTCCGAGGCCATACGCGACCTGATCCGCGACGCCCTGGTGGAGCAGACCTGGGCAGACGGCAACGAAGAAACGGTCGGCACGGTGACACTGGTCTACGACCACCACGTCCACGACCTGGCCGACCGGCTGACCGCCATCCAGCACGACCACCACGACCGCATCATCTCGACCCTGCACGTGCATCTGGACCACCACAATTGTCTCGAGGTGCTGATCGTCAGGGGCAAGGCGAGCCAGATCAAGGCCATAGCAGACTCCCTGATCGGCGTGAAGGGGGTCAAGCACGGCAAGCTGGTGATGACGACCACGGGACGGGAATTGGGCTAAGGGACGTCAAGTTTATCCCGAATCCGTGACGCCGGAATGCCGCAGTATCCGGAAGAGCCGGGCCTGCCCGCCGCCTGACGGTCGCAAACACTTCAAACGCAATGGCGGAAGCCTTCCGGCAGGGAGGCGTCGCGGATTCAGATTTACAAAAAAAGGGGAAGCGCGAGGCTTCCCCTTTTTTACTCATTCTCTCCACCCTGCCGTCAGCTTAAAGGACCTCCGGCGAGTTTCCTCAACCATGGGAGTCAGTATACTGCTTCAGGCAAATCCCGCGTAATGGGGCAGCACACCACAGCAGGGAGCGACCCCCGTTTTGTTTAGCATTCCGCCCGGGTGCTACTGCCGACCAACAGGGTAGAGAGAACGATCAGGTGGTTTCATTATTACACCTGCGGCCAAATCATTACAAGTCTTTTATAAACGGTCAGACATACCCCAGAAAACCGATCAGCCGCCGGACCTCTTCCATCAGGTTTCCGAACCCGGGGAAGGTGAGGGACTGGGGACCGTCGGAGAGCGCCTTTTCCGGTTCCGGATGCACCTCCACCAACACGCCCTGGGCACCGCCCATCAACGCCGCCAGAGCCATGGGGGGCACCAGGCTGCGCTTGCCGGTGGCGTGGGAGGGATCGACCATGATCGGCAGGTGGGACATCTCCTTGATCAGCGGCACAATGGCCAGGTCGAGGGTGTTGCGGGTCGCGGTTTCATAGGTGCGGATGCCCCGTTCGCACAGGATGACCTGGTCGTTCCCCTCGGCCAGGATATACTCGGCCGCGGCCAGGAACTCCTCCACCGTGGCGCTCATGCCGCGCTTGAGCAGCACCGGCTTGCGGATCCTGCCCAATTCCCGCAACAGGTCGAAGTTCTGCATGTTGCGCGCCCCGACCTGGAGCAGGTCGGCGTACTCGGACACCAGCCCCACACTATCCGGGCTCATCACCTCGGTAACGATGGGCAGGCCGCTCTCCCTCCCCGCCACGGCGAGCAGCTTCAGCCCCTCCTCCCGCAGCCCCTGGAAGGTGTGGGGGCCGGTGCGCGGTTTGAACGCCCCTCCCCGCAGCATGTCGGCGCCGGCCTGTTTCACGAAGAGGGCGGTCTTGACGATCTGCTCCTCGCTCTCCACGGCGCACGGCCCGGCCACCACCACCGGCCGGCACCCCTGGCCGACACGGACGCCCTTGACATCGACGATGGTATTTTCGGGATGAAAATCGCGGGAAACCAGCTTGTATGGTTTGGAAACGTGGATCACCTGTTGTACGCCCGTCAGTTCCAGAATTTTGCTGTCATCGACATAGCCGTGGTTGCCCAGGACGCCGATGGCGGTCCGTTCCCTGCCCGGGATCGGCGCCGCCGTGAGGCCCATCTCGTTTACGGTCCGAACAACGGCGTCAATATCGGCGGTGGTGGCATTATGACTCATGACGATCAGCATGGATAGCTCCTTTTCCTTGCATCAGACAAAATTTTGCCGCAAACAGACGGCGAACCGCCGCAGGTCCCGTTCCCGAAAAGGTTTCGGTAGCCATTGTCCCCACAATTCTCCGTGTCTCTGCAACGCGGCGGCAAAAAAACTGTTGACCTTATTCGTGACGCTCGGACAGCTTTTGCAGCTTTTCCATCTGGTGGATCACCACCCGGCTCCCCTGGACCTCGATAATCCCCTCATCCTTCAGCTTGCGCAGGGTGCGGGAGACAGTCTCGCTGGCGGTGCCGAGCCGCGAGGCGAGCTCCCCCTTTTTGACCCCCAGGTCGATGTAGGTGATGCCGCCGTAACTGGCCGACTTCTCGGCGGACCGCCGGACCAGAAAGGAGGCCAGCCGCGAGGTGACGTCGGCAAAGGAGAGTTCCTCGATCTGGCGGGCGAACTGCCGCAGCATGAGCGACAGGGAGACCACCAGGTTGAGGGAGAAATTGGGGTTGCGCCCCATCAGCTCCAGAAACCCTTCCTTGGGCAGGTAGAGCGCCTCGCCGGCCGCCAGGGCGCGGGCTTCGGCCGGGTAGCGCCCGTCGCCGAAAAACGCCGCTTCGGCAAAGGTCTCGCGGGGTTGCACGAAGTGCAGCACCTTTTCCCGGCCATCGGGGGCGATACGGCAGAGCTTGATGCTGCCCGATACCAAAAGGTAAAAACCGGTGGCCTCATCGCCCTCGCTGAAGAGGGACTCACCTTTCCTGAACGTGCGGCGGACCGTAATGGCGGCCAGTTCAGCCAGGTCGTTATCCTTCAGGCCGGAGAAGAGCAGGGATTTTTTGAGCAGCTCGATCAGCTCCATAAGCAACCTCAGAAAGCCGGACCATGGAGGGAATGGAATGGAGGAACAACGGAGGTACACGGGGGAAGAAGGGCTCAAGCCATGCAGCCTTCTTCCCCTTTGTTATCCTCCGTGGTGAGCTTCGCCTATTGTTTTTTCAGGAACGCGGCGATCTTCTCCGCCACCTGGGGCGCGGTGAAGCCGAACTGTTCCGCCAACACCTTGTCCGGGGCCGAGGCGCCGAAGTGCTCGATGCCGATGAACAGGCCATCGCATCCCAGGAGTTTGCCCCAGGATTCGCCGCGACCGGCCTCAAAGGCCACGCGGGGAACTCCTGCCGGGAGCACCTCGTCGCGGTAGGCGGCCGGCTGGGCCAGGAACTGCCCCAGGTTGGGCACGGAGACGATGCGGGCTCCGATCCCCCGGGCCGCCAGGAGGCCTGCCGCATCGGCCGCCACATGCACCTCGGAGCCGCTGGCCATGATGACCACGTCGGGCCTGCCGGCGGGCGAGGCCGCGACATATCCTCCCTTGAGGCCATCCGCTCTGTCGAAGGAGGCGGGACGGGCAATGACCGGAAGTTTCTGGCGGGTGAGGATCAGGACCGTCGGCCCATTGCTGCGTTGCAATGCCGCTTGCCAAGCCTGCGCCGTTTCCAGGCCGTCGGCCGGACGGATCACCTGGAGGCCCGGAATCATGCGGAGTGAGGCCACATGCTCGATCGGCTGATGGGTGGGGCCATCCTCGCCGACAAAAAAGGAGTCGTGGGTAAAGATATAGATCGACTGCAGGTTCATGAGGGCGGAGAGACGGATGGAAGGACGGCAGTAGTCGGAAAAGACCAGGAACGTGGCGCCGTACGGGATAAAGCAGCCGTACAGGGCCATGCCGTTCACCACCGCGCCCATGGCGTGTTCGCGGATGCCGAAATGCAGGTTGCGGCCGGCAAACGCGCCCGGCTGCACGGAAGCCGCGCCCTTGATATCGCTGTTGTTGGAAGGCGACAGGTCGGCCGATCCGCCCACCAGGGCGGGAACAAGGGCGGCCGCTTTCTGGAGAACCGCGCCGGACAGGGCCCGGGTGGCGCCGTCCTTGTCGGCAACCACGGCGAGCAATTCATCGGCCAGCGCGGCCGGTACCTGCTTATTCCACATTTCATCCCACAATTTTGCCTTTTCGGGATTGGCGGCATGCCAGCCAGAAAAACCGCGTTGCCAGAAGGCATAGCGACGTTTGAGCGCCTCGACCCGTTCACGGCAGATGGCACGGACCTCTTCCGGCACCTCGAAGGGGGCATGCTGCCATCCCAGGTTGGCCCGTGTGGCGGCAATCTCGTCTTTGCCCAGGGGCGAGCCGTGGGCCCCGGAGGAATCCTGCTTGGCCGGGCTGCCGAAGGCGATGTGGGTGGTGGCGATAATGATCGACGGCCGCTCCGTCTCGGCCTTGGCGGCGGCAATGGCGGCCATGATCTGGGTGTAGTCGTGGCCGTCGATCTTCTGCACATGCCAGCCGCTGGCGGTAAAACGCCCGGCCACGTCCTCGGACCAGGCCAGATTGGTCTTGCCCTCGATGGTGATGCCGTTGTCGTCGTAGAGATACACCATGTTGCCCAGCTTGAGATGACCGGCCAGAGCAGCGGCTTCGTAGCTGATCCCTTCCTGCAGGTCGCCGTCGCCCACCAGGGCGTAGATGGTGTGGTCGATGGGGCTGAAGTCGGCGGTATTGAAGCGTTCCGCCGCCATCCGGCTGGCGATGGCCATGCCGACCCCATTGGCGAACCCCTGGCCCAAGGGGCCGGTGGTCACCTCGACCCCGACGGTATGGCCGAACTCGGGGTGCCCGGGGGTTTTGCTGCCCCACTGGCGGAAGTTTTTCAACTCCTCCAGCGGCAGGTCATAGCCGAACAGGTGCAGGAGCGAATAGAGCAGCATGGAGCCGTGGCCGGCCGAGAGGATGAAACGGTCGCGGTTGGGCCAGCGGGGGTCTTCGGGGTTGAAGGAGAGATAATTGCCCCACAGGGTAAAGGCGCAGTCTGCGGCCCCCATAGGTAATCCGGGGTGGCCGGAATTGGCCTTTTCAACCGCGTCGGCGGCGAGAAAACGGATGGCGTCGGCACAGAGCCTGGCCTTGTCTGCGGGAATGACTGCCTGCTGCATATCGTGTGATGCTCCTTTCGGAAATTTATGTGAAGTGGTTGTATCCCTTGTTTTGTGGGGCATAGGTGCTGCCGTCGGCCAAAAGGACCGTTACCTCGGGCGAGGCTGTTACTATACCAACAGGCCGAGCATCAATGCCACATTTTTTCATAAGTTGGACAATTTTTTCCCGATTGGCCGCGGGCGCGGTAAATGCCAGTTCGTAGTCTTCGCCGCCGGACAGGGCAAGATCGGGATGGGACGAGGGGTGGGAGGGGAGAACGGTACGAAAGTCCGGCGAAAGCGGGAGCGCGTCGAGGTGAATCGTGCCGCCGAGGGCGGATAGTTCGGCAATATGGCCGAAATCGGCCAAAAGCCCGTCGCTGACATCGATCATGGCCGATACGAGCCCCGCTTCCGCCAGCGCCCGGCCGGCAGCGCTCCGGGGGGACGGATCGAGCAGACGGGAGATGAGGCGTTCCTGCTCCTCCACCGTCATGGGAGAGGGGAGTTTCCCCTTTTCCAGCAATTCCAGCCCCAGGGCGGCGTCTCCCAGGGTCCCGGTCACCCAGATGTCGTCGTCGGGATGCGCGCCGGAGCGCCGGATGATGTTCTCCGGCTCCTGTTCCCCCATGATGGTGACGGATATGGTCAGGCCGGCGCGGGAGGAACAGGTGTCGCCGCCGATCAGGGCCACGCCGTGTTCCGCAGCCATGGCAAGAAAACCGCGGGTGAATGCGTCCAGGAATTCGAGGGGGGTCTCGGGGGGAACGGCAAGGGAGAGCAGCGCCCAGCGGGGGATGCCCCCCATGGCAGCGATGTCGGAGATGCTGACCGCCAGGGACTTGCGCCCCAGGCGATAGGGATCATGCCAGGCGCGGCGGAAATGCACATCCTCCACCAGCATGTCGGTCGAGGTCAACAACTGCATCCCCGGGGAAAGGGCCGTTACGGCGGCGTCATCACCGATGCCGGTGATGACGCCGTTACCGTCGGCCAAGCCGGAAGCGATACGGGAGATCAGGCCGAATTCGCCCAACTCTCCAATCTTCACCCCCGTGCCCCGGCCGAAATTTCCTTCCGGGGGCGCATCAGCACCTTGGGGGTGGCTTCGCCGCTGCGCGATTTCTTCGCCGGCTCCTTGGGGGTGGACGGCGCTGGGGGCGGGAACTTCTCCAGGGCCAGCTTCAGCACCTCGCTCACCTCGTGCACCGGGACGATCTTGACCTTCTTGAGGATCTCGGCCGGGATGTCCTCCAGATCCTTCTTGTTCTGCTCAGGGATGATGACCAGCCGCATCCGTGAGCGCACCGCCGCCAGGATCTTCTCCTTGAGGCCGCCGATGGGAAGCACCTTGCCCCGCAGGGTGACCTCGCCGGTCATGGCCACGTCCTTTTTGACCGGAATGCGCGTCAGGACCGACACCAGCGCCGTGGTCATGGCGACACCGGCCGAGGGGCCGTCCTTGGGAATGGCGCCGGCCGGGACATGGACGTGAATCTCATGGTCCTGGAAGAAATCGGGGTTGATGTGCAGAATGTCTGCGTGGGCGCGGATATAGGAATGGGCCGCCTGGACCGACTCCTTCATCACGTCCCCCAGCTGTCCGGTCAAGGTCAGGGCGTTCTTTCCCTTCATCAGGGTGGCCTCGATGTGCAGGATTTCTCCTCCCACCGGCGTCCAGGCCAGGCCATTGACCACACCGACCTCGTTTTTGTCCAGATCCTCCTCCCGCAGATACTTGGGTGCCCCCAGGAAGGTGTGCAGATTCTTGTCCGCGATCTTGACGGTACGCGTGCCCCCTTCGGCCACCTTGCGCGCCACCTTGCGGCATACCGTGCCGATCTCCCGTTCCAGATTGCGCAAGCCCGCCTCACGGGTGTACTTGGTGATGATCTCGCGGATGGCATCGTCCTCGAAACTGATATCCTTCGCCTTGAGACCGTTCTCCTTTATCTGGCGCGGCACCAGATAGCGGCGGGCGATTTCCAGCTTCTCCTCCTCGGTGTACCCGGCCAGGTTGATCACCTCCATGCGGTCGCGCAGGGCGGACGGCACCGGATCGATCTGGTTGGCCGTGGCGATGAACATCACGTTGGAGAGATTGAACGGCATATTGATGTAGTGGTCGGAGAACGAATGGTTCTGTTCCGGGTCCAACACCTCCAACAGCGCCGACGAAGGGTCCCCTTTGTAGTCGTAGCCCAGCTTGTCCAACTCGTCCAGCATGAAGACCGGATTATTGGTGCCGGCCTGCTTCATCCCCTGGATGATGCGCCCCGGCAGGGCGCCGATGTAGGTGCGGCGGTGGCCGCGGATCTCGGCCTCATCCCGCACGCCGCCCAGGGATATGCGCACGAACTTGCGGTTCATGGCCCGGGCGATGGATTTGCCCAGGGAGGTCTTGCCGACCCCCGGAGGGCCCACGAAGCAGAGGATCGGCCCCTTCATCTTTTTCTTCAGCTTGCGCACCGCCAAAAACTCCAGGATGCGCTCCTTGATCTTGTCCAGGTAGTAGTGATCGTCGTCCAGAATCTCCTTGGCGCGGACGATGTCCAGGCTGTCCCGGCTGGATTTGCTCCAGGGGAGTTCAACCAGCCAGTCCAGATAGGTGCGGATGATGCCCGCCTCACCGGCGTCCGGATGCATGTTTTCCAGCCGGTTCAGTTGTTTGAGGGCCTCCTTCTGGGATGCCTCGGGCATCTTGGCGGTCTCGATGGCCTTTTTGATCTCGGCGATATCCTCCTTGCCTTCGCCATCCCCCAACTCCTGCTGAATGGCGCGCATCTGCTCACGCAGGTAGTACTCCCGCTGATTCTTGCCCATTTCCTCGCGGGCGGCGCTCTGAATCTTGGCCTGCACGCTGAGCAGTTCCACCTCGCGGTTCAGGAACTCGTTGACCTTGGTCAGGCGCATGACCGGTTCGCTCATCTCCAGAAGCAGTTGGGCATCGGCCACCTTCAGCCCCAGATTGCTGGCGATCAGATCGGCCATGCTGCCGGGGTCCTGGATATTTTCCAGGATTACCATCACCTCGGGGGATACCTGCTTGCCCAGCTCGATGACCTTGGTCAGCTGTTCGCGCACGGTGCGCACCAACGCCTCCGTCTCCAGGGAAACGTCCTGAAGCGGGGTGTCGACCATCTTCTCGATGCGTACCGTGTGGAACGGCTTCTCCGTCACATACTCGGTGATGCGGGCCTTGCTCAGCCCCTGGACGAGAATCTTCACCCTGCCGTCCGGCAGCTTGAGCATGCGCATGATCATGGCGACCGTGCCGACCTCGTAGATCTTGTCCGGGGTCGGGTCCTCCTCGCCGATCTCGTGCTGGGTGGCCAAAAGGATCATCCGGTCCCCGGCCAGAGCGCTGTCAACGGCCTTGACCGACATCTCGCGCCCCACGAAGAGCGGGATGATCATGAAGGGGTAGACCACCACATCGCGCACCGGCAAGAGCGGCAACACCTCGGGAATCTTCACCTCTTCCGATTCCTGTTTTTCCATATCCTTATCTATCTCGCTCAATCCTGTATCTCCTTTATCGTTACCTGCCGGTCACCGGTCTTGGGATATCTCACCCGCAGAACGCCGTAACGGTATTCAGCCTTGATGGCGCACGTATCAATACAACCCGGAATATGCAGTGCATGGTGGAAACGGCCGTAACCCCGTTCGAGGCAGACATAATGGGCGTCGCCGGCCGCCTGTTCGCAGGGGCGATGCGCCTCGAGCACGAGGGTCGCGCCATGCTGCGTCAGGCTGATGTCCTCGATGCGAAAACCGGGCAGATCGAATTCCAGAACGATCTCATCGCAGGTCTCGTACATATCCACCGGCGGGCGGTTCTCCCCCTCGCCGAAGACATCACGAAGTTCAAGGGCGTCCAGCAGATCCCGGATTTCACCGAGGTGCCGGCCGAAGAGTTCCTGCTGAAACGGCTGTCTGCGAGAAAAACGTGGCATATAACCACCTTGCCTACCATTGATGATGAAGCTGACTCCCGGACTGGCTGAAAGGTAAACATTCCCTTCGACAAAGTCAAGGCACACATTCAGCGGGCGCGCACAATTCAGAACCAACCTGCGCCACCCGGCGCAACCGGCCGTCATGGCGCCATCAAACTCGCCCGAAATCGGCCCCTCCTCTCGGGACATATTTTTATTTGATTGACTTACACTGCAATATTCAATAGAAGAACAAATTTGTTCATTTTTGTTTCGCTCTCCGGCGGCGGACACATTATGTGGGCGATCTTCAATAATATATGCAATAATGACGAAGCACGCCATTGTCCCCCTGCGACACAATGGCTTTCAGCAAATCAATGACGAAAGTTGGTACACGGCCTATGGAACGCTGGACGATTAACGAGTCCGTAAAGCTCTACAACATGGACAACTGGGGCGCCGACCTGTTCTCTATCAACAAGAAGGGGAACATCTGCGTCCATCCGTCCTCCAGTTCCAAGCAGTCCATCGATCTGCGCGCCCTGGTCGACGACCTGATCAAACGCAAGATCAAGCCCCCTATCCTGCTGCGTTTCATGGATGTGCTCCAGGGGCGTATCGCCAGTATCAACCGCGTGTTCAGGAACGCCATCCAGGAGAACGACTACCCGGCCAAGTACCAGACCTTTTTCCCCATCAAGGTCAACCAGCAACGCCAGGTGGTCGAGGCCATCGCCAACTTCGGCAAGCGCTACAACATCGGCCTGGAGGTGGGCTCGAAACCGGAACTGGTAGCCGGCATCTCCATCTCCACCGGCAACGGCCTGCCGATCATCTGCAACGGTTACAAGGACACCGAATATATCGAGACCGTACTCTACGCCACCAAGATCGGCTACGACATCACCCTGGTGGTGGAAAAGCTGTTCGAGCTGGAAAAGATCATCGAACTTTCCAGGAAGACCGGCATCCAGCCCAAGCTCGGCATCCGGGTGAAGCTCTCCTCCAAGGGAACCGGCAAATGGGCCACATCAGGCGGCGAGGACGCCAAGTTCGGCCTGCGCATGTCCGAGATCATCGCCGCCATCCGCATGCTGGAGGAACACGGGCTGCTCGGCTGCGTCAAGCTGCTCCATTTCCACATCGGCAGCCAGATCACCAAGATCGACAAGATCAAGACCGCCCTGATCGAGGGGACCCGTATCTACGCCGAAATGCGGAAACTGGGCGTCGGCATCGAATTTCTCGATATCGGCGGCGGCCTGGGCGTGGACTACGACGGCTCCAAGTCCAGCTACTTCTCCAGCGTCAACTACACGGTCGAGGAGTACGCCAACGACGTCATCTACCAGATCAAGAACATCTGCGAGGAGGCCGGGGTCGAGTGCCCCAACATCATCTCCGAATCGGGGCGCGCCACGGTTGCCCACTACTCGGTGTTGATCACCAACGTCCTCAACACCAGCACACAGCACCTGATGCCCGATTTCGAGGAGATCCTGACCCAGGCCGAGAACCTGGCGCCCACGGTCAAGAAGCTCATGGACATCTACAAGAGCATCGACCGCTACTCCCTGCGCGAGGACTACCACGACACGCTGCAACTGATCAACGAGGCGGTCAGCCTGTTCAACCTGGGCTACCTGACCCTCAACGACCGCGCCATCGCCGAGTGGCTCTACTCCAAGATCATAAAAAAACTCAACGGCATCGTCGAGAAGATCAAGCCGATCCCCGAGGAGTTGCAGAACTTTCACCTGGCCCTGCGCCAGACCTATTTCGCCAATTTCTCCCTGTTCCAGTCGATCCCGGACTCCTGGGCCATCGACCAGCTCTTCCCGATCATGCCGCTGCAGCGGCTCAACCAGAAACCGGATATCATGGCCTCCATCGCCGATATCACCTGCGACTCGGACGGCGAGATCACCAGTTTTGTCGGCGAGACCGGCAGGACCAAGTCCCTTCCGCTCCACCGCATCCGCAAGGAGGAGGGCTATTTCATCGGCTTCTTCCTGATCGGCGCCTACCAGGAGATCCTGGGAGACATGCACAACCTGTTCGGCGACACCAATGCCGTGCATATCACCTTCAACAAGAAAACCGGCTACCTGATCGACACCGTCATCAACGGCGACGCATGCTGGGAGAGCCTGAAGTACGTCCAGTACAAGGGGCCGGAGATCCTCAAGCATGTCAGGGACAACCTGGAGAAGAGCGTCGCCCTGCGGAAGATCTCCATCGAGGAGAGCAGCCACTTCATCGAACTCCTGGACCGGACACTTCTGGGCTATACCTATCTGGGCGAGTAACGCCCCTCACACGTTAATGTAAAAGTTTTGTTACGGGCATTGTGCTAACCGGCGAATGCCCGTACTATATCTCGCCGAACTGCCCCATAAACAAGCAGCGTCAGATTCGCGATGATAACGGCGCTGGTAAGGAGGCAGGCCCGCAGGCGTAGCAGCGCTACGTCGAGGAGCATGCCGACGAGCCAACGTCGTTAGGGCGCGAATATGGCGTTGCGCCCCCAGGAAGGAGTTTTCCATGAGCAAGGTCCTTATAATCGGCGCCGGCGGCGTCGGCCAGGTTGTGACCCACAAATGCGCCCAGCGCCGGGACATCTTCAGCGAGATCACCCTGGCCTCCCGGACCCAGTCCAAATGCGACGCCATTGCGGCCCAGATAGCGACGCCGGTTGCCACCGCCCAGGTGGACGCCGACAACGTGCCGGAACTGGCGGCCCTGATCCGCAGGGAACAGCCGAAACTGGTGATCAACGTGGCCCTCCCCTACCAGGACCTGACCATCATGGACGCCTGCCTGGAGACCGGGGTGGATTACCTGGACACCGCCAACTACGAGCCGCGCGACACGGCCAAATTCGAATACCATTGGCAGTGGGCCTATCAGGAGCGCTTCAAACGGGCCGGGATCATGGCCCTGCTCGGTTCCGGCTTCGATCCGGGCGTGACCAACGTCTACACCGCCCTGGCCGCCAAGAGCCACCTCGACGAGGTCCAGGAGATCGACATCATCGACGCCAATGCCGGCTCCCACGGCCAGCCCTTTGCCACCAACTTCAACCCGGAGATCAACATCCGCGAGGTGACCGCCCCGTGCCGCCACTGGGAGAACGGCCGGTGGATCGAGAGCGGCGCGCTGGCCACCAAGCACTCCTTCGACTTCCCGGACGGCATCGGCCCCATGAACATCTACCGCATGTACCATGAGGAGATGGAGTCCATCGTCAAGCATATCCCCACCATCACAAAGGCCCAGTTCTGGATGACCTTTTCGGACAACTACCTCAAACACCTGGAGGTGCTGCAAAACGTGGGCATGACCAGGATCGACGAGGTGGAGTACAACGGCCAGAAGATCGTGCCGCTGCAATTTCTCAAGGCCGTGCTGCCCGACCCCGGCTCCCTGGGGCCGCTGACCAAGGGCAAGACCTGCATCGGCGTCATCGCCCGGGGCCTCAAGGACGGCAAGCGCAAGCAGGTCTACATCTACAACATCTGCGACCACGAAGCCTGCTTCAGGGAGGTCAAGTCCCAGGCCATCAGCTACACCACCGGCGTACCGGCCGTGGTGGGGGCCATCATGATGCTGACCGGCAAATGGCATAGCCCCGGCGTCTGGAACATGGAGCAGTTCGATCCCGAGCTGTTCCTGGAGGTGCTGGGACCCATGGGGCTGCCCACGGTGGTCGTGGACGGCGGCGAGTGGCCGGAGTTGTGAGAAACGCCATATTTGCGCCCTGACGGCACCGGCTCCTGCGGAGGCTCATCGACGTAGCGCTGCTACGCCTCTCTCGCCTCCTCGTCGCCGACACCGTCATCATCGCAAATCTGACGTTTCTTGTGGGAAAAACCGGCATTCGGTCAACAGGCTTTTTTCAGATTCAATGCCTCCGTGGCAAATAAAAGGTTTCGATTGTGACCGGTATAGATATCGACAAAATCCTTGAACTTGCCCCCTCCCCGGCCTATGTGGTGGACCTGGACAGGCTGCGCCACAATCTGGCCATCCTGGATGAGGTTCAGAGGCGCAGCGGGGCCAAGATTCTCATGGCGATGAAGGCCTTCTCCATGTGGAGCGTATTCCCCATCATCCGCGAGACCCTCCACGGCGTCTGTGCCAGTTCCCCCTGGGAGGCCCGCCTGGGGCGGGAGGAGTTCGGGCGCGAGGTGCACAGCTTCGCCGCAGCCTTCAAGGAGAGCGACGTGGTGGAGCTGTTGTCCATCTCCAACCACCTGGTCTTCAATTCCTTCAACCAGCTGGAGCGTTTCCGCCCCCTGTGGGAAAGGGAACGGGGGCGCGTCTCCGTCGGCCTGCGGGTCAATCCCGAGCACTCCGAGGGGCACACCCCCATCTACGACCCCTGCGCCCCGGCCTCGCGCCTGGGCATCCCGCGGGCGGAGTTCGAGGGGCGATCCCTGGCGGGGGTGGAGGGGCTCCACTTCCACACCCTCTGCGAACAGCTGTTCGAACCGCTGGAGCGGACGGCACGGGCGTTCGAGGAGAAGTTCGGCGAGTTCCTGCCCCGCATGAAGTGGCTCAACCTGGGGGGGGGGCACCACATCACCCGGGAGGGGTACGACATCGACGGCCTGGTGGAACTGGTGACCTATTTCCGCGAAAAGTACGACCTGGAGGTCTACCTGGAGCCGGGCGAGGCCATCGCCATCGGCACCGGCATCCTGGTGGGCGAGGTGCTGGACGTGGTGCATAACGAACTGGATATCGCCATCCTGGACGTCTCGGCCACCTGCCACATGCCGGACACCCTGGAGATGCCCTATCGCCCCGATATCGAGGGAGGCTTCGCCCCCGACGAGAAGGCCCATACCTACCGCCTGGGCGGTCCCTCCTGCCTGGCGGGGGACATCATCGGCGACTGGTCCTTCGACCGGCCGCTGCACGCGGGCGACCGGCTGGCCTTCCTGGACATGGCCCACTACACCATGGTCAAGACCACCACCTTCAACGGCATCCAGCACCCGGCCATCTGCACCTTCGAACCGCAGACGGGCGAGCTGCGGGTCGTGCGCAGCTTCGGCTATGCAGATTTCAAGTCGCGGCTGTCGTAAATCACACTCAATCTCCTGCAACAGCAGAGACAATCCCCTCTCCCTAAGGGAGAGGGCCAGGGTGAGGGGGAAGAGGTGAATAGAGCGGCGCTGTTGCCCCCTCATCCGGCCTTCGGCCACCTTCTCCTTCAGGGAGAAGGGTTCAGGTGGAGATTGATACTATTCGGGCACATTAGCTGTACCATCTGCCGCAGAGGCACGGTTGGACTTTTATTTTTGAGGTATTCCCATGGAACTGAAAACAAGAATATGGATGACCGGCGCACTGGAGTGGTACGGGTATGTGGGCGACCAGGAGATGTTCCTCGGCCAGCGCTCCTTCCCCAGCCCACTGGAAGAGGGGGACGAGTGGACCACCGAGATCGGCGACATGTTCAAGGTCATTGACGGCGAGATTCGCCTGGTGGGGAAAACCGAGCCCCCCCGGAAGTTCTGGTAGGCCGCGGAGGGCAGCGCCCCCGCCCTCCCCTTCTTTTCGCTTCTCCGCGCTTTACTTCGCGCCGGGGCTCTGCTATCACCATCCCATGCCGAACCATGTGCCCCACATCATCGAAGTAGCCATCCCGCTCCACCTGGACCGGACCTTCCACTACCGCGTCCCCCGGGAAATGGAGGGGCAGGCCCTTGCCGGGCGGCGCGCCTTCGTCCCCTTCGGCCGCCGCAGGTTGACCGGCTACATCCTGGGAAACGTGACGGCCCCCCCGCCCCACGAACTGAAAGAGATCTTCGAGGTGCTCGATCCCGAACCGCTCTGGACGGACAGCGAACTGGAGTTTTTCCGCTGGGTGGCCTCCTACTACCTGCACCCCTTGGGTGAAGTCCTCAAGACAGCCCTTCCGGCCGGCATCAACATCCAGGACCGCAAGGGTTCGGGTCAGGATGACCCCACCGTCAGCGGCGGGAAAACCATCAAGACCGAGATCGTCTACCGCGCCGCCGCGCCGTGCGAGCCCGCTCCCCACCTGGGCGCCAAAGCGGCGGACATCCTCGGTGTGATCAGGGAGGCGGGGGATATCCCGGCGGCAGAGTTGCGGCGGCGTTTCGGCACCTGTTCGCCACAGCTCAAACGGCTGGCGGAATTGGGCCTCGTGACCGGCGAGACGCGGGAGGTCTATCGCAACCCGTTCGGCGACGATGCCGTGAAACGCGATACCCCCCGAGTCCTCTCCCGCCACCAGCAGGCAGCCCTGGACGCCCTCTGCGCGGCGCTGGACCGGCACGCCTTTGCCCCCTTTCTGTTGCACGGCGTGACCGGCAGCGGCAAGACCGAGGTTTATCTCCAGGCCATCGCCCAAGCCCTGGGGCAGGACAAAAACGCCCTGGTGCTGGTGCCGGAGATATCCCTGACCCCCCAACTGGTGCAGCGCTTCCGCGCCCGCTTCGGCCACGGCATTGCCATCCTGCACAGCGGCCTCTCCGACGGCGAACGTTACGACGAGTGGCGGCGCATCAGGCGCGGCCAGGCCCGCATCGTCATCGGCGCCCGCTCGGCCATCTTCGCCCCCCTGGCCGGCATCGGCATCATCATCGTCGACGAGGAGCACGAGGCCTCCTTCAAACAGGCCGACGGCCTGCGCTACAACGCCCGCGACCTGGCCCTGGTCCGGGGGCGGATGGAGCGGGCCGTAGTCCTGCTCGGGTCGGCAACGCCGCTGGTCACCAGCCGGTATGCCGCGGAGCACGGCAAGCTGGCACTGCTCACCCTGCCGGAACGGGTTGAGCAGCGTCCCATGCCCACCGTCGAGCTGGCCCCCATGAAGGGGGTCGCCACGGCCATCAGCCCGCTCCTGGTCCCGGCCCTGGAGGCGACCCTGGCCGCCGGCGAACAGGCGATCATCTTTCTCAACCGCCGCGGTTTTGCCACCTACCTGGTCTGCGCGGAGTGCGGCGCCCCCCTGGCGTGCCCCAACTGCTCCGTGTCCCTCACCTACCACCGCCAGCGGGGCCAGAGCGTCTGCCATTACTGCGATTACGCCATCCCCGCCCCCGGCATCTGCCCTGCCTGCGGCTGCCAGGAGTTGAAGGAGCTGGGGGCCGGCACCGAACGCCTGGAGCACGACCTGCGCGAGCTGGTGCCCCAGGCGCGCATCCTGCGCATGGACAGCGATACCACCGGCGGCAAGGGGAGCCATGGGCGCCTCCTGGCCCGCATGTCCGACGGCAGCGCCGACATCCTGGTGGGGACCCAGATGATCGCCAAGGGGCACGACTTTCCCGGCGTGACCCTGGTGGGTGTGGTCAATGCCGAGGCCAGCCTGGCCATGCCCGATTTCCGCGCGGCCGAACGTACCTTTCAACTCCTCTCCCAGGTCATCGGCCGGGCCGGACGGGGGGACGCCCCCGGCCGGGTGGTCGTCCAGGCGCAGAGCAGCGACCACTACGCCATCCAGAACGCCGTACGGCATGACAGCGATGCCTTCTACCGCCAGGAGCTGGAATTCCGCCGCGAGGTCGGCTACCCCCCCTTCAGCTTCCTGGCCTGCCTCGGCTTCTCCGGCACTGCGGAGCGGCCGGTGGAAGAGCATGCCGGGACCGTAGCCCGTTTGTTGACGCAGCTGAAACGGGAAAAGGGCCTGCGCGTGGAGATACTGGGACCGGCCCCGGCGCCCCTGTACCGCTTGCGGGGCCGTTTCCGCCGCCAGATCCTGCTCAAATCCCCCACCCGCAACGATCTGCGCCGCCTGATCGCCGCCTGGCAGCAGAACCGTCCGGCCGCTTCGACCATCCGCGAGTATGTGGATATCGATCCGGTGGATATGATGTGACGGATGTAGATTGATGAACCTGAAATCGGTAGTTGCGATTGCGGGGAAGGGCCGTTCCCGTAAAAGGGTTACGGCGACAGACGTCAGTTCCGGCGCATTTTGGCGACCAGGAAGAGCTCAACGGTTACGATCTCGCTGACCAGGTGCTGGCCGAGTTTTTCGAAAAACCTCCCCGAGCCGTAAATGGCCCCCCAACGCGTGCGGTCAAGATCGCACAGTACCCTGGCCTTGAGCTGGCCATCCGGCTGGGGCGCCACTTCGGCCGTGAGCGGCAACTCCCTTTTCACCCCCCTCAGTTCGAGGCTACCCATCACCCGGTAGACAAGAGAGCAGCTGGACGCCTCCGGCAGAAGCTCCGAACCGTTGATGACATAGACCGCCTCAGGGTAGGTGGCCACATCGAAAAAGTCGTCGGATTTCAGATGGCTGACCAGCATGCGGTTGTACCCCTCATCCTTCAGGTCGACGTCCGCAATGGACCCCATGTCCAGGGTGATGCTCCCGCCGGCCGGCCCCCCCTTTTTCATCTGGACCTCTCCGCCCGACACGGCTATGGTGCCGTAGTGTCTGCCGTTCAGGTTGCGCCCCATCCATTCCAGCCGACTGGCGGCGCTGTCCAGCACATACCCGCCGTCCGCGATGGCGATCTCCGGGACGGCCGGGCCTTCGCCCGCCTCCCCCCCATATCCGGCCGCCCGCCACGCTGCCAGCCCGCCGGCCAGTTCCCGCACCTCCCGATATCCGGCACGCCGCAATTTTTCCACCGCAACCGCGGCCTCTCGCGAGCGGGCGCTGGCGCCGTACACCACCAGCGGCGTGTCCCGGTCGCTGACGATCTTTGCCAGGTTTTCCAGAAATGCCATCTCATACACGCACGCATTGCTCGCACCCGGGATATGGCACTCCCCGTAGTATTCGGGAGGAAGCACGTCGATCAGGCAAACAGGCCCCCCCGCAGCCAGCAGCGATTTCAATTCACCTGCCGAGATACTGGACAGCATGACTATCACCCACCTTTCGCCCGCAACGTATACGAGGAGGGCCGATCATTTTAACCCTTTGTTTTTAATTATATGCCCGCCTTGTTGCCCGTCAATCAGATTATTGTTGTCTCATTTGGTGGCCAATTTTTCTTTGCCCAGCCGTGGTGCTTTGTGTTATACAAATCCACTGCTTTTGCACAACGTTTCACCTCAATTTGACAGGAGTGTTCCATGATTACCTTTCAAGGCGTGCACAAGTGGTTCAAGAGCCTGCACGTACTCAACGATATCAATCTGCACGTAACCTCCGGCGAAGTGCTGGTCGTCTGCGGGCCGTCCGGCTCCGGGAAGTCCACCCTGATCCGTACCATCAATCAGCTCGAACCGATCGACAAGGGGACGCTGACGGTCGACGGCATGGACCTGCTGGACAAAAAGACCGATATCAACAAACTGCGGGCCGAAGTCGGCTTCGTCTTCCAGCAGTTCAATCTGTACCCCCACCTTTCCGTCCTGAACAACATCATCCTGGCCCCCACCAAGATTCGCAAGACCGCCAAGAGGGATGCCGAAGAGCAGGCCATGGCGCTGTTGGAGCGGGTCGGGCTGGCCGAGAAACGCAATGCCTACCCGTCACAGCTTTCCGGCGGCCAGCAGCAACGCGTGGCCATCGCCCGCGCCCTGGCGATGAAACCGAGGATCATGCTCTTCGACGAGCCCACCTCGGCCCTTGACCCGGAGATGATCGGCGAGGTTCTGGCGGTCATGAAGGATTTGGCCGTAAGCGGCATGACCATGGTGGTGGTCACCCACGAGATGGGATTTGCCCGCGAGGTTGCCCATCGGGTGGCCTTCATGGATGCCGGCACCGTTCTGGAGGAGGCTACGCCCGATGAGTTTTTCAGCAGGCCGAAGCACGAGCGCGCCCAGCAGTTCCTGCGCCAGCTTCTGACGCCGATGCACTGCGAATGTCCTTAGAACCGGTCTTTCCGGTCTGTACTACCACTCTTGAAGGAGGAATTCGACATGAAGAAACTGGTAACATTATTCATGGTCACGGTGCTGGCCTCGATGGCCGCCAAAACGGTGCTGGCCGCTGATACGCTGGCTGATGTGAAGAAAAAAGGAGTGCTGGTGGCCGGGGTCAAGGACTCCCTCCCCCCCTTCGGCTATGTGGACGAGAAAACCCGCACCATCGTCGGGTACGACATCGACTTCATCAACGCCATCGCCAAAAAGCTGGGCGTCAGGGTAGAGCTCAAGCCGGTCACCTCGGCCAGCCGTATGCCCCAGCTGCAGGAAGGGCATATCGACATCATCGCCGCCACCATGACCAAAAACCCCGAGCGGGCCAAACAGGTCGACTTCAGCCACACCTACTTCTTCACCGGCCAGAAGTTCATCGCCAAGAAAGGGACCGTCAAGAGCCTGAAGGACCTGGAAGGCAAAAAGATCGGCACCGCCAAGGGCTCCACCTCGGAGCAGAACGTGAAGAAGGCCCTGCCTACCGCCACCGTGCTCTCCTTTGACGACTATCCCCAGGCGCTGCTCGCCCTGGAGCAGGGCAAGGTATTCGCCGTGACGACCGACGAGGCCATCCTGGCCGGCATCCTGGCCAAGGCTCCCAACAAGGCCCGCTTCGAAATCCCCCGTGTCCAGATCTCCGACGAGCCCTACGGCCTCGGCATGCGCAAGGGCGACAAGCACTTCGTGGATTTCGTCAACAAGACCATCCTGGATATGGAGAAGTCAGGCGAAGCCGCCCGGATCTTCAACAAGTGGTTCGGCCCCACGACCCAGTTCCATCTGCACCGCAACTTCAAGATTACGGCCGGCAAGTAATACAAGAGCTTGTAACGTCCAGCAGGCGGGGGGTACAGGGAAGGCTCCTGCCCCCCGCCCCGCTCTTTCATGAGGGTTTCACGTGCTTAATTATCAATTCGACTGGTCGACCGTAACCTCGGGCAAGTATTTCGAATGGCTGGCCTCGGGAGTCAAAGTCACCCTGCAGCTCTCGGCACTCTCCATCGTGCTGGCCTTCATCCTGGGTCTGTTGATCGCCGTCATGCGCATGAGCAACAACAGGCCGGTCCGCTGGATTGCCCATGCCTACCTGGAATTTTTCCGCAACACCCCGCTTCTGGTGCAGATATTCTTCTGGTACTTCGGCTCCTACAAGATCCTTCCGACCGCCGTGAACGACTGGCTGAACAGTACTAACTTCGAGTTCGCCGCCGCCGTGATCGCCCTGACCATCTACACCTCGGCTTTCATCGCCGAGGACATCCGCTCCGGCGTGCTCTCCATCCCCAAGGAACAGATGGAGGCGGCCCGCAGCGCCGGTTTTTCCTACCTGCGCTCCATGCAGTACATCATCCTGCCCCAGGCGGTCCGTCTCACGGTGCCGCCGCTGGTGAACCAGTTTCTCAACCTGGCCAAGAACTCGTCCCTGGCCATGACGATCGGCGTCATGGAGCTGACCTACCAGGCCCGCCAGGTGGAGAGCTACACCTTCAAGGGTTTCGAGGCATTCACCGCAGCAACCGTGGTCTATGTGGCTATTTCGCTTGTTATCACCGCCCTGGTGAACATCTACAACGAGAAAGTCCTCAACATTCACAAGGCGGCCTGATATGGATCAATTTTTCAATGTATCGGTGATTGCCGACAACTTCACCTACTTCATGATCGGCCGTTTTCCCAACGGCCCTCTGGGCGGCCTGGGCCTGACCCTGTACCTGGCGTCGGTTTCCTGCGTCCTCTCCTTTTTCGGCGGCCTGATTCTGGGACTGCTCAGCATCTCCCGCTTTCCGGCCGTGCGCTACCCCGCCGTCGCCTTCATCAACCTGGTGCGCGGCATGCCGCTCCTGATGGTCATCTTCTGGATGTACTTCCTCTTGCCGGCCCTGTTCGGCAAGGTGGCCGAAAGCCAGACCGTCATCATGGCGCTGACCCTGTTCACCTCGGCCTACATGTCCCGCATCGTGGTGGCCGGCATCGAGGGCATCCCCAAGGGGCAGACCGAGGCGGCCATCTCCACCGGCCTCAAGCCGTGGCAGGCCATGCTCTATATCGTGCTTCCCCAAGGGTTGCGCAACATGATCCCCTCCTTCGTCAACCAGTTCGTCTCCCTGATCAAGGACACCTCCCTGGCCTTCATCGTCGGCGTATCCGAACTGACCCATGTGGGAACCCAGATCAATAACCGGACCATGGCCTATCCGACGGAAATCTTCGTTTTCATCGCCCTGATCTATTTTATCGTCTGCTACGCTTTCACCTCCCTTTCCCGCTGGCTGGAACAGCGGTTGGCCTGGCGCAAGGCTATTTGACGCCCTTCTCCGCGAAATCCGTCACAACGGCTTGTCATCGGTCGAATCTCTGATAAAATAGTTGCCGATACGGACGCGCCATCCCGGCGTTGTCCGTACGACCTCTTTCTCGTTTGGGGAACATCGTGAACGCTCATGTCCCGCCCAGCCTGCTCCCACCCCAGCTCCAAAAGTCCTTGTTCCGCCGCCCGGTAACCGCCATGATTGCCGCCCCGCCGGGGAAACATTCCGTCCCCCCTGCCGCTGCTCATCGTTTTGCAGGAGACGCACGGGCCGCCGACGGGGCGGGACGTCGCTCCGAGGCATGGCAATGACGTCCCCCCCCTCCCCGGACGACCTCACCATCCTGTACGTGGAGGATGAAGCCACCGCGCGGGAGCAGATCAAACGCATGCTCGGGCTGCGCGGCTACCGGCTGATCGTGGCCGAAAACGGCCGGGAGGGCCTGGAACTCTACCGGACGCATACCCCCGACATCGTACTGACCGATATCATGATGCCGTTCATGAGCGGGCTGGACATGGCCCGGGAGATCCGCGGCATGACCCGCGATGCCCAGATTATCGTCATGACGGCCTTCAACGATATCGACTATCTGCTCCAGGCCATCGATATCGGCATCAACCAGTTCGTCCTCAAACCGGTCGCTTTCCAGAAGCTTTACGAGGCCATCGAACGGAGCATCGACGTTGTGACGATGCAGCGACAACTCCGCCGGCAAAACGACCACATCCGCCTGCTTTCCAGTGCCCTCGAGCAAAGCCCCAGCATGGCGATCATCACCGATACCACCGGCGCCATCGAATACGTGAACCGCAAATTCTGCGAGATAACCGGCTTTGACTCCGACGAAGCGGTCGGCCGGACACCGCGCATCCTCAAGTCGGGCGAGACCTCCCCCGAAGTCTACCAGGATTTGTGGTCCACGATTCTCCAGGGCAGCGAATGGCACGGCAGCATGCGGAACCGGAAGAAAAACGGCGACCTCTTCTGGGAAAACGTGAGCATATCCCCCCTCAAAGCCCCTGACGGCTCATTGCTCAAGTTCATCAAGAACGGGGAGGATGTCACCCGGCAGAGAAAGCTCGAAGCGGAGAGCCTGCGATCCAGGAAGATGGAAGCCATCGGTATCCTGGCCGGCGGCATGGCCCACGATTTCAACAATCTGCTGCAGGTGATCCTCGGCTACATCTCCCTGGCCAAGCTGCATGTCAACTCCCCCCAGACCATCGTCGAGATGCTCGAGATTGCGGAGCAGACCTCTCTGCGCGCCAAGGAGTTGAGCCTGCGCCTGCTGGCATTTTCCAAAGGTGGGGACTCCTTTGTGCATCCCGCGCCCCTTGCTCCCCTGATCACATCGGCCATCGCTGCCGTACTCAGGGGCAAACCGGCCATAGCGAGCGAAGTCACTATCGCACCCGGTCTGCACCGGGTAAGGATGGACGACTCCCAGATGGAGCAGACCTTTGCCAACCTGGCGGTCAATGCCGTCGAGGCCATGGCCCAGGGCGGGACCCTGCGGATAACAGGGGAGAACGTGACCATCGGCGAACAGGACCCCCTGTCCCTCCCGGCGGGGGAGTACGTTCACCTGGCGTTCCACGATACCGGCACCGGCATCCCCCCCGAGAACCTGCCCAGGATCTTCGACCCCTACTTCACCACCAAGGAGATGGGCAGCCAGAAGGGCATGGGGCTCAGCCTGGCGCTCTGCCACTCCATCGTCCGCAAACACAAGGGCGCCATCACCGCCGAATCCACACCCGGCAAAGGGGCGACCTTCCACATCTACCTGCCGGCCCTGGCGGAGGAACTGCAAGCTCCGCACGAAACGGCGCCCCCGTAAGCTGCCCCGTTCCCCGACCCGCCGAAAGACATCATTTCCCTTCTGCCGCCGATTCTGGTATCCTGAAACTAGTGCACAACCATCTTGCGGAGTCGGAATGTACCACGGCGGCATCTATGCAGAGGAAATAGCGGGCAAGGCCTACGATACCCGCCTTTTGACCCGCTTTGCCCGCTATGTCGCCCCCTACCGCACGGCGATCGCCGCGGTGCTGGTCACCATACCGCTCGTCGCCGCCTGCCGCCTGGCCCAGCCCTGGATCATCAAGCTGGCCATCGACGGCCACATCACCACCGGCAGATTGGCCGGGCTGGAAGGGATCGCCCTGGCCTTCCTGGCGGTCCTGCTGTCCGAATCGCTCCTCGCCTTCCTGCAGATCTATCTGCTCCAGTCCGTCGGACAGCGGGTCATGGCCGACATGCGCAACGAACTCTACCGCCATGTCATGCGCCTGCCGGTTTCCTGGTTCGACCGGGTCCCCACGGGCAGCGCCGTTACCCGCCTGACCAGCGACGTGGAGGTCCTGGGCGAGATGTTCGCCTCGGGGATCATCACCATCGTGGGCGACGTCATGCTCCTGGCGGGCATCATCTCGGTCATGCTCTGGATGAACCTGAAACTGTCGTTGGTGACCTTCAGCGTCCTCCCGCTGCTTTTGTACGTCGCCTGGGCCTTTCGCCGCAGGATGCGCCAATCGTTCCGCGAGGTGCGGGCGCGCCTGGGGCGCCTCAACGCCTTTCTGGCCGAGTCCATCGGCGGCATCAGCATCATCCAGGCGTTCAACCGCGAGCGGGACGAAGAGCGGCGCTTCAGCGACCTGAACGCATCCTACCGGGACGCCAACATGCCGGTCATCTTCTGGGATGCGTCGCTGTACGCCATCGTGGAGGCCCTGTCGTCCGTCGCCGTTGCCCTGATCATCTGGTACGGCGGCGGCGAGATCGTCCGGGGCGCCCTGACCTTCGGGGTTTTGGTAGCCTTCATCCAGTATATCGAAAAATTCTTCACCCCCATCCGCGACCTGTCGGCCAAGTATTCGGTCATGCAGGGCGCCATGGCGGCCCTGGAACGGATCTTTGCCCTGCTGGACACGCCGGCGGACAAACCGGCCCACCAGGCCCCCGTACCGGCCTTTGCCGAAATGGGGCGTCCCTCCGGAGAGACTTTCGGGCGGACGCCCCCCCTGATCGAATTCCGTGACGTCTCCTTTGCCTACCGCGAGGGGGATAACGCCCTGGAGGAGTTCAGCCTGGTCGTCCGGCGCGGCGAGCGGATCGCGCTGGTGGGGGAAAGCGGCGGCGGCAAGACCACCATCACCAGGCTCTTGACCCGGCTCTACGAGATCGACCGGGGCAGCCTCCTCATCGACGGTAGAGATGTGCGCACCATGCGGGGAAGCGACCTGCGCCGGCGCATCGGCATCGTCCTCCAGGACCCCTGCCTGTTTGCCGGCAGTATCGAGTTCAACATCTGCCTGGGGGACGAGGAGGCGCGGTCACGGGTCCGGACGGCGGCAGCCGCGGTCGGGGCCGACCGTTTCATCGAGCGCCTGCCCCAAGGGTACGGGGAAGAGGTCCGGGAGCGGGGCAACAACCTGTCCGTAGGGGAAAAACAGCTCATCTCCTTTGCCCGGGCCGTGGCCTTCGACCCCGAGGTGCTGGTGCTGGACGAGGCGACCGCCAGCGTGGACTCCGCCTCGGAGCAGATGATTCAGGAAGGGATCAGGGGGTTGATGCAGGGGCGCACCTCCCTGGTCATCGCCCACCGGCTCTCCACCATCCAGGACGCCGACCGGATCGTGGTGGTGCACCGGGGCCGCAAGGCGGAGGAAGGGACGCACCAGGAGCTCATGGAGGCCAAGGGGCTCTACTACCGGCTGCACCAGCTGCAGTTTGGCGGCCTGTGAACCAGGGGCATTGTCCTGAATCCGACGTGACGCCGGAATGCCGTAGTGGCCGGAAGAGCCGGGGCCAGCACGCCGCCCGTGTCGCACCAAACAGTCACCCCGCCGGTCCTCCGCCGGACGGCCGGTTATCTCCTCGAACGTAGAGGCAGAGGCCTTCCGGACAGGAGGTATGGAGGCGTCACGTCGGATTCAGGATTGTTGCATAACAACGCGGAAACTGCTACGGTTACACCATCATAAGGACCCATTTTCGGAGGAACCCATGTGCACCACTTGCGGCTGCGGCCCGACCGATACGCACGACCATGACCACCAGCACGGCGACCATCACCACAGTCACAGCCATAGCCACGATCACGACCATGATCACGAGCACCATGACCATGAGCATGAAGCCCACGATCGTCACGACCACGACCACGGCGACCGGAAACGGACCGTGATCAGCATCGAAGAGGACATCCTGGCCAAGAACAACCGCCTGGCCTCCTTCAACCGCGCCCTGTTCAAGGACAAGGGCATCTTCGTCCTCAACCTGGTAAGCTCTCCCGGGTCGGGCAAGACCACCCTTTTGGAGCGTACCCTGCGGGACTTGGGGGACCGGTTCCGTTTTGCGGTGATCGAGGGGGATCAGCAGACCGACAATGACGCCCAGCGCATCGCCGCCACCGGCGTAGCGGTCCGCCAGATCAACACCGGCGCCGGCTGCCACCTGGATGCCCACATGGTCATGCACGGCACCGATGGGTTTGATCTGGACAACCTGGATGTGCTCCTCATAGAAAACGTGGGCAACCTGGTCTGCCCGGCCTCCTTCGACCTGGGCGAGCACCACAAGGTGGCGGTCCTCTCGGTGACCGAGGGCGAGGACAAGCCGCTCAAGTACCCCCAGATGTTTCACAACTCCACGGTCATGCTGCTCAACAAGACCGACCTGCTCCCCCACCTGGACTTCGATGTGGAAAAATGCAAGGAATACGCCCGCAGGGTAAGCCCCGGCATCATCATCTTCGAGGTGTCGGCGCGCACCGGCGAGGGGATGGACGGATGGTACCAATGGCTGGCAACGGGGGCGGCAAAGCCATAGTCCGCAAGCGTTTCCTCATCAACGGCATCGTCCAGGGCGTCGGGTTCCGGCCCTTCGTGTTCCGCTTGGCCGGCGAACTCGGCCTGAGCGGCTGGGTGCGCAACATCCCCGCCGGGGTCGAGATCGAGGTCCAGGGGCCGGTTGAAACCTTGGACACCTTCCAACGCGCCTTGGTCCACGACCTCCCGCCCCTGGCCGCTGTCACGTCCAGTTTCGTGGAGGATATCCCCCCGGTCCCGGAGCGCGGCTTCACCATCCTCCCCAGCGGGGATGGAGCGAAGAATATCCAGGTGGCGCCCGACTCAGCCATCTGCGACGACTGCCTGCGGGAGCTGTTCGATCCGGCCGACCGGCGCTATCGTTACCCGTTCATCACCTGTACCAACTGCGGCCCCCGCTACAGCATCATCACCGCGATCCCCTACGACCGGCCCCGGACCACCATGGCCGCATTTCCGCTCTGCCCCGACTGCCGCCGGGAGTATGACGACCCGGCGGACCGGCGTTTCCATGCCCAACCCATCGCCTGCCCGGCCTGCGGTCCGCAGCTGCGCCTGCTTGATGCCGATGCCGTCCCGGTTGCGGAGCGGGACGACGCCCTCGCCCAGGCTATCGAACTCCTGCGCGCGGGCAAGATCCTGGCGGTCAAGGGCATCGGCGGATATCACCTGGCGGTGGATGCCGGCAACCCGGCGGCGGTCGAACGGCTGCGCGCACGGAAGAAGCGGGATGAAAAGCCCTTTGCCGTCATGGCCGCCGACCTGGCGGCCGCCCGCAGGCTGGTGGTGCTGGATGGCCAGGAGGAACGGCTGCTGACCGGCCCGGAGAGCCCGATCGTCATCGCCCGCAAGACCCCGGATTGCCCGGTCGCGCCCCTGGTGGCCCCAGCCAACGGCTGGCTCGGCCTGATGCTCCCCTACGCGCCGGTCCACCATCTCCTGCTGCGCGATCACTTCGCGGCCCTGGTGATGACCAGCGGCAACGTGTCCGACGAACCGGTCGCCTTTGAAGACAGCGATGCCCTCCGGCGCCTGAACGGCATCGCCGATTTCTTTCTCGTTCACAACCGGCCGATCCATGTGCGCAGCGACGATTCGGTCCTGCGTCTCTTCCAGGGCAAACCGCTCTTTTACCGCCGGGCCAGGGGGTATGCGCCGCGGGCCGTGCGACTTCCCTTCGCGACGCCGCCGCTTTTGGCCGTGGGGGCAGAACTGAAAGGGGCCGTTTGCCTGGCCCAGGGGGATCAGGCATTCCTGAGCCAGCACATCGGCGACCTGCAGAACAGCTCGACCGCCGACTCGTTCCGCCACACCATCGAACACCTTGCGGGCATTCTCGAAATAGCGCCGCAACTGGTCGCCTGCGATCTGCACCCCGATTACATCTCCTCGCTCCACGCGACGGAATCGGGGCTGCCGCTCGTAACGGTCCAGCACCACCACGCCCACATGGCGGCCTGCATGGCGGAAAACGGCCTGGAGGGCGAGGTGGTCGGCATCGTCTTCGACGGTACCGGCTTCGGCACGGACGGCACCATCTGGGGCGGCGAGTTTCTGGTCGGCGGCTACGAAGGGTTCCGGCGGGCCGGCACCTTTCTGCCCGTGCCCCTGGCCGGGGGAGACACGGCGGTACGGGAGCCCTGGCGCATGGCCCTGGCGTGGCTGTACCGGTCCCTGGGCGAAGGAGCCTTCAACCTGGACCACCCGGTTGCACGGCATCTGGACGATACCCGGAAAGGCATCTTTGCCGCCATGCTGGAACGGGGCATCAACGCGCCGCTCACCTCCAGTTGCGGCCGGCTGTTCGATGCCGCGGCGGCCCTGCTGAACGTGCGCCAGACCGTATCCTACGATGGCCAGGCGGCCATTGAACTGGAGGCCCTGGCTGAGACCGCGGAGGTCACGGGGACCTACTCCTTCGGGATTACCGACAACGAGCGGCTGGTCATCGATTTCACCCCGCTTTTCCAGGACCTCCTGGCCGATGCGGCCGTCGGCACGGGGGCGGCGGCCATGGCCTACCGTTTTCACGCCACCGTGGCCCGCGCCGCCGTGGAGGCGGCGTGCCGCATAGCGGGGCAAACCGGGCTCGACCGGGTGGTGCTCTCCGGCGGTGTTTTTCAGAATCGCCTTTTGAGCGAAATGGTATATACTGGTCTGCTCGATCGGGGACTGCAGATATTCACCCACCGGCTGGTCCCCCCCAACGACGGCGGCATCGCCCTCGGGCAGGCGGTGGTAGCCGGATGGCGGGGAAGGACCTGAATCCGTGATGCCTTCACGGCGGAGCGAGTGACATGCCGGGGTCAATCGCCGCCGGGAAATACCATACCGAAGGTGCCGCCGGTACTCCGCCATGGTGGAGAAACGTCCTGCAAAGCCGGGACTGAGGCATGCTAAGCGAGAGGAGCCGTGAAGACGTCACGGATTCAGGAAGGAGATAAACAGATATGTGTCTTGGTGTACCCATGAAGATTCTCAGCAGGGACGGCGACACCATTGTGGCCGAGGTGGACGGCGTGCAGAAGGAGGCCAGCGTCATGCTGCTGGGCGAGGAGGTCGGGATAGGCGACTATGTCATCGTTCATGCCGGGTTCGCCATCTCGCGCCTGGATGAGGAATATGCCCAGGAGACCCTGCGCATGATGAAAGAGGTCTTTGCCCCGGAGGATATGCGATGAACGGGCGGGCATGCGGCTCTGCCGCGGAGGAGAAAGCATGAAATTCCAGGACGAATTCCGCGACCGCGAACTGGTGAAAAACATGGCCGCCAACATCCGGCGCATGGCGGAGCGGCTGACAAAACCGGTCAACTTCATGGAGGTCTGCGGCACCCATACCATGGCCATCTACCAGTTCGGCATCCGCTCCCTGCTCCCGGAGAACGTGCGGCTCATCTCCGGCCCCGGCTGCCCGGTCTGCGTGACCCCGGTGGGCTACGTGGACAGGGCCGTGGCCTGCACGGCCGATGCCCGCAATATCGTGGCCACCTTCGGCGACATGCTGCGCGTTCCCGGCAGCCGCTCCTCCCTCATGGAGGAACGGGCCAAGGGCGCCGACGTGCGCATCGTCTACTCCCCCCTGGATGCGGTCGCCCTGGCAAATGCCAACCCCGAACGCCGGGTGATCTTCCTGGGGATCGGCTTCGAGACCACCGCCCCGACCATCGCCGCCAGCATCCTGGAGGCGACCAAACTCGGGCTTTCGAACTACTACGTCCTGGCCTCCCACAAGACCATGCCGGTGCCGATGGAGATCCTCACCGCCGACCCGGACCTGGCCCTTTCCGGCTACCTCTGTCCGGCCCACGTCAGCACGGTCATCGGCGCCAACGCCTACAAGCCGCTCGCGGAGAAATACCGCATTCCCTGCGTGGTGACCGGCTTCGAACCGGCCGACGTCATGCAGGGCATCGAGATGCTGCTGGCCCAGGTCCTGGCAGGGGAAAGCCGGGTGGAAATACAGTACAGCCGCGCCGTGAGCTGGGAAGGCAACCCCAAGGCCCAGACCATCATGGAGCGGGTCTTTGTGCCGTGCGACGCCTCGTGGCGCGGCCTGGGGCTGCTCCCCGGCAGCGGCCTGGCCATCAAGCCCGAACTTGCACGCTTTGATGCGGAGAGGGCGTTGGCGATCGATCCGGGGGAAGAACAGGAAAATCCCGCCTGCCGCTGCGGCGAGGTGCTCAAAGGAAAGCTGTCCCCCTTCGACTGTCCGCTCTTTGCCACGGCCTGCACGCCGGAATCTCCGGTGGGCGCCTGCATGGTTTCCAGCGAGGGGACCTGCGCGGCGGCATACAAATACGGAAGATAACTACGGATAAAAGGTGCAATTATGACCTCGATGCAGGACCTTAAAGACCACTACGGCTTCACCGACGACGACGAGGAATTGCTCAAAGCCTTTCAGCCCCTGGCGGCCCAACACAAGGAGCGTTTCTCCGGCGAATTCCACAACTATCTTTACGGGTTGCCCGAAACCACCGCCATCCTCAATACCAGCAACCGCCAGCGTCTTCTTGAGATGCACAGCAACTGGTTCATGTCGCTCTTCGGCGGCGCCTACGATAACAACTACCTGAACCACCTGACCCGCATCGGCCACGCCCATGTCAAGGTCGGCCTGAACGTCCATTTCGTCAATGTCGCCATGAACCGGGTCCGCCATTTCCTGCTCAACCTGATCGACGAGAACTACCCGGACCGTGACGAGCGGCGCGCCCTGCGCGAGGCGACCGAAAAGATCCTCGACATGAATCTGGACGTCATGAGCGCCTCCTACCGCGAAGAGGAGTTGAAGAAGGTCTTTGTCTCGCGCAAACTGGAATCCCACCTCATCCGGCTGGCCGAACGCTTCACCTACGGCCTCAACCTGGTGCTGGTGCTGGCCCTGGCAGGGGTTTCCATCTCGGTCGCCCTGCTGTTCGGCTGGGATCTCATCAATATCTTTCGCGGGGATGTGGAGAAAGGCATACTCAGCGCCCTGGGCGAGTTGCTGATCCTCTGGATGATGATCGAGCTGATGGACAACGAGATCAAGAACCTGAAGGGCGGCAAATTCAACATCCTGGTCTTCATCGGCGTCATCATCGTGGCCATGATCCGCGAGATCCTGATCTCCACCCTGCGCCACGACGATCTGGCCACCCAGGCCTTCCTGGCCGGCACCCTGCTGATCCTGGGAATCCTCTACTACCTGGTCTCCCGGGCTCAGAAAGACCTGGACAAGGCATAACCCATGCCCCCGTTTGCGCACGTTCTGGCCGGATTCACCCTCGGTTTCACCTTTCGGAAGGAACTCGGCCGGATTCTGCGGGAAACGCCATCCGACTCGACAATCACAAACCAGGACCCGGAGCAGCTCGCCGCCGGGGGCATCGCGGCCCTGGCCCTGGATTTCGACGGGGTCCTGGCCCCCCACGGTTTTCCCGAGCCGCTTCCCGAGGCCCGCGAATGGCTGGCCCGGTGCTGCGCGGTTTTCGGCGCGGACAGGATCTTCGTCCTCTCCAACAAGCCGACCGAGGCCCGCAGAATCTGGTTCAGGGACCATTTCCCCGGAATCCGCTTCATCTCCGGCGTCCGCAAGAAGCCCTATCCCGACGGTCTCCAGAGGGTGGGCGAATTGGCCCGCGTGCCCCTGTCCGCCGTCCTCATGGTGGACGACCGCTTGCTGACCGGCTGCCTGGCGGCCCTCAACGCAGGCGCCCGCACCCTCTACATCCGCCGTCCCTACCGTTCCTTCCGGCACCGCCCTCTGGCCGAGCTCTTCTTCCTGCTGCTCCGGGCCGGGGAGCGGGTCCTATTCAAATAAGCGGCCTGTTTGTGAAACGGTTCGTCACACCTTCCCCAGCGCCGCCTCGATCCGCTCGCAGAGGGTCTTCAGTATCCTGATGCGGGCATAGTACTTGTCGTTGGCCTCCACCAGGGTCCAGGGCGCAATGTCGGTGCTGGTGCGGTCGATCATGTCGCAAACCGCCACCTCGTACTCGCCCCACTTCTCCCGGTTGCGCCAATCCTCGTCGGTGATCTTGAAACGCTTGAAGCCGATCTTCTCCCGTTCCTTGAAGCGCCTGAGCTGCTCCTCCCGGCTGATGGAGAGCCAGAACTTGACCACCACCGTATGATTGCGGACGAGTTGTTCCTCGAAGTCGTTGATCTCACCGTAGGCCCGCATCCAGTCCCCCCTGCCGCACAGCCCCTCCACCCGCTCCACCAGCACCCTGCCGTACCAGGAACGGTCGAAGATGGCAAAACGCCCCTTGCGGGGGATGTTGCGCCAGAAGCGCCACATATAGGGCTGGGCTAACTCCTCGTCGGTGGGGGCCGCCACCGGGACGATGCGATAGAGACGGGCGTCCAGGGCCTGGGTGACGCGACGGATGCTCCCTCCCTTGCCGGCGGCGTCGTTCCCTTCGAAGACCGTCACCACGGAGAGCTTGCGGAAACCGGCATGGCGGGTCAGCAGATTGAGCCTGCCCTGGTACTTCTCCAACTCATCCTCGTAGTCGGATTTCTTCAATTGTTTCGACAGGTCCAGGGTCCTTAAGATCAGCAGATTGTCGATGGTGGGCATGATGGGGGGGATCGGCTCGTCGTGTTGCGGCGGTTCCACTGCGTCCAGACGTTGGCGCAGGGCGGCGAGCAGGGCTTTGCCGATGGTCAGGTAGCGGTAGTTGGGATTACTCCCCTCCACGATGGTCCAGGGGGATTCAGCGGTGCTGGTGGTGCGCAGCATCCGTTCCGAGACCTGGCGGAATTTGTCGTAGAGTTTGTAATGCTGCCAGTCGGTATCGGTGACCCGCCAGCGGGTTTTGGGGTCTTTCTCCAGGCTCTTCAGGCGCTTTTTCTGCTCATCACGCGACAGGTGCAGCCAGAACTTGAGGACCAGCGCCCCTTCGTCGCAGAGCATCCGCTCGAAGTGGACGATCCGCTCCAGCCGCTGGTCCAGTTCGGCATTCTTGATGGTGCCGTAGACGTTTTCCAGCAGGGGCGCTGAATACCAGGTGCCGATGAAGATGCCGATCTTCCCCTTGGGGGGGAGCACCCGCCAGTAGCGATACATCTGGGGCCGTTCCTGTTCTTCGTCGGTCAGATCGCGCAGGGCGTGGGTCTCGATGTGGCGCGGGTCCATCCATTCGTTGAGGCGATTGACCGTTTCCCCCTTGCCGGCGCAGTCCACGCCGGCCACCAAAATGATGACCGGGAATTTCTTCGACTGGAGCAGGTCGAGCTGGGCGTCCAACAGGGCTCCGCGCAGTTCGGGAAGCTCCTTCTTCCAGACGGTTTTGCTGATCGTGTGCCCCAATTCGGCGGACTCGAACATGGTTCTCCTCCTTTAGCATGTTGTTGAAAAACAGCCATCTCGCCGCCGTCCTCGAAAGTCTCCTTGTGCGGCGTAGCGCTGCTACGCCTCCGCGTGACTTTCTGCGGGTGCGACGATCTGGCTATTTTTGAACAACCTGAGTTTTTCAACAGCCTGTTAGTATCTCAACACCTTGTCCAGAAAGCCCCGCATCTCCGGGGTGGCCGGCTGTTCAAACAGCTCTGCGGCGTCCCCCCACTCCAGTACCCGCCCTTCGTGGAGAAAGACCACCTGATCGGCCACCTGGCGGGCAAAACCGATCTCGTGGGTCACCAGCACGAGCGGCCGCCCCTCCTGGCGCAGTTCGGCGATCAGGTCCAGCACCTCCACGGTCATCTCCGGGTCAAGGGCCGAGGTCGGCTCGTCGAACAGCAGCAGGCGCGGTTTTATGGCCACGGCGCGGGCTATGGCCACCCGCTGTTTCTGCCCCCCCGAAAGCTGGGCCGGGGTTTTGAGGGCGTGCCCGGCCAGATGGAACCGGGCCAGCAGTTGCAGGGCATAGGTTGCCGCCTCAGAGGCCTCGTAGCCATGCACCTTCTCCAGGGGGAGCGCGATGTTGTCCAGGGCGGTCAGGTGCGGAAACAGGTTGAACGACTGGAACACCGTCCCGATCCCCCTGCGGTGTCGCAGCAGGTATGCCTCGTTGAATTGTATCGGATCGCCGTCCAGGGCGATAGCGCCCGCATCCGGGGTTTCCAGGCCCGCCAGTATGCGCAGCAGGGTGGATTTCCCGCCGCCGGACGGCCCCAGGATGGCGACGGTGCGGATGTGGGGGATGGTCAGATTCACCCCGTTCAGGGCAACATGGTCGCCATAGGATTTGACGATAGCGTTGGCCTCAAGTCGCATAACGGAATCTCTTTTCCAGGCGCTTGGTCCAGAGGGAGATCGGCAGGGTCAGGATCAGGTAACCGACCGCCAGCGGCAGGTAGCTCTCTAGGGTGCTGAAGGTGAAGGCGTTCACCTCCTGGGCGTTGAGGGTGAACTCGTTGACCGAGATGATGGACAGGAGCGACGAGTCCTTGATGAGCGAGGCGAATTGCCCGGCCATGGGGGGCAGGACCTGGCGGGTCACCTGGGGGAAGATGACGTAGCGGTAGATCTGGGCGCGGGTGAAACCGATGGCCCGCGCCGACTCCAACTGGGTCTCGCCGACACTTTCGATCCCGGCCCGGATGATTTCGGAGATATAGGCCCCGGCGAACATGGCGAGGATGACGCCCCCCACCAGGTAGCGGTTGTTGATCCCGAAGGCGTCGGCCACCACGTAAAAAAAGATCAGAATCTGCACCAAAAGCGGGGTGCCGCGGATGATCTCCACATAGACCTGCGCCAGATAGCGCAGCGGCAGGAACGGAGCCCGCTGGGCCAGGGCCGTGGCCAGGCCGGCCACCAGGCTTAAAGCCATGGCGGCCGAGGAGACGGCCACCGTTGTCAGCCACCCTTTCAGGAATTTGTAGCGATAGGCGTAGACAGCATCCCAGCCCCAGGCGAATTTGACCTGACTGAAGGCAAACCAGAACAGCAGGGAGAGGAGCAGGAACACCGCCAGCCAACTGGCCGCGACGGCAGCGGCCGGAATCCTGTCCCCGCGGCTGCCGGGGGTCGTGAAGAAGTAGCGTCGCACCGTGGTCCGGTTAAAAGAAGAAAGGATAGTTCAGCTCCTTGAAGGTCGCTTTTTGCTCGCGCAACCAAGTGTCGCCCAGCCGTTCGAAGCCGCCCTGGGCACGGAACGTCCCCAGGAACCGGTTGATCTGCTCCTTGAGCTGCGTATCGCCTTTGCGCAGGGCAATGCCCCATTTTTCCTGCTGGAAGGGATGCAACAGGGCGCGGGTGGTCTCCCGGTTCTTCTTCCAGTTGGTATAGGTGGACATCTGGTCGTAGATAAAGGCGTCCGCCTTCCCCTGGACGACTTCGAGCACGGCGGCGGCCTCCTTGTCAAGGACCAGGACCTTGGCATTCTTGAGGTTCCCGGTTGCGTAGGTGTGACCGGTCGTCCCCTTTTTGACGGCTACGGTGACACCCGGTTTGTCCAGGTCATCGATTGATTTGATCGGCGACGTTTTACCCACCAGCAGGCAGAGACCGGTGGCAAGATAGGGGTCGGAAAAATCCACCGACTGCCGACGCTCGTCGGTGATGGTCATGGAGGAGATGATCAGGTCGATCTTCCCGGTCTTGAGCGCCGGGATCAGACCGTCAAAGGCGGTGTTCTGGATGACGACCTTCTTGCCGAGCGCCGTGCCCAACGCGTTGGCCAGATCGACGCTGATGCCCTTGGGCGCCCCCTTTTCATCGGTCATCTCAAAGGGAGGATAGGCCAACTCCATCCCCACGACCAGGGTGTTCTTGGCGGCCGGTTCCTGCTTGCTCACGCACGCGGCCAGGGCAAGGAGCGCCGCCGCCAGCATGAAGCACGCGACAGTGCGATGGATGGGTGTAATCGTCATATTCCGGCTCCCCCCTTTTGTCTGCGGATATCACTGGCGACATATCACAAACTATAGCACAGAAAAGCACCGCTTCAAAAAAACTCTGATGCACTAACTATAGCGCAAAAAATAGAGGGAGGGCGGTGCAGCCAGCATGTTCTCAACTTTTTTATTGGAACATGAGATTAAAATGTGGTAGAAACAGTTGTTACTAAAAATCAGGAGGTTGCAGGTGAAAAAAATAGTATTATCCCTTCTTGTTATCGCTGCACTTGCTTTTGCCGGGTGCAAAGAGAAACCCAAAACCGAAGCTCCTCAACAGCCCGCTGGTATGCCTGCACAAGGCCAAATGCCTCCTGGACACCCCGGCACTCCGGGCGCTGACCCCCACGCCGGCATGAAGGCGCAGGAGATCCCCGCCGGCGCAGGCCAAAAAGGGAAGGTAACCCAGACCATGAATTCCGGCGGCTACACCTACGTGGAAGCGGCCAACGACAAAGGTGAGAAGGTTTGGATGGCGCTGCCCGAGTTCAAGGTTAAAGTCGGCGACACCATCGAATTCCCCGTTGCTCCGCCGATGGTGAACTTCCAGAGCAAGACCTTGAACAAGACCTTCGACAAGATCATGTTCATTCCGGGTATCAGGATCGTGAAATAACGATTCCCACCGATCAGTAAAAAAGCGGGGCCTCACGGCCCCGCTTTTTTTGTGTCCAACGCCCGCAGCGCCGCTCCGTGGTTCGGCACCAGAGCCAGGACCCGGCGGTAACATTCGGCGGCCTTCCGTTTTTCGCCCCGTGCGGCATGTAACTCTCCCGCCAGCAGCCAGCCCCAGGGGTTATGCGGTTCGCGCTCGGTTATCTCCCTGAACTCCCGCTCGGCCGCATCGATGGCGCCCGACTGCCGGTACCACTCTCCCGCCAGAACGTTGGTGGTGGCGCAATACCCCAAAAGCGCCTTCTGTTGCCGAAAGCGGCGCTCGCTCGCTCCTCCCGCCCCGGCCGTAAACGCCCCCATGATACGGTGGGCCGCCCGCCCGGGCTTACCTGCAGCATAGAGGGCCGTATCCGGGGTCTCCTCGAAAATGTCGGGGCGAACCTGGCCGTTTGCGACCGCCTGTTCGAACAGCCGGGTGCCTGGATAGTAGACCAGCGGCGAGACATAACCATCGTCCGGCTTGATGCGCCGGACCAGCTCGACGGTCATGCGGATATCGTCTTCAGTCTCCCCGGGCACATCGGAGATCAGATATACGGAGAGACTGATGCCGACCTTTCGCACCAGGGCGGCCGTTTGTTCCACCTGCCACGGCTGGATCGACTTGTCGAGCTGGGCCAGGATGCGCGGCGAGCCCGACTCGATCCCGATCTGGACACACTCGCAGCCGGCCCGTTTCATCCACGTCAGCACCTCCTCGTCCAGGGTGGTGACGCGGGATTGGCAGTTCCAGAGCACGGCAGCCCGCCGCGTGATCATGAGACGACAGAATTCGATGGCCCTGGTGCGATCGGCGGTAAAGGTATCGTCCCGCAACGAGAAGTAGATCAGGCCAAACCGGTCGCGAATGTACAGGATTTCATCAACGATGTCTGCCGGGGAGCGGAACCGCACCCGACGCCCCCAGAATCCCGGCGAACTGCAGAAGCTGCACGCAGAGGGGCAGCCACGGGCGGTCAGGACGAATTCGGCTTGCAGTTCCAGATCGACGCCGATGGAGTGATCCAGATAGCGGGCGGGAAACGGAAGCGTGTCGAGCGTCCTCTGCGGCATGCGCTGTTCCGTGAGCACGACCCGGGCTCCGTCGCGGAATGCGATGCCGGGCACATCCCGCCAGCCCCCCCCTTGCGCGATCCTCTCGGTCAACTCCCGTAACGTTTCTTCTCCCTCTCCCACCACGACGATATCGACCGGCGAATCGTCGGCAAGCATCTCATGGTAGCGGAAGGTGGCGTGCCCTCCTCCCAGAATGATGACGCTGTCCGGATTCAGCTGGCGCGCCAGGCGCGCCACCTCAAGAGAGGCATGGCGGTTGTGGGTCCATTGGGAAATGCCGATGATGTCGGCTTGCAGGGAGGAGAGCTGTTCCTTGATTACGGGGAGGGACCACCCGGAAAGGTTGGCCAGAAGGGAATCGTAGCCGGCTTCACGCAGCACGGCATGCAGATAACAGAGTCCACTGGGCAGCAAACTGATATAAGGATCGCTGCGATCGGCTTCCCCGGATATGTACGCTAAAATAATTTTCATAGTCGAACAAAAAAATCCGGGCACAAAGAGCCCGGATTTTTTATTTGCCATAGATCGGCGGCGGCACTAATTCAGGTTAAGACTAATGCCCATGGTGTCGTTAGCCGGAGCGTCATTATCCTGCTCTTCCTCAACCCCTTGCAGTAGTTCGTTGAAATTGATCGCCCCGCCGCTGCTGGCGACGGAACCGACCCGCCGGGCGCCCAGGTAGCGCGAAAGATAGTAGGGGGTATCCATGGAGGAGATCACCACCCGGCGGTCGCGGGAGGAAGCATGGATCATCTTGCGATTGCCGAGGTAGATGCCGACATGGGACGGGAAGCGGGCATAGGTTTGAAAGAATACCAGATCACCCTTGCGCAGGTCGCCGCGCACAACCTCGTTGCCGACGTTAAACTGTTCGCGTGCGGTACGGGGCAGGTTGATCTTCTGCTCACGGAACACCTGCTGCACGAAACTGGAACAATCGAGCGAGCCGCGGCTGTTGCCGCCGAAACGGTAATGAGCCCCCAGGAAACCGTACGCGGTTTTTTTCAGGCCGCTGATCCCCTGATTGGTCTCTTCGATATTCTTGGCAAGGTCAACCGGCCGGTCGGCGTCAATGTCGCTCAATTCAGCCAAAGTTGACGAGATTTCCTGTTCGTTCAAAAGTTCTTTACTAACCAATTGCGACCTGTTGGACGCGACGGCAACGGGGGCCTTTTCCTCGACTGCCGGTGCGGGTTCATTCAGGGCCAGAACTTGCCCCGTCTTGATCCTGTTGCCTTTCAGGCCGTTCAGCCGGCGCAGTTCCGACATCCTGAGACCGGTCTTCTTGGCGATCCTGGGGAGGGTATCCCCCTTGACGACCTTGTACGACGACGCGGCCTTTGCCGCCTTTGCCGTTTTCTGCTCGGCACGGGCGGGAATAATGATGCGGCTTCCCTGTTCGATGCGGGTGCTGCTCAGGTTGTTGACAGATTTAAGTTCTTCGACGGATACATGATATTTGCGTGCTATGGAATGAAGCGATTCACTTCTGCGCGCGACGTGGGTTTTGGAGGCCAAAACCAGTTGCGGGAAGGAAAGCAGGATGAGACAGATCGCGGCAAGAGTTCGGATATGTGTCATTACCCCTCCTCGTTCTAGTTTTAGTGCGACGGTTTGGGCTTTATATAACAAACTGCCCCGTTTGTCAATCCTTTACTGCCCATCGCCGCCCCCGTCACTCTGCAACCCACATGCCAGTTCAACAATATTATTGATGAACCGCACGACGGGAAACAAGTTTTAAGACCAAGGGCTCATCCCGCAGGATGGTGACATTTTTGTACGGCGGCAGCAGATTTTTTTGATATTCCTTTCCCTTGACGAGCTTGCTGGCATCAACCTCTTCCGTCGCCACCGCCTCAAGCTTCGAGATCTGGCCGGACGGCCCTTCCACCTCGACCGTGTCGGGCGACGCCACCACCCGATATGCCCCCAGCCCCCGCGGCAGCCTGCCGCGCAAAGCGACCCTGACCGGCACGGTTTTACGCACTTTTTTCTCCGTTACGATGCGTATGGACGAGGGATTGACGCTGCCGACCACCATGCCGGAGGGGAGCTTGAAGTCCGAGTTCCTGATCCTGACGATTGCCGCCCCCTCCCGCACCTCCGACAAATCGATGTCGGCGGCAATATCGAGTTTTGCCGGCGTGGGCGTCAGACTGGAAAAGGACTTTACCTGGACCTCGACCTCTTCGGGAGAACTCCGCAGCAGCACCAGCCCCTGCGGTATGCCGTGCAGCCGGACGGGGGCCGTCACCGTGGCGATCGCCCCCTGGCGGGAGGTAATCAAGGCCCAGAATGCTATGACAATAAGCAGAACCGCCGTTTTAGGCAGCAAATTGGAAAAAAATCGCTGCCGAAAGCTCTCGCGAGGCTTTTCCTTTTCAGGCAAAAGCAACTTTTCAAGGAGCGCCACCAACTCGCCGGCGGAGGAAAGGCGGTGCAACTCCCCCCCCACGGCCAGCGATACCTCGCCCCGCTCTTCCGAAACCACCGCCACGACAGCGTCGGTGCGTTCCGAGAGCCCGAGGGCGGCGCGGTGGCGGGTACCGTAAAATTGGGGGAGTTCCGGGTTCTGGGACAGCGGCAGGTGGCACGACGCCAGGGCGATTTTTCCTTCCCTGATCAGGGCGGCGCCGTCATGCAGCGGCGCACCGTCGTAAAAGATGGCCTCCAGTATCTGGGGGGTAATCTCGCAGTTCAGGCTCACGCCGTTCAGCATCTGGTCCACCAGGGATTCGCTCCGCTGAAAGACGACAATCGCCCCGGTCCTCTTCTTCGCCAGACCGAACAGCGTATCGACGACTTCCTGAAACCGGCTCAGCTGCTGCGTTTCCTGGCGGCTGCCGAAAAAATGCCGCATAAGGCTGAAACGGTACAGCGCCTGCCGGATCTCGGCCTGAAACACCACGATGATCAGGACGATCAGCACCGTGCCCAGTTCCTGTAGAATCCAGCTGGTCATATAGAGGCCGAGAAAACGGGTGACGAAGTAGATGACGGTCACCACCCCCAACCCCAGCAGCACCTGCATGGCGCGGGTCCTGCGGAACCAGGAGTAGAGTTGATAGAGCAGCAAGGTCATGATCAGGATATCGGCGATATCCTGTATTCTCAAAAAAGAGGGCACGTCAATTCCCTTTTGCTTTTCTACGGGGTTTGTGGATGGACGGTTTTTCCTGCCTGATCGCTGTGGAGCGATTCTGCATGGCAAGCCGGGCCGCATCATGCCTGCGGATATCCTCCAGCACCTGGTCCCTGAGGGGCGGCGCCGGGTTCGGCTCGGGCAGTTTTTCCAGATAGGCTGCGTCGGTATAGACGTTGCGGGCGTTCCACATGCTGAAACCGAATACCTTGGCGTCCCGGGCGGCCTGAATCTGATCAATGATCATCTTCTTGTCGTAGACAGCCCCCAGCTTGAAGTCCTGCAGCCAGGGGCGCATCTTGGCCCGCTTCCCTTCAAGCCGCTTCATCCCCCGCAGGCAGGCGTCGTAAATGACGCGATAGGGGTGTTCGGCCGGGTTCTTCAGCCCCAGGTGGCCAGTGGGATAATGGGACGGGTAGATCATGGGGCAGACAAAATCCACATAGTCGGCCACGTCCTGAATGCGCTGGCCGATGTTCATATCGTCGTCCACCATGGTCGTGAGGCCGAAGATGTCGGCCGAGGTCATCACGTCCACCGGCTTCATCTGCTGGTCCACATACTGGAAAAAACGGCGGATGATCTCATGTTTCGGCACATCGCGCTTATAAACCGGATAGGTCATGGTCTTCAGCTTCCCGTCGGTGGGGAAACGGACATAATCAAACTGGATCTCGTCAAAGCCCTTGGCGGCCGCTTCCTTGGCAATGGCCAGATTATAGTCCCAGACCGTCTTCGAAGCCGGGTCAACCCAGGCCAGCCCCTTGCGGTCCTTCCAGACCTTCTGGCCGCCGCCGCCCACCGCCAGGTCCGGGCGCGCCTTGGCCAGGTTTGGGTCCTGAAAAACCGCGATACGGGCAATGGTATAGATCTTTTTGTCGCGGCACTGTTTGAGGACGGCATCCAGATCGCGGATACGCTTCTCGTAGGCGCCCGTCTGGGCCACCAGCGGCACCGCGGAGTCGTAGCCGACCTTGCCGGTGCTGTCCTTTATGTCGATCACCACCGCATTCAAGTGGGAGCGGGACACCATGTCGGTCAGGGTCTGGAAGCGATTGATCCCGGCGGTCCAGGATGTTATATAGAGCGCCCGCACCTCCATGTTCAGCAATTGCCGACGCTTGGATGGCGTCGGGGGAACCGGCTTGGAGGCCGCCGTGGAGGACGCGGCGGGTTTCTGCTCATTCTGACAGGAGACAAGACCACAACAGGTGACGATGATCAGGGCGACACGACCAGCAAGGGCGACAACATTCTTCACTCACGGCACTCCGTTGGTTTTTTCTGGTTTATGCCCCGGAAATATGCTACAAGGCAAATAGTAATTTATAGCAGTAAATTATCGGAAAAGGTAGTACAAACTTATGTTCAGACTGTCTGAAAAGGGTGAAAAAATCCAGGGGATGTTCGGGAGTATCGCCCCACGGTACGACTTCCTCAACCGCCTGCTCAGCTTCGGCATCGACCGATACTGGCGCAAAAAGGCTGTGCGGCTTATCAAGTACCGGGAGGGTTCCCGGATTTTGGACGTGGCGACCGGCACCGGCGACGTGGCGCTGGAGATAGCCAGATCGACCCCATCCTCGGTAAAGATTACCGGGGCCGACTTCTGCCAGGAGATGGTGGAATTCGGTCAAGCCAAAGTGGCGACCTCTCCCTATGCCGGACGGATCGATTTCAAGATGGCTCCGTGCGAGGATCTCCCTTTTCCCGACAACACCTTCGATTCGGTAACCATCGCCTTCGGGATCAGGAACGTGGTGGACAGGAGACTGGGGCTGGCGGAGATGTGGCGGGTGCTGCGGCCCGGCGGGCGGGTGGTCATCCTGGAGTTTTCCACGCCGCGCTCCCAATTTTTCAAGCAGATTTACTACTTCTACTTCCGCCGTCTTCTACCGGTCATCGGCGGTTTTTTCTCGAAATACAACGCCTACAAGTACCTGCCGGACTCGGTACTGGAATTCCCCTCCCATGAGGAATTTTCCCATATGGTTGCCGACGCAGGTTTCCGCAACATCCACATCCACCCCTTGACCTTCGGTATCGCCACCATCTACGCCGGCGAAAAGGAATAGACAAATAGCATTCGAGGATAATCCCTTCCCACAGGCTGTTAAAAAACTCAGGTTGTTCAAAAATAGCCAGATCGTCGCACCCACAGAATGCCCTGAGGAGGCGTAGCAGCGCTACGCCGCACGAAAGGGCGTTCGAGGATGGCGGCGAGATGGCTGTTTTTCAACAACCTCCTAAGCCTTGAACTTGCTCTCCGTCCCGTTCACCAGCCGCTTGATGTTTGCCCGATGCCGGACAATCACGATTGCGGCCACAATCCCCGTCACCAGCAGCATTGTGCGTTCCCCGTGGAGCACGTACACGGCGAGCGGCATGACCGCCGCCGCAGCTACGGAGCCGAGGGATACGTAGCGCCATTTCAAAACCAGGACCAGAAAGACCGCGAGGGCGATTGCCACGGCCAGGGGCGACAGCGCCAGGAAGACCCCGAGGGCGGTCGCGACCCCCTTGCCCCCCTTGAACCGCAGAAACACCGAAAACACGTGACCGCAGAAGGCCGCCAGACCGACCCAGGCCGCCAGATCCGTTGCCGGGGCATAGTAGTGTGCCGCCAGCACCGGCACAAGGCCCTTGAGGCAATCGCCGATCAGGGTCAGTACGCCGACCTTGCGGCCCGCGGTGCGGTACAGGTTGGTGGCGCCGATATTGCCGCTTCCCTCATGGCGCACGTCAATGCCGCAGGCCTTGCCCAGAAGGAGTCCCGTGGGGATCGACCCCAAAAGGTAGGCCGCCGCACAGGCGGCAGCCAGCATCATGTCGAATTGTGCTGTCATGGTCGAAATCCTGAAATCATTTGCCTGCGGCCTTCGGGATACGGGCCGCAAAGGAGCTGCCGGGAAACTCGCGCACCAGCCGGTCAAACGCCTCACGGCTCTTCTCGCGCTGTCCCGCTTCCTGATAGGCCGTCCCGAGGTAGTACAGCAGTTCGTCGTTATGCTGAAGCCCGGGGAACGTCTTGAGCGCCTCTTCAAAACGGGCGATGGCGGCCGGATATTTCTCGGTCCTCAGGTAGAAACGGCCGACGTAGATCTCGTACTGCAACTGCTTGTCCCTGCAGTCGCGGACCCTCTCCCGGGCCTCCTGGATATGCTCGCCGTCGGGATACAACTTCAGGTACGATTCCAAAATGGCCAGGGCGTTCTTGATCGGCGTCTGGTCCGTGTCGATACGGTTTATCTGATTGTAATAGCTCAGCCCCTGCCGGAAAAGGGCATAGTCGGCCCGTTCATGCCTGGGGTGAAGCTTGCGGAAATCCTCGTAGGCGGCAGCGGCCTCGATATAGTCTCTATTGAGAAAATAGGCATCGGCAATGCCGATCTCCGCCTTGGCCGTAAGCTCCGGCGACTTGTAACTTTCCTTGACCTTTTTCCAGCTTGCAACGGCATTCTCGTACCGGCCCTTGTGAAAGGACTGTTCGCCATCCTTGTAAAGTTCATCGGGCGATGTGTTCACCGGCGGCGACGCGCACCCCTGCAACAGGGAGGCGGCAAGGGTGCCGATCGCGATAGCACTCAGTAAGCTCTTCATGGTTTTCCTCGCATGGTGTCCTGCAATCAGATAATTCCCGCTCCGAGTTCATCGTGCAGCAGTCGCGCGATGATGTCATGGCTCAACCAGAGGGCGGCAGCCCCGGGATTCCAGGATGCGTGTACCATCAACCGGCCGGTGGAGAGAAAAACGATGCGGGAGAGCTCGGCGCAGATCAACTGTTTATGGTCGGCATGCATCCCCAGCAATTCGGCGGAACTGGCCAGCATCAACTCCATCTGTTCCCGGGTGCTGTGGTGCGGCCAGCTGGCGAAATCAAGCATCCCGGCCAGCAGCGGCGACGCCAGGTAGGCGTCGGCCCGTTCCAACAGATGTTCGACCGTTTCCCCCTTCTTGAGCATGGCCTGGCAGCGCTCGAAAAGCGGTGCGGCGGCGCGTTCGCCCGCCACATTCCGAATGGCGGACAGCAGCGGGTACAGCGAGATTTCCACTCCCAGGAAAAGGGCGCTGGAGTTAGTCTGGATCTCGGGGCAATTGAAGACCGTGGCGACGACACCGTTCCCGGTCGCCTCGGCGGCGATATCTTCGAGGCGCATCTTGGCCCACCCCTGAACATAGGGGGTATAGGACTGCCAGCGGTACTCGCCCCCCACCAGTACGGCGGTGCCGTGGTAGCCGTAGGCGGCGTAGCGCACCTGCCCGCCTGCTGCGCCGAGGCGTCCGCGCAGAGCGGCCGACTCCTCGATCAGATAGCGGAAGGTATCGCCCGTGACCTCGTTGAAACTGGCGTCGCACAGGCGGCCCAGGTCGCTGTTCCAGAAGCCTTCCGAGGCGAGGAACTTATCGCCGGTTCCCTTGAAGACCCGGTTGAGGAGCGGCATGAATACCCGCGCACGGGGTATGCCGCCGGCCATGGAATGGGCAAAGAGCACATTGGCGCCGGACGGAATACGTGACGCGAGCTGGTGCATCACCTGCGCCAGCGCGGCGCGCATCCGGGCCGTACCGGCGCTCCTGGCCTTCTCGATAAAATCGGGACTGAAACTGATGGAAGCCCACTCGTCCGGCTTGGCCTTCTTGAGTTGCTCGGCCACCGACGGTTGTCCGTCCACCTGTTCCATGTCAAAACCAGCCTCCAGCGGGACGTTGATGATGCTCCCGCCCAGGAGCGCCTCGGCGCCCGCCAGTTCCTCCGCGGTCAACGGCCGCAGGGTACCGTCGCTGTCGCGCCGCCCCACGGTAGTGCCGATCACGTCCATGCCGACGCGTCGGGCCTCCTCCACCAGGCCGTTGGCATACCCGCGGCCGAAAAGTTCCCCCACCAGGACCAGCACGTCCCCCGGCTTGTATCCCGCCGTAGCCGGCAATTTTTCCAGTGGCCTATAATCAGTCATATAATCCTCCGCCTGCGTTCCCGCCGTGCGGCGAGATTTTTCAAAACTTGGTACTCTTATCATGAACCGGCCGGCAAAGTGAACAGAAAAAGCTGCCGTGACAAGAGGGGGCTTTCGTGCTATCGTGGGTAAAAACAATCAGCAGGAGACCCAATCTCACCGTGAATAGCGACCTCATCCTTCTCGGCCACGGCAGCGGCGGCCGGCTTTCCCATCAACTTCTGGACGAACTGATCATCCCCGCCCTGAGCGGAATCGCCCCTTCCGGGCAAGACGATGCAGCCCTGCTCCCCCCGCCTGCCGGCCAACTCGCCTACACCACCGACTCCTTCGTGGTCGATCCGATCTTTTTCCCCGGCGGCACCATCGGCAGCCTGGCGGTCCACGGCACGGTCAACGACCTGGCCATGATGGGCGCACAGCCGCTCTATCTGAGCGTCGGCCTGATCATCGAAGAGGGGTTCAGCCGGGCAGACCTGAAAACCGTGCTGGACGACATGCGCCAGGCCGCCGACAAGGCCCGGGTACGGATCGTGACCGGCGACACCAAGGTCGTCCCCCGGGGCAAGGCGGACAAAATATTCATCACAACCGCCGGGATCGGCTCGGTGGAACATGATATCGCCATCCACGGCGCCAATGCCCGGCCGGGCGACAAAATCATCATCAACGGCACCGTGGGCGACCACGGCATTGCCGTCATGGCCGGCCGCGAGGGGCTCAACGTCGGGACCGACATCCGAAGCGACTCGGCCGCCCTCAACAGCCTGGTGGCCGCAATCATCGCCGAGGCGGGAGATCTGCTGCACGTGCTCCGCGACCCGACCCGCGGCGGCATCGCCACCACCATCAAGGAGATCGCCCAGCAGTCGGAGGTGGGCATCGCCCTGCACGAGGAGCAGATCCCCGTGAACCAGGCGGTGCGCGGCGTCTGCTCGATCCTTGGCCTTGACCCGCTCTTTGTCGCCAACGAAGGGAAGCTGCTCGCCTTTGTCGCTCCCGAGGCCGCGGAACGGGTCGTGGCGGCGATGCGACAGCACCCCCTCGGCATCCAGGCCGCCATCATCGGCGAGGTTGTCGACGGAGAGCCGGGCCGGGTCCGCATGGAGACCAGCGTCGGCGGCACAAGGGCGGTGGAGATGCTGGCCGGGGAGCAGTTGCCCAGGATCTGCTGAATTCGGAACCGACTAAATTCAACATCTGCCACAGAGACACAGAGACACGGAGAACGGCTGATAGACGAGAAACCAAAAGGGCAATTTTACTCTGAGGATTTTTTGTTTTGTTCTTTCTCCTGGTTTTCTCTGTGTCTCCGTGCCTCTGTGGCAGATGTAAGGTTTTAAGGTAAATGGCAAAGGAAAAGACGCCCATAACCCCGGCCGTCCGCCAATTGCGGGCCGAAAAGGTCGAATTCACCGACCACCTCTACGCCTACGAGGAAAAGGGGGGCACGGCCGTTTCCGCCCGGGAGCTGGGAGTCGACGAACACTGCGTGATCAAGACCCTGATCATGGAGGATGAAGCAAAAAAGCCGCTCATCATCCTGATGCACGGCGATTTGCAGGTTTCGACCAAGGAGCTGGCCCGCATCATCGGTGTCAAGCAGATCGCCCCCTGCACCCCGGAGACGGCCCAAAAGCACAGCGGCTATCAGGTGGGGGGCACCTCGCCCTTCGGCACGCGCAGGCAGATGCCGGTATATCTGGAAGAAACCGTCGCCGGGCTGGAGAAGATCTACATCAATGGCGGGAAGCGCGGTTACCTGGTAGCAATGGCGCCAGCGGAACTGGTCAGGGTGTTGAAGCCGGTGCCGGTGCACGTGGGGATACATTAGGAGAAAAGGAATGATCCGTAAGGCCCAGATTAGCGACGTCAAGGCCATCCAGAAGTTGTTGATGAAGTACGCCGGCCAGGGGGACATGCTCTCCCGCTCCCTGTCGGAACTGTATGAATCGATACGCGATTTTTACGTCGTTGTGGACGACGGCAAGCTCCTGGGAGCGGCCGCTCTGCATATCGTTTGGGATGACCTGGCCGAAGTGCGCTCCGTGGCGGTGGCCGAGGAGGTCGGCCGCAGGGGCATCGGCAGCCAGCTGGTGCAGGCCTGCATCGACGAAGCGCGCCAGATCGGCCTCAGGCGCATTTTCTGCCTGACCTACAGGCCCGACTTTTTCGCCACCCTCGGTTTCCGCCTGGTGGACAAGTCCGAGTTGCCCCAAAAGGTCTGGGGCGACTGCATCAAATGCGTCAAGTTCCCGGACTGTGACGAAAACGCCATGATCCTGGACCTGAACTAAGGCCTCTCTTAGCCTGCCTGCTTGCTGCAAAGCCCTTTCCGCCACCGGAGAGGGCTTTGCTTTTTGCGGTGCCGCCCATTGAGTATCGCCGGGCCGGTGATACTATTGGAAACGGCAGCGTATTTCGTTCGGCGTAAAGGCAACCGGGATGAATATCCATGCACCACATCGTGAAGACGACCGCTACCGGGCCCTTGAGCGCGTCATGCAGCAGCAGCGCCGACGCCCGGACAGCCTCATCGAGATATTGCACGCCGCCCAGCGGCAGTTCGGCTGGCTGGATCGCGAGGTGCTGGGCCTGATAGCTGCGCGGCTCAGGCTTCCTCCCAGCCTCGTCTACGGGGTGGCCGGCTTCTATCACGCCTTTCGACTCGAACCGCCCGGCCGGCACCGCTGTACGGTCTGTACCGGTACCTCCTGCCACCTCAAAGGCGGCTCCAGGCTTTTGCAACGGTTGGAGCGGCATTTGGGCATCCCCTGCGGTGCAGCCACCCCCGACGGCAGCCTGACACTGGAAAACGTGCGCTGTCTGGGCGCCTGCGGGCTGGCACCGCTGGTCATGCTCGACGGCGAGGCCTGCCCCCACGCATCCTTTGAACCCCTCGTGGAGCGTCTGGCGACCCGCCGGGATGGGGGGGACACGTCGCCGTGAAGACGCCCGGACCGAAGGACAAAGGGGCAACGGCACGCGGCGGTGGCCTGAAGATCTCTGTCTGCCTCGGTTCTCCCTGCCTTGCCTCCGGCGCCGCCGGGGTGCTGCGGGCGCTTCGCGAAACCTGGGGCGAAGCCCCCATTGCCGTCATCGGCACCGGCTGTATGGGACCGTGCAGCCGCGGCCCCATGATCAGGATCGAGCGGGATGGCCATCCGGCGGCCTATTACGAACGCATGACGCCCCAAGCCGCCTGCACGACGGTTGCCGCGCACCTGGCCGGCGCTCCCCCCGGGCAGGGCCGCCTGGCGCCCGACTTTCCCTTCATCGCCCGACAGACACGCATCGTCCTGGAGCAGTGCGGCAGGATCGATCCGAACGACTTGAACAGCGCCCGGGCCGCCGGCGGCTACCGCGCCCTGGCCCACGCCATCGGGAAGATGACGCCCGAGCAGGTCTGTGGCGAGATCGGCGCCAGCGGTCTGCGCGGCCGCGGCGGGGGCGGCTACCCCACCGGCACGAAATGGGAATTGGTACGAGCGGCCAGTGGCAGGCGGAAATATGTGGTAGCCAACGGCGACGAGGGCGACCCGGGCGCCTTCATGGACCGCACCCTGATGGAGTCCGACCCGCACCGGCTGCTGGAAGGCATGGTCATCGCCGGATATGCCGTGGGGGCCCGCGACGGCTTCATCTTCGTGCGGGGAGAATACCCCCTGGCCGCCCAACGCCTGGGGGCGGCGATCGCCGATGCCGGCAAGGCCGGCCTGCTGGGGCGCAACATCCTGGGGAGCGGCTTTTCCTTCCGCATCCGCCTGCGCATCGGGGCGGGAGCCTTCGTCTGCGGCGAAGAGACGGCCTTGATGGCTTCCGTCATGGGACGGCGCGGCCAGCCGGTCATCCGCCCCCCCTACCCGGCCCAACGCGGCCTGTGGGGCGGCTCGACCCTGATCAACAACGTGGAGACCTTCGGCTGTATCGCCCCGATCATCCGCAACGGCGCGGCCTGGTTCAGGGCCATGGGGACACCGGGTAACAGCGGCACCAAGGTCTTTTCCATCTCCGGCGACGTGGCCACCGAGGGGGTGCTGGAGGTACCGCTCGGGACGCCGCTGCGTGAGTTGCTGGCCATGGCCGGCGGCGTGAGCGGCGGCAGTTTCAAGGCGGCCCAGACCGGCGGCGCCAGCGGCGGCTGCATCCCGGCCGGCCATATGGATGTGCCGGTGGACTACGAGTCGCTCAAGGGGCTCGGCACCATCATGGGCTCCGGCGGTCTGATCGTGATGAACGACCAGCGCTGCATGACGGATGTGGCCCGTTTTTTCATGCATTTCTGTCAGGACGAAAGCTGCGGCAAATGCGCCCCCTGCCGGACAGGCACCCAGCAGGCGGCACGCCTGCTCGACCGAATAGCCGCCGGCGAGGCGACCTCGGACGACATGTCTCAACTGGAGCAACTCTGCCGGTTTATGCAGGAAACCAGCCTGTGCGGCCTCGGCATGGCGGCCCCCACGCCGGTGCTCAGCACCCTGCGCTGGTTCCGGGAGGAGTACGAAAGCCACGTCCGTGACCGGCGCTGCCCAACCGGCGTCTGTGCCATGGAGGGGGTCCCATGCCGCGACTGACGCTTACCATAAACAATCGCAGCGTAAGCGCCCGGCGGGGCGAGAGCATCCTGTCGGCAGCGCGCCGCTCGGGTAGCGACATCCCGACCCTCTGCAATCTGGGGGGGCTGATCCCGGCCGGTGCGTGCAGGGTCTGCCTGGTTGAGGTGGCGGGGTATCCCCGCCCGGTCCCGGCCTGCGCCACGCGCGCCGAGCAGGGCATGGTGGTGACGACCGACACGGAACGCCTGACGGCGGCGCGGCGCATGATCGTGGAACTGCTGTTGGCGGAACGCAACCATAGCTGCGCGGTGTGTGTGATGAACCGGCACTGCCAATTGCAAGACCTGGCGGCGCGCCTCGGCATCGACCATGTGCGTTTTGCCTTTATCTCGCCCCAGGCCGGGGTTGATATCAGCCACGCGCGTTTCGGGATCGACCACAACCGGTGCATCCTCTGCCGCCGCTGCGTCCGGGTCTGCGACGAGATCGAGGGGGCCCATACCTGGGATGTCGACGGGCGGGGGGCGGCCAGCCGGATCATCTGCGATTTGGCGCAACCGTGGGGAACCAGCACCACCTGCACCGGGTGCGGCAAATGTGTGCAGGCGTGCCCCACCGGAGCGCTCTTCGAAAAGGACGCGCCGACCCAAAAAGCGACCATAGATATGGAGAGGTTATCCGAGTGGCGAAGGAGCCGGAAATGACGCGCCCCAGGCTTGCCACCGTCTGGCTCTCCGGCTGTTCAGGCTGTCACATGAGCCTGCTCAACCTGCACGGCGACCTGCTGGGGGTGCTGGAACAGTGCGATCTGGTCTATTCCCCCCTGGCGGATATCAAGGAATATCCTCACGGGGTGGATATCGTCCTGGTGGAGGGAGCGGTGGCGAATGAGGACAATCGGGAGATGGCGGGGATCATCAGAGAGCGGAGCGCCTGTGTGGTAAGCCTGGGGGACTGCGCCGTGAACGGCAATGTGAGCGCCCTGCGCAACCCGTCCGGTCTTGCCGCCACTCTGGGGCGGGTCTATGGTGAGGCGGCGCCGGAACATGGCGTGGCGCACCTTTTGCCCCGTGCGGTGCCGCTGCATCAGGTCATCGGGGTGGATGCGTTCCTGCCCGGCTGCCCGCCGGCCCCGGAAAGGATTCGGCGCCTGCTGACCTGCTTGCTCCGGGGGCAACCGGCGGAACTGCCGCCGGAGATGATCAGCTTCGGCTGATCGGCCCCACAGGAGATTTTCGACAACCGGTTAATCGAAGACTTCCATGGAGAGGTACCGCTCTCCCGTATCCGGCAGGATCACGACCACGTTCTTGCCGGCCCCCAGCTTTTTCGCCACCCGCACGGCGCCCACCAGGGCCGCGCCGCTCGATATCCCGCTCAAGAGCCCCTGTTTGGCCGCCAGGGTGCGGGCAGCGCTGTAGGCTTCAGCATCGGGTACGGCGATTACCTCCTGATAAATCGAGGTATTGAGCACGTCGGGGATGAAACCGGCACCGATCCCCTGAATCTTGTGGGGCCCCGCCAGGCCGCCGGACAGGACGGGCGAGCCGGCCGGCTCGACGGCGGCAATGTGGACAGCCGGGTTGTGGTGGCGGAGCACCTCGCCGACCCCGGTGATGGTTCCACCGGTGCCGACCCCGGCCACAAAGCCGTCGATGCTCAGCCCCTTCATCGCCGCGATGATCTCGGGGCCCGTCGTGCGGCGATGGGCCTCCGGGTTGGCGGGATTGCTGAACTGCTGCGGCAACAGCCAGTGCTTTTCGGCAGCCAGTTCTTCGGCCTTTTGCACCGCCCCCTTCATGCCCTGCGAAGCAGGCGTCAGCACCAGCTCGGCCCGGTAAGCCGTCAAGAGGCGTCGGCGTTCCATGCTCATGGACTCGGGCATGGTCAGCACCAACCGGTACCCCTTCACCGCGCAGACCATTGCCAGACCAATGCCGGTATTGCCGCTGGTCGGCTCGACAATCGTCGCCCCCGGCTTGAGGCAGCCGTCCTGCTCGGCCCGCTCGATCATCGCCAGGGCGATGCGGTCCTTGATACTGCCGCCAGGGTTAAAGGATTCAACCTTGGCATAGATTTCGGCCGCCCCCGCCTCCGTCAATCCGGAAAGCTTCACGAGTGGCGTGGCGCCGATCTGTTCGATGGCATTTGTGCTGATGGCAATGGGCATGTTGTTATCCTGGCATAAGGTCTGCGGGCGCAGGTTCCTGCACGGCCGCGGTGTGCGGGACATGGCGGAAAACCGCGTTCCCTAGATGTAGTACATGAAGCGGTGGTCCTGCTCCTTCTTGATTCCCATATCCAATCCGCGCTGACACAGGGTCTGGAGGGTTATACCGGAGAACAGGGTGTTGAGTAACGTGGTGGCCTCTTCCCAGACAGTCTGGGTCACGCACTGTCCCTCAAAGGGGCAGTCGGTCTTGCGGTTGCGTTTTTTCGGCGTCGCCCCGGTGCAATCCACCAGGAGCACGTCCAGTTCGGTGGCGCACAGTACGTCAAGAACCGTGATTTCCTCGGGCTTTTTGGCCAGGCAGTATCCCCCCTGAGGCCCGCGCTTGCTTTTCAGTATCCCGGCCCGCTTGAGGTTCTGGAAGATCTGTTCGAGATAACGGGGTGATATCTGCTGGCGGCGGGAGATGTCCTGAATCTGGGCCGGCATATTGCCACAGTTATAGGCAATGTCGAAAAGAGCCCTCAGGCCGTACCGACTTTTTGTTGACAGACGCATAGTTCCTCCCGGAGGTTACATCGTTACGTACCACCATCTATAACAAAAATACACCGCACACGTCAACAAAACTAACCAAAATACTTTCAAAATTCTACACAAAGCGACGATGGTTTCCACGAGGGTTCCCACAGGCTTCGGCTCAACTTTCCACGGCCCTGGCGACCGTCACGACCACCACCTCGCCGGCGCCGGCGGCCGTGAGCACATGGGCACACTCCTTCACGGTGCTGCCGGTGGTGTAGACATCGTCCACTAGCAACACGCGCCGCCCCTTTACGACAGCGGCGTCCCTGACGTCGAAGGCCCCTTTGACATTATCGCGCCGTTGCGCCGCGGTCAGGGTGATCTGCGGTTCGGTCCACCGGATGCGCCGCATGGCGCCGCGCTCCAAGGGGATGCCCCATTCCCGTGACCAGGTTTCGCCCAGCAACACAGCCTGATTGAAACCACGCTCCCTGAGTCGCCGGACGTGCAGCGGCACCGGTACGATCAGCTCCGGGGCGCATGCGGCGACAAAATCCCGCAGAGGGGCGGCCGTCAGCAGGGCAAGGGGGCGGCGCAGATGGGTTTTATAGCGATATTTGTAGGCGTGGATCAGTTCGCGGCACTCCCCCTCGTAGATCAATGCCGCCCGGGCAGCTGCAAAATCGGGCTTTGACTGCCGGCACGCGCCGCACACATGGTCGTCACCCACCCCCAGGAAGGGAATGCCGCACACCGGGCAGAGCGGATGGGCCACGGCGGGCATCCGTTCCCGGCACGCCGGACAGATGTGCACGGGGCCGGCATCGGGGATGAACGCCCGGCAGAGGTGACAGAGCGGAGGGAAAAGAACATCGAGGAAGGTTGCGAAAAATTTGTTCACGGCAGGTCACCGTAGAGTGGGAGCCCCCGGCTTTCCAGGAAAACCGGGGGGCGAACCATTCGCCTAATAGCGCATTGACACCCGATAGGCCAGCTTCGTTTCACCATCCGCCGGTACCGGTATTTTGTACTCCAGGGTCCCGGAATTGGCCCTGACGTAGTCATGGGTGGAGTTCAGCACCTGCCAGTCGCCCGGGACCGGTTCCGTCACCCGCACCACGACGGCCTCTTTCTTGTGGTTGCGGATGGAGATCTCGTAGGCCGCCTCGTAGCTGTCCTTGGCGCGTTTCTTCCAGTCGGTCTGCTTCTTGTCGGCCACCACGTCGAAGGCATCCCCCAGCTTGATGCGCACCTTTTCGTCCCGGGGGGTGTGGTCGATGGCATCCTCGCCCACGAACTGGAGCGACTTGTCGCCGTCCTTTTTGTAGACCCGCACGGTTCCCTTGGGCAACGGCATCCCCAGGTGGTTCTTCTCCCGGTTCTCCAGCTCGATATACACGCCGACCTTCTGTTTTTTGGCGATATCGCCGCCGTAGGCATCCTGATAGTAATAGGAGGCGCCGGACAGGAGCAATTCCTTGCGCACCGGTATGTCGGCTGCGGTAAACAGGCTGATCTGCTTGGATTGGTTGTCCTTGATGGTGGAGGGGCGCTGGAGTGCGTACATGTGGTACTCCAGCAGCCCCTCCTCCCTGAACTGGGGCGCCGGAGCGGCCACCTCCATCTTCATGGCCTTCTTGGCCCCATAGCGCGGCTGCACCTCGTCGCGAACCCGGTTCACATCCCCGGCCACCAGCTTGACGACGGCATTGCGATAGGTCGCCCCGCTGTTGTTGGTGATGGTGACCCACCCGCCCAGATCGGCCTTGTCGTCCCGTTCGTTGAGGGTCATGACGTAATCGGCGCGCCACGTGATGCCGCTGGTCAGGTAGGCGGCCTCCACCGTGTGCGCCTTTTCACGGCTGTTCTCCAGAAGCCACACCAGGGTTGGGCTGGCGATCAGGCTGTCCGGCACCTGGGGGAAGATCACCCGCCCCGGATGGCCGTAGGTGATCTCGTTGCCGATCCTGAATACCGGCCCGTCGTTGTTGGCGAGGAGCGTGGCGGTCACCACCTCTTCCCGCTCGCTGTAGGGATTTTTCTGGTAGAGCTTGACCTCCTTGCCCACATACTTGTCCAGCAGTTTCTGCGGGCTGAGCAGGTCGTACTCGTAGTTCTGTTCCAGGACATTCAGGCTGGCCGCGTCCGAGAGCGAGCGGATATGGACGCTGGCCGGCATAATGGCCGTGGCCACATCCATGAAACGCAGTTCGCTGCCCCCCTTGGGCAGGTGCAGCACGCGCAGGTCCTTGACCAGGCCGAGGCTGGAATTATAGATGGTCACCGCCACGCCGGTCTGTTCGGCAATGGTCGAGGTGGTCACCGCCGCCTCGCCGCCGGCGCCCCACAGCTGATGGGCCATTACCGCAACCAGTGCCGCTGCCGCCATCATCGTGCGAATCCAGTGAACCGTCATATCCCCTCCCCTCGCCCCTTGGGGCGTTACGCTGCGCAACGTACCGACGCGCAGCCTATTTCAGCACCTTCACGGACTTGATCACCACCTGCTGTTCGGGCACATCCCCCATGCCGTGGTGGAATCCGGTCCTGACCGCTTTGATCCTGTCCACCACGTCCATCCCCTCAATGACCTTGCCGAAAACGGCATAGCCGTAGCCGTCCGGGCTGGGGCGGTTCAACATGCGGTTGTTCACCACATTGATGAAAAATTGCGCAGTGGCGCTGTCCGGCATGCCGGTACGGGCCATGGCGATGGTGCCGCGGTCATTTGTCAGGCCATTGGTCGCCTCGTTCTTGATGGGGCTGACGGTCGGTTTCTGGACGAAGTCGGTGGTAAAGCCGCCCCCCTGGATCATGAAGCCGTTGATGACGCGATGAAAGATCGTACCGTTATAGAACCCCTTGTTGACATACCCGAGGAAATTCTTGACGCTAATGGGCGCCTCCTTTTCGAACAGTTCCAGCTTGATGGCGCCCTGGCTGGTCTCCATCAGGACAACCGGATTCTTTGCCGTGCCGGCGGCACAAGCTATACCGGCGAATATGAAAACAGCCATAAGGGCCACTATTGATCTTCTCAACATTGCGGTTCTCCTTCATATAATAGATCGATAAATTTGTTCGCGAGATATGCCCGGTCCCGGCTGCCCCACCTGGCATCATCAGGGGCAGTTCGGACACGGCTTACCGTTGCAGCCTGGATTCATGCCCCTGCCGCACCCCATGCCCATTGCGACGCACTCACCGTCACGTTTTCCGTTCGTGGGGAGACCGCTCTGGACACGTATTGCACCGATCCTGGCCTGGATTGCGGCGATATCGGCCTGCAAAGCCGCCACTTTGGCGGCATCCGGGACGCCCTTCAGGTTTTCACGCTGCAACTCGAAACGCCTGTTCATCATTTCCTGGCGCAAGTCCAGGGTGTCCTGCTGAAATTTTCTGAACTGCGCGGACTGGCCAGCGTTCTGGGCGCACTTGGCGCAGCCGCCATTCATGCCGCCCATGGGGTCGTCGGCGAGTGCCATACTCCCGATGGCCAGCGCCACCACCAGGACCGTCAGAGTTGAAACGAATGCTTTCATAAACCTACCTCCTTATAAATTGTTACCGTCTGTTTTTTGCAACGTTCTCCCGCAAACAGGGAAAGCCTCCGAAAGGCGGGTGCTACTCCAACGAACGCACCAGATCGGCCAGACACTGGATAAATGCCGGTGAACTGTTGAGGGACTCGCTGCGCCGAAAGTTTGCAATGCCCAGTTTCTGTGCCTCTTCCCGGTACTGGATATCGATTTCGTAGAGGGTTTCGATGTGATCGGAGACGAACGAAAGCGGCACCATCAACAGATCCCTGCAGCCAGCCTTCGCCAGTTCCCCGATCGTGCTCTCGGTGGAGGGCTCCAGCCACTTGACCGGACCGGCCCGCGACTGGAAGGCCAGATGGTGCGAGATGCCGCCGAAATGCTCCATCACCAGCCGCACCGTGGCCTGGATATGGTCCAGGTAGGGGTCGCCGGAATCGATGAACGACCGGGGCAGGCCGTGGGCCGAGAAAACCAGTTGCACGGCGCTTCGGTCGGCAAATTCGGCCAGCCCCTGTTCGACCTTCTCAACCAGGGCCCCGATATAACCGGGATGATCGTAGAACTGGCGGATAGCGCTCAGATCGAAGCGCACCTTTGCCTGGGCCAGCACCCGTTCCAACTCGTTGAAACTGGAACCGGTGGTAGCCCGGGAGTAGTGGGGGTAGAGCGACAGCGCCACGACCCGGCTGATGCCTTCCCGCTTGATGGCCGCCAGGGCGGAAGTAGTGTCCGGCTTCCAGTAGCGCATGGCCACGAAGCAGCGATACCGCTCCCCCAGAACCTTTTCCAACTCAGCGCCCTGCCGCTCGGTCAACTCACGCAGGGGCGACTTTCCCCCCATCCGGCGGTAATACTCGACCACCGTCTTGGCGCGCCGGTGTGAGATGATCCGCGCAATCACCGGCTGCAGAAAGGCCGGGCCGATACGGATGATGTCCCGGTCCGAAAACAGGTTGCAGAGAAACGGTTCAACGGCGTCCAGGGAATCCGGGCCGCCCATCTGGAGCAGCAATACGGCGGTTTTTTCAGACATTTTGTTCTCTCTCTCCCACCATGCGGCGACGGAGGCTGCACCAAGGACAGCGGCATACGACGGAAAAAGCTTCTGCGCGCCCCTGCGTATTCGGCGTACCGGCGTACCGGCGTGGCGGATGTGGTTACGCGCGGATCATCACCAACAGCATCTTGAACGGCTTGACCGCCTTGAGTGCATGGGGTTTGTTGGCCGGCATGATGATCATCTGGCCGGCCCCCACCGTCTGGGGGCTCCCCTCGATGGTCACCTCGGCCTCGCCGTCCACCACCTGCACAAAGGCGTCGTAGGGGGCGGTATGTTCGGAAAGCCCCTGCCCGGCATCGAAGGAAAACAGCGTCACCGTTCCGATTGTCTTGTCGATCAACGTCTTGCTGACCACCGAACCGTCCTGATAGGCAACCAGGTCGCTCATGGTCAGGGCTTTTCCGATCAGCTCCATGTTCTCCCCCTCTTTCAGCCAATAGAGTCTGCCAGCGGCGCCATAATATGATGTAAACTCCCCCCAGGCAATAGTTTAAACGCAAAAGGCCGGAGACATGGTGTCTCCGGCCTTTTCCTTTTTTCATACCAGTAGCAGGAACGTCGATTTTTCGTCAGATCAAGGCGCCGAGGAAGAGCGAGGAGTCCCTCACCCGGCCTTTGGCCACCCTCTCCCAGAGGGAGAGGGTAACAGTATCCCTTCTCCCCCTGGGAGAAGGATAGGATGAGGGGCGCTACGCCGCACGAGTGACTGACGAAGACAACGCCGAGCTGCGTAAAAGCGGCGTTACCCGATTAGTACATGCCGCCCATGCCGCCCATGCCACCCATGCCGCCGCCCGGCATGGCAGGAAGTGCGGATTCTTCCTTCGGCTTCTCGGCGATCAAAGCCTCGGTGGTCAGCATCAGGCCGGCGATGGAAGAGGCGTTCTGCAGGGCCGAACGGGAGACCTTGGTCGGGTCGATGATGCCGGTCTTGATCATGTCGACATACTCGTCGGAGGAGGCGTCGTAGCCGAAAGCATCCTTGCCGTTCTTGATCTTGTCCACCACGATGGAGGCGTCGATGCCGGCATTGTCGGCGATCTGGCGGATCGGAGCTTCCAGGGAGGCCTTGACCACGTTGACGCCGAACTGCTGCTCGGCTGTCAGCTCGAGGCCGTCCAGCACCTTGAGAGCGCGGATGTAAGCCACACCGCCGCCGGGGACGATGCCCTCGTCAACGGCTGCGCGGGTAGCGTGCAGCGCGTCTTCCACGCGGGCCTTTTTCTCTTTCATCTCGACTTCCGTAGCGGCACCGACCTTGATGACGGCAACGCCGCCCACCAACTTGGCCAGACGCTCCTGAAGCTTCTCGCGGTCGTAATCGCTGGTGGTTTCCTCGATCTGGGCGCGGATCATCTTCACGCGGCCCTGGATGGCCTCTTCCTTGCCGTCGCCGTCGATGATGGTGGTGTTGTCCTTATCGATAGTGATGCGTTTGGCGCGGCCCAGCATCTCGATGGTGGTCTGGTCGAGTTTGAAACCGACCTCTTCGGAGATCACCTGGCCGCCGGTCAGGATGGCCAGGTCTTCCAGCATGGCCTTGCGGCGGTCGCCGAAACCGGGAGCCTTGACGGCAGCGACGTTCAGCACGCCGCGCAGTTTGTTGACCACCAGGGTAGCCAGCGCTTCGCCTTCGATGTCTTCGGCGATGATCAGCAGCGGGCGGCCGGTTTTGGCGGTCTGCTCAAGAACCGGGAGCAGGTCCTTCATGTTGGAGATCTTCTTGTCGTGGATCAGGATCACGGCGTTCTCGAGGGTCGCTTCCATGCGCTCCGGATCGGTAACGAAGTAGGGGGAGAGGTAACCGCGGTCGAACTGCATCCCTTCCACGGTCTCCAGGCTGGTTTCCATCGCCTTGGCTTCCTCGACGGTGATGACGCCTTCCTTGCCGACCTTCTCCATGGCTTCGGCAATGATGTCGCCGATGGTTTTGTCGTTGTTGGCGGAGATGGTGCCGACCTGGGCGATCTCTTTGTGGTCCTTGATCGGCTTGGAGATTTTCTTCAGTTCATCCACGATGGTTTCCACGGCCTTGTCGATGCCGCGCTTGATCTCCATCGGGTTGTGACCGGCAGCGACCAGCTTGGAGCCCTGACGGTAGATGGCCTGGGCCAGAACCGTGGCGGTGGTGGTGCCGTCACCGGCAACGTCGGAGGTCTTGGAAGCGACTTCCTTCACCAACTGGGCGCCCATGTTTTCGAATTTGTCTTCCAGTTCGATTTCCTTGGCAACCGTCACGCCGTCCTTGGTGATCAGCGGCGCGCCGAAGGATTTGTCGATAACGACGTTACGACCCTTGGGGCCGAGAGTAACCTTAACGGCGTCTGCCAGGGTGTTGACACCCTTCAGAATGGCGTTACGACCGTCCTGGTCGAACTTGATAATCTTTGCAGCCATGTTTTATTCCTCCATGTATGAAATTTTTATGGTGTGATCTTATTGCGGCACGGCAAAAGACTCCAGATGCAAGGCGCGCAAGGAGCGGGGCGCGAGGCGTACCGGAGGTACGTTGAGTGTCCCGCGACGAAAGCAACGCCGCAGATGGACCTTTGGCGAAGCCGCTCTATTCTACGATGGCCAGGATGTCTTCTTCCCGCATAATCAGGAACTCTTCACCGTCCACCTTGATCTCGGTGCCCGAATATTTGCCGAACAGGACTTTGTCCCCCACCTTCACGTCCAGCGGCAAAACCTTGCCGTCTTCGGTCTTCTTGCCGTTTCCGGCAGCCACGATCTCGCCACGCTGCGGTTTTTCCTTAGCGGTTTCAGGGATGAAGAGCCCCCCAGCCGTCCTGGTTTCTTCTTCGACCCTCTTGACGAGGATGCGGTCCTGAAGTGGTCTCAAACTCATGTGTCCTTCTCCTTTCTATTACCGTTGGTGGTGTAAAATCATAGACAAGATTAGCACTCGCAACGACCGAGTGCTAACGTAGGGGAATATAATCAACAGGGGGGTAAAAATCAAGGGGTGTGATAATTTTTTTCCCAACAGACCGTCATGCTTGCCGAAAAGGCTTCATCCGCCGCCCCACCCCGGCGTGGCAGGCATCGCAGTACTACCCGGCGCAGGCAAATTAAATATGCAAATAAATACGGGCAACTATCGGTAAAACCGCAACAAGGGCGTTGCGCTCTTTACTTTCCGTTTTGACAATTGCCGTGCCGTCTGGTACAAAATCCGCAACTGTTTATCAACCGGTCTGGTGCCGCGCTCGTGATCAGCGCGGTTAAAAGGGAAGAGGGTGCAACTCCCTCGCTGTCCCGCAACTGTAAGGGGGGACCGATGCCGCAGAACGCCACTGGGGAAACCTGGGAAGGCGCGGCAGAGGAATGATCCCCAAGCCAGGAAACCTGCCATGCCGATGCTTTTGGGACCTCCGTGGAACGAGGGGCCGGAGCCGGATAGCAACTTTCATCCAGGTATTTTCGAGCCCCTGCCCATGAGTTCATTTGGCAGGGGCTTTTTTCGTCAAGAGTTGTTCGCAAATAACTGCCGCGAGGAACGTATGGCCAAAACAATCTTCATTACCGGCGGGGCGCGAAGCGGCAAGAGCCGTTTCGCCGAGGAACTGGCCCGACAATTCGGCGCGCCGCTCTGCTACCTGGCAACGGCCCAGGCGCTGGACGACGAGATGGCGGAGCGGGTCAAAAGACACCGTCTGCGCCGGGGCGATGCCTGGCAGACCATTGAGGAGCCCCTGCATCTGTCCCATGCCCTGGCCCGTTGCGACGGCACCGGCGAGGCGGTTTTGGTGGACTGCCTCACCCTGTGGCTCTCCAACCTGCTCTTTCACTACGACGAGCGGGAAGAAGACGCCGAGGCCCGCATCATGGAGGATGTGCGCCGCCTGACGGCCACCCTGCGGGAGATGCGGACCCCGGTCATTGTGGTGTCCAACGAGGTGGGCCAGGGGATCGTGCCGGAAAACCGCCTGGCGCGCCGTTTCCGCGACATCGCCGGCCAAGCTAACCAACTCCTGGCGGCCATGGCGGACGAGGCGTATGTGGCCATCAGCGGGATACCGCTCAGGTTGAAATAGCCGCACATTCAACAAACAAGCTCACAAAAGGAGATTATCGATGAACATCCTAGAGACCACGCTGGAACGCATCAAACCGGTCAACGCCGAACTGCTGCAACAGGCCCAGGCAAAACTGGACAACAAGACCAAACCCCTGGGTTCCCTGGGCAGGCTGGAGGAATTCGGGCGCCGTGTCGCCGCCATCAGCGGCACCATGAATCCCGACACCACGAAGAAGGTCATCTTCACCTTTGCCGGCGACCATGGCGTGACCGACGAGGGGGTTTCGGCCTTCCCGAAAGAGGTCACGCCCCAGATGGCCTTTAACATGCTGGCCGGCGGCGCCGGGGTCAACGTGCTTGCCCGCCATGCCGGGGTCGAGGTACGGCTGGTGGATGTGGGGATGGACTACGACTTCAACGGCGCCCCTGGCCTGATCGACCGCAAGGTGGCCCGCGGCACCAAAAACTTCGCCAAGGGACCGGCCATGACCCGCGACGAAGCTCTGGCAGCCCTGAAGGTCGGCATCGACCAGGCCGACCAGTGCAAGGCGGAAGGGGTTGCCATGGCGGGAACGGGGGAACTGGGCATCGGCAATACGACCCCCTCCTCGGCCATCATCGCCGCCATCTCCGGCATTTCGGTCAAGGAGCTGACCCACCGGGGCACCGGCATCAACGACGCCGCCCTGGCGAACAAGATTCGCGTCATCGAACAGGGGCTGGCCCTCAACCGCCCCGACCCGAAGGACCCTCTGGACGTACTGACCAAGGTGGGGGGACTGGAGATCGCCGCCATTGCCGGCTTGGTGCTGGGATGCGCAGCCAATGCCATCCCGGTTGTGGTGGACGGCTTCATCTCCACCGCCGGGGCATTGATCGCCTCGGAATTACACCCGAATGTGCGCGACTATATCTTTGCCGCCCATGCGTCGGTGGAAATCGGCCACCGTTTCATGCTGGAACGGATCGGCGCCACGCCGATCCTGGACCTGAATATGCGCCTGGGAGAAGGCACCGGCGCCGCCTTGTCCATGAGCCTGATCGAAGCCGGGGTCAAGGTTTTGAAAGAGATGGCCACCTTCGAGCAGGCTGGGGTAGCGGAACAACTATAACCGGACAAGGGGATCATTCCACCATGAAAACGCAGATAGAAGCGGCCCGCGAGGGCATCATCACCCCACAGATGGCGGCAGTGGCGGCAGACGAGGCGCTTGCGCCGGAGTTCGTGCGCAATACGGTGGCCGAGGGGCGGATCGTCATCCCCTGGAACCACGGCCGCAAGCCCAGGGCAACCGGTATCGGCTTTGGCCTGCGCACCAAGGTCAACGCCTCCATCGGCACCTCCTCGGACATCATCGACTACGAGGCCGAGGTGGCCAAGGCGCGTGCCGCCCTGGAAAGCGGGGCCGATACCCTGATGGAACTCTCCGTAGGGGGCGACCTGGACCGGGTACGGCGCGAGGTGATCGCCTGTGTTGACCTCCCTGTGGGCAACGTACCGCTTTATCAGGCATTCTGCGAGGCGGCCCGCAAATACGGCGACCCGAACCGGCTCGACCCCGAAGAGCTTTTCGACCTGATCGAGCGGCAATGCGCCGACGGCATGGCCTTTATGGCGGTGCACTGCGGCATCAACCTCTCCACCATCGAACGCCTCAGAAAGCAGGGCTACCGTTACGGCGGCCTGGTTTCCAAAGGGGGGGTCTCCATGGTGGCCTGGATGCTGGCCAACAATCGGGAAAACCCGCTCTACGAGCAGTTCGACCGGGTGGTGGCGATCCTGAAAAAATACGACACCGTACTCTCCCTGGGGAACGGCCTCCGGGCCGGGGCCATCCATGATTCCAGCGACCGGGCCCAGATCCAGGAGCTGGTCATCAACTGCGAACTGGCCGAACTGGGGCGCGACATGGGGTGCCAGATGCTGGTGGAGGGGCCGGGGCATGTCCCCCTGGACGAGATCGAGGGGAACATCAAACTGCAAAAACGCATGAGCGGCGGTGCGCCCTACTACATGCTGGGGCCGATCACCACCGACGTGGCACCCGGCTTCGACCACCTCACCTCGGCCATCGGCGCGGCCCAGTCGGCCCGCTTCGGCGCCGACCTGATCTGCTACATCACCCCGGCCGAGCACCTGGCCCTGCCCAACGAAGATGACGTGCGCCAGGGGGTCAAGGCCGCCAAGATCGCTGCCTATATCGGAGACATGAACAAATATCCGGACAGGATGCGGGAACGGGACAAGGAGATGTCCAAGGCCCGCCGCGACTTGGACTGGGAAAAGCAGTTCCGACTGGCCCTCTATCCCGAGGACGCCCGGGCCATCCGCGCCAGCAGGATACCCGAGGACAGCGCCACCTGCACCATGTGCGGCAACTTCTGTGCCTCCCGGGGCGCAGGAAAGCTCTTTGCAGATGACCTGAAACAGGATAAGATCTGACGATCACATCGGCAGGAAAAGAGACTCCGTGTACAGTTCCATCACATCGCTGTCGCTCAGGCTACGGCCGGGGGATGACATTCGCAACTCCTTATCCCGCCTGCTCCAGGATCGGGAACTGCCGGCAGCCTGCGTGCTCAGCTGCGCAGGCTGCCTGAGCCGGGCGGCCCTGCGGCTGGCCGGCTCAGGCGGCGGCACCATCATCGAGGGGCCGCTGGAGATCGTTTCCCTCTCCGGCACCCTTTCCCCCCAGGGGCCGCACCTGCACATAGCCTTTGCCGACAGCACCGGCCGCGTGCTGGGCGGGCACCTGCTGGACGGCTGCATCGTCCTGACAACGGCAGAGATCGTTCTGGCGATCCTGCCCGACGTGCGCTTCTCACGCCGCCACGACACCGCCACCGGCTATGCGGAGTTGGTCATCACCTCTCCCGTCGAAGTAACGCCATGAAGCCCTATCTTGTCGCCTTCCAGTTTCTGACCATCATACCGCTCCCTTTCAAGGTGAATTGCGAGGCCCGGGACCTGGGGCGTTCCACGGCGGTCTTCCCCCTGGTGGGGCTGACCATCGGCGCCCTGCTGGCCGGGCTCAACTGGCTGATCACTCCCTGGCTGGCCCGGCCGCTGGCCGACGCGCTGCTGGTGACCGCCCTGGCCGCCGTGACCGGCGCCCTGCACCTGGACGGCCTGGCCGACGTATGCGACGGCATCGCGGCCCGGGGCGGCCGGGAACGCTTCCTGGAGGTCATGAAGGATTCCCGGGTCGGCGCAGTCGGCGTCGTCGGCATCGTCCTCGACCTGCTCCTGAAATGGCAGGCCCTGCTGGCAGTGCCGGCCAGCATCAAGATGCAGGCCCTGCTGTTCTTTCCGGCCCTGGCCCGCTGCGCCCAGGTCCTCGCCATGACCGGCGCCCGCCATGCCCGCAAGGAGGGGCTGGGCGCGGTCTTCATCCAGGGCACCGGCAATGCGCGGCTGATTGCCGCCCTGGCTCTGACCCTGGCAGCGGCATTTGTGCTGCCGCCCCTTACCGGCCTCTCCGCCTACGTCGCCGTCATCCTGTTGACCGTGGCGCTGCGCTGCTACTTCCAGCGCCGGCTGGACGGCCTGACCGGCGACGTGCTGGGCTGCATCAGCGAACTGGCCGAAATCGCGGCCCTGGTGGTCATCTCCATCAGGTTTTCCTGATCCCCCCGGACTACCTTTGAAAGGAACCATACAGACATGACCCCGGCAACCCGCATCTACCTCATCCGCCACGGCCAGGTGGAAGGGCACGACCAGCCCCGTTACAACGGCCAGACCGACGTGGGCTTGACCGATGTCGGCCTGGAGCAGTACCATGTTCTCAAGGAGCGCCTGGCCGGAAAACCGCTCTCGGCCTGCTACACCAGCGACCTGTCGCGCTGCGCCATCGGCGCGGATATCATCTGCGGCCAGTTCGGCATCGAACCGGTGAAGAGGCCGGAGTTACGGGAACTGAACATCGGCGTCTGGGAGGGCCTGACCTGGAAGGAAATCGCCCGGCGCTGGCCCATGGAATGGCAGGCGCGGCTGAACGACCTGGTCAACTACCGGGTGCCCCGGGGCGAGAACCTGCTGGATGTGGAGGCGCGGGTCATGCCGGTCATCGGGGAGATCGTGGAGCGCCACAAGGGGCAGGAGATACTGGTGGTGGGGCACGGCGGGGTCAACCGTATCGTGCTCTTGAGCGCCATCGGCGCACCCTTGGCCGGGATGTTCAACATCGAACAGAACTACGGCTGCCTGAACATCATCGATTACTATGTCGACGGCAGGGCCACGGTCAAGCTCCTGAACGGGTGAGCGGCCGTTGCCGAAACATTTTTTGAGAAAGGAATTTCACCATGGCACCCCCAAAACGACCGGTCACGGTCAAGCTCCCCTCGGCCGCCGAAGCCGCGGCCCGCATAGAGGCCATGCGGCGGCAGACAGAGGGCAGCGCCAACTACCGGACAAAGTCCTTGAAGATCCACGGCCCGATCTGCGCCAAATGCGGCCGGGAATTCGACCAGGCCAACCTGCACCTCCTGACCGTCCACCACAAGGACGGCAACCACAACAACAACCCTGCCGACGGCAGCAACTGGGAAAACCTGTGCGCCCACTGCCACGAGGACGAGCACAGCCGGGATCTGCTGGGGGACTATCTCAGCAAATAGGTTGCCCCTGTTTGCCGAACTCCCCGCGGCCAGAATCCTCGCGGTCGGCGGTCCGCCAAAGGACCTCCACCTGAAAATAGCCCGTCGCAGCAAAGCCCGGCACTACGTTCACCACACGGTAATTGAAAACATCCGGCAGACGTCTGCAACGTTTGTCGTTCATGTCAATCGAATCGGCGCCTTGTTCGCAAGCCTCCCCAGCCATAACTGCTGCATTTTCCCGAATATGGGGACAAACGGCACGAAGACCCGTGTCCTCTGTTCTATTGTTTTTTGTTTATTGTATTTTAATGAAGTATAATTCAAACAAAAGCACCATGCTATTTACCGGCGGTTTCGAAACATGAGACTTCTTTGTTCCACCATCGTTCTGCTTCTGGCGCTGGCCCCCCCGGCAGCGGCCCTGGATCACACCCTGGCCGCGCAGGTCCTGGGAGAGATCAACCTGGCCCGCACCGCACCGCGCACCTATGCCGCCTTTCTGCGGGAGTTCCGCAACCGGTTCCGGGGCACCTATTTCCTGCTGCCGGGCAGCGACACGCGCATGCAGACCCGTGAAGGGGTCAAGGCCGTGGATGAGGCCATCCGCTACCTCTCCCGCCTGAAACCCCAGCCGCCCCTTGCCTGGTCGGACGGGCTGGCAGCGGCAGCGGCCGAACTGGCGGAGGAGCAGGGGCGCTCCGGCGCCACGGGCCACACCGGACTGGAGAGTCACGGCATGCGGGAGCGGATCGACCGGCACGGGAAATGGAACCGGCAGATCGCCGAGAATATCGGCTATGGCCCCAGCGAGGCCCGGAACATGGTCATGCAATTGATCGTCGACGACGGGGTGCCGGACCGGGGGCATCGCAAGAACACCTTCAGCGCGGTTTTCAGGACCGCCGGGGTCGCCTGCGGCCCTCATCCGGGCTTTGGAGGCATGTGCGTCATCGATTTTGCGGATACGTTCAGGGAGTATGAAGAATAGGCGGCAATCCATTTGGGGCACGGAGAGAAGAAGTCGGACGCCCGGCGCTCCGATGGAGGTTTTATCGGCCGCCCGGCGCACAGTTCCCGGCCATGAGCAGCGCCGGCGGCGCCATTCTCGCCGGCGTGGCGGCCCAGGCGTCCAAAATCCGCCTCCGCAGATTACCAGATGCAGTTCACCTTCTTCCCCCCTGTCACCCCCATCATGCCGCGCGCATCATGGGGTGGCCATGGTGGCGATGCCCCCTGGCGCCGTGGTGGGCGTGCCTGATCTTGACCGTATCCAGGGACAGGGGCCACAGCTTGTCGCAGAATTTCGTGATGGCGTTCCGAGCGAGATCAAGCTCCTCGGTGTCGGATTCTCCCCGCGCCTTGAGTTCGCTGATCTCTACCGTCAGGGAATTCAATATCCGTTTCAGTATCTTTGCCCGCGCTTTTCTCATTTCGATGGTCATGGCTGAACTCCTCACCGGCATTCATTCATACTTAAAGTATACTCCATTTGCCGTCTGGATAGAGCCCCCTGTTTAACGTTTTCCTGAGCCTCTTGAATTATCCGGTCTTTTGTGGCTACAGTGGTTTACAGGGTGCAAACGACTATCAGAGCGGATTAAGGAGGTGAATCGTACAATGAAAATGGCAAAAACCATGTTCATGTACCTGACGTTCGTGCTGGCGCTTTACGTCGCAACAGCCTTTGGTGCCGGCAGGGAATCCGTGGTTATCGACGTCAGGACCGAAGCGGAATGGAATACGGGGCATGTGGAAGGGGCGCGGCTGCTCCCCCACGAGCGGATCGGGGAAAGCATCGGTACGGTGGCAGGGGATAAAAGGACCAGAATCTATCTCTATTGCCGCACCGGCCGCAGAACCGCCCTTGCCTTCGATGTGCTGAAAAAGGCGGGCTATGAGGACATCATCAACCTGGGGACCGTGGAGAACGCGGCCAAGGAGTTGGGCAGGCCGATTGTGAAGTAGCCGTCACGAGGAGAGTGCTCCTCAGAGGCACCTTCCCACTGAAACGTGGTGCCCGTTGCCGGACGAAAAATCCCCCTGCCGCAGGAACGGCAGGGGGATCGGAAGGCGCCTGCCGCGGAGAGCGGCAGGCTAACGCATGCAACCTTCTTTACAATGCGATACGGGACGAATCCTGAAGCGTTCGGTAAACATGACCGTTCCTCCTTTCTCTCGGATTTGGAATCAAGCCTGCAGGCTTGATTCCCAGCTTACCTTCACCGGTGACCGTTGGCCACCGCGAAGAGGGGAAAGCTCGTTGCGGCAAACCAAGCTATAGTGAATCTTCAAAAATCGCTACCTTCAGCGTCACAAGTCATGCCCCCAAGCATCACACTCTCTTGACGTCTGAAACGACCTCTTCAAGCGTAATGCTCTTCAGACTCTCCTCAACCGACAGTTGCGTCTTTTCCAAGACCCTCTCCAGGGCAGCCTTGATATTACAACTCACGGGGCATGGTTTTTGGACGTCATAGCCATGGATTGAAAAGGCTTTCGGCGCATCCACCGCCTCGTAAATATCAAACAACGATATCTCGCTCGCTTTTTTGGCCAGCGTACAGGTCCCCGCCTTGCCGGTAGTCGTATGAACCAGCCCCGCCTTGGACAATTTGGAAAGAACCCGCCGAACAAAACTGGGGCACGTATTAACACTCCTCGCCAGGCTGCTGGAGGTCATGTCCGCACCGTCCTTGTAGCCGAGCCCGGTCATGATATGCACCGCTATGGAGAATTGCGTGTTGTTCGGCATATTGTTACTATATTAGTAACAGAATAAAAAAGCAAGCATTATCTCCATGGCCGCCAAGGACGCAAACGGGCCCCCTCCCGCGCCATACGCGCAGCGCCCTGTCCCTGACAGCACCGCTGAAACAGAAACTCCCCGGGATTAGCCGAGGAGTCCATAAACACAAGAAGCGGCCTTCGGACCTTCCCTGGTACATGTATCTCTTGTACCAGGGACGTCGTCTGCGCGCTTCTTCCCTATTTGCGGCCACTTCCCAACCGACGAGACGACGGCGCTCCGTTCTGCCGAGCGGCCGCGATGCGCCGGGGTGCCGGGGAACGGCATCACCCCCCGTGGGAGATTTCTTCGAGATTGCCGGCAATGACCGTTGCCGTGGCAGCCTGCTCCTCGGATGCGGTGGCAATCTGGGAGATCACGTCCTTGATCTGATCGATGGAAACGACGATCCCATTCAAGGATTCCTCCACATGTTTGGAAAGACGCTCGCTCCCTTCTGCCTCGTTCTTCCCCTTTTCGATGGACTCCACCGCCTCGGCGGCTCCGGTCTGAATCTCCGCGACCATGGCGCCGATCTTCTTGGTCGATGCCATGGTGCGATCCGCCAGGCGGCGGACCTCGTCGGCGACGACGGCGAACCCGCGGCCTTGTTCACCGGCGCGGGCCGCTTCGATGGCCGCGTTGAGGGCCAGCAGGTTGGTCTGCTCGGCTATTTCATTGATCACCGTGACAAACTCGCTGATCTTTTCCGATTTCGCCCCCAGGTCGCCGACGATGGCGGCCGAACTGCGGACGATCTCGGCCACCTTCTGCATCTCCCTGACCGCCTGGTTGACGATCTTCTGCCCATCGTAGGCATTTGCGGCGACGTTGGCGGCCGAATCCGAGGCATTGGTCGTGTTGCGGGCCACCTCGTTGACGGTCATGCTCATCTCTTCCATGGCCGTGGCGATCTGCTCGACCCTGGTCTCCAGGTAGTTCTTGCGCTCGATCTCCCGGCGCTGATGTTCCACCACCGCCTTCTCGGCCGTAATGTCGCTCCAGCAGGCCATATAGCACAAGACCTTGGAGGAATCCAGGCTATCCCAAACCGGGTAGGCCGTCGTCCGCAGGGTGACGCTGCCGATGGGTATCTCGGCGGTGTGGGGCAAATCCGTCCGGGGATTGCCGAACAAGCGGCGGATACGGGAAGGGTCCTTGTGGTACTGGTGGATGGAATTACCGAAGGCATTGCCCGCATCGGCCCCGCCCAACCCGGCGTTGAGTTCACTGCGGTGCCGGCTGAGCAGTTCCTTGGCCTTCCTGTTCATGTAGAAGATCTTGTTATCGGTCGTCGTATCGCAGAGCATGACGATGTTGTCCACATTGTCCATCATCTGCTCCAGTTTGGAGATTTCCGCGTCCTTAGCCTCAATCTCCCGTTTGTTCGCGCCTCCGAATATACCCATGATTGCTGTCTCCTTATGAAAAATGTTTACTGGTATTCAAATCGTCAAAACCAATAAAAGCCATCTTATTCGCAGCTACTTCTTGTTCGGCCAGTAGGTTCCGCCCACCAGGGTGGCTGTGATGCTGCCGATCTTGACCTTGGATTTCATCAGTACCGGTATGCGACGGTCATCGTCCGTCAGCCAGATATACATGTCGCCGGTGCGGGCAAAGATTCCCTCCGACTTGAGCAGCGGCTTGATCACCACCGTCTTGAACCTCCCCAGAGGGGTCTCGATCACTTCCCGACGCAGAACCCGCACTTCAGTGTTCCACAGCTTTTTGCAATCGAATATATCGATATAATAGGACGTGCCCACCTGGAGCGGGATGGAACGAAAATAGAAAAAGCTGGACAGGGTGTCGTAGGTCCGCCTCGTGATGCTCTTGGTCGTTTCACTGTTCTTCAACAGGTCCTTGGTGCGGACCTCAAGCTTCCGGCGGTCGAAGACCGCATCCTTTTGGAAGCGGGTCCACCCCTCGCGGATACGCTCGCGATACAACCGGGGCACCCCGATATAGAGGGGCGGCGAACCTGAAATCAGCACCGATTCTATCCGGTCTTCCACCGGGAAAAAGACCTTCAGCCAGTCGGCGGACCTGGCGGTGGACACGATATGCACCTCGCTGCCTTCGAGGGTTACCTCCTGCACCGCCCGGCCAGCCGGGATGCCGGTGTAGGAAATCTCGAACTCCAAACGCTCCGGCATCGGAAAGGCCGATACAGAGCGAGGCAGCACCGCCAGCCCTGCGCAGAGCGCCAGCATCACCGCCAGAAAAACGACACTCGCCGGTTTACTCATTGCCCGACCCCACTTTCGGCTTCAGTCTGTGCGTGGTTCGCCGCATCGGGACGCACTAAGCCTGTCCGCCGGTGGGAGTGCTCTCGAACGCGTTGCGCAGTTTATGCAACTCCTCCATCTCCCGCAGTTTGTCTCCCAGCCAGGCGTGGAAGACGCGCGCATTTTCATAACTCATCGCCACACCGGTATCGATAAAGCGCACCATGCTGTTGCTCAGCCCCTCGGGCTCGACGGCGACTTCCCGGCCGATGGCGCCTTCGGGGGTAATCTCGTGGCTGATCGACTCGGGCAGGGGCTGGCGCTCCAGGTAGAAGTGTATCACCATTTCGCCGCGGGGCGAGAAGCCCCCCTGGGCACCATTGACATAGGTTGGGTTGTATCCGTAGTTAAAGATATACTTGAAGGTGATCTCGGGTTTCTTGGCGTCCATCCATAATCTCCTTTTCATGTGATTTGTCACCTGATCGAACGACAGACAATGCGTTCCTATGTCACTTACCACACCCGGCAGAGTCAGGAAAAGAAATTCTTGCAAAAATATTGGCCAGGACCTATAAAAGACCTACAAAGTCTTGTTTCATAGGAGGAATTCCCTGAATGAACAAAACGCCACTCGCACTCAGCCTCATATTCGCACTGATTCTGACCGCTTTACCATCGTTTGCCGCAGCGGTGCCCTCGACCGTCATCTTCGACCAGGGGCACGGCCAGCGTTTTACGACCGGCGATCCGGGGGAACTCCAACTCTCAAAGCTGGCTGACACCCTGCGGGCCTCCGGGGCCGCCATCACGACGACCACAGCCCCCCTGAGCGACGAGGTCCTCACGGGCGCAGCCGGGCTGGTCATATCCGGCGCCTTCAAACCGCTTCAGCCGGAGGAGGTCGAGGCGGTTGCCCGCTTTGTGCAGAACGGGGGGAGATTGGCCGTCATGCTGCACATAGCCCCTCCCCTGGGCAACCTGCTGGCCCGACTGGGAATCGATTCTTCCAACTCGGTCCTGCACGAGCGCCAAAACGTCATCGACAGCGATTTGAACTTCCGCGTCACCGACCTTTCCCCCACCCCCCTCTTCTCGGGTGTCAACAGCTTCTCGGCCTATGGCGTCTGGGCCATCAGGCCCGGCACGTCATCCAGCGCCATCGCCCGCACCTCGCCCGAGGCATGGGTTGACCTGAACGGCGACAAGGTCCTGTCCAGGGGGGACGCCGTGGGCGCCTTCGCGGTCGTTGTCATGGGGCCCCTGGGAAAAGGCGAGTTTACGGTCTTCGGGGACGACGCCATCTTCCAGAACCGGTTCCTGGATGACAACAACCGGAAACTGGCGGCCAATCTGGGAATATGGCTGACCAGACACTAAAGGCCGGGGAGGGATATTTCCACCCTTTCTCCGGCGACGGCATCCATTACCGTGTGACCGGAAACGGCCGCCGCCACGTCCTGTTCCTGCACGGCTTCGCCGCTTCGCTGCATACCTGGGACGACCTCGTGCCGTTTTTCCCGGCCGACGAGTACACCCTCCACCTGTTGGACCTCAAGGGGCACGGCGGGTCGCTGAAACAGTGCCGGGGCGATTATTCGACCCGGCACAACGCCCGTATCGTCTGTGCATATATCCGTTCCCGCGCCTTGAACAGCGTGAGTGTGGTAGGCCACTCCTTCGGCGGGCTGGTGGGGATGTCCGCAGCCCTGGACTGCCCGCAGATCTCCCGCCTGGTCCTGATCGATTCTCCCGGTTTCCCCCAGGCGTTCCCCCGTTTCATGCGTATCCTGCGCATCCCGTTTCTCGGCCCGCTGTTCATGGCATTCCTGCCCCCCCGCCGGCTCGCCCGCAAGGGGCTTGAATCGGTCTTTTACCGGCACGAACGGATTACGGAACGGCTCGTCGAACGCTACGCCGCCGGGTACGGCGGTCTGGCGGCGGCTCATGCCCTGGCGGAAACCGTACGGCAGATGATACCGGATGATGTGGAACAGATGACCTACCGATATGCCGGCCTCGCCATTCCGGTCCAGATCCTGTGGGGAGAGCACGACCGGGTCGTCAAACCATGGCAGGGACACAAGCTGCATCAGGAGATAGCCGGTTCCCGGCTCACCACCATCGCCGACTGCGGCCACAACCCCCACGAGGAGCGACCCGAAAGAACGTTCAACCTGATCCGGGCGTTCCTGGCCGGCGGCACCGGTTGACAGGCCGGGACAGAACTGTTAGAAGGAGTCAATGTGACCATTTTTTGGAGGTATCCCATGAAGAAAACCCTGTTCAAAACAGCCATGACCGTTGTTTCGTTGCTCTTGGCCTTCGGCCTCTCCTTTGCCGCCGACGCCACGCCCCCTGCCAAGCCTGCCGCCGCGTCGGCAAAGGCCAAGACCGACAGCGCCAAGGCCGCGCCGGTCGCAAAAACGGCGCCGGTGGACATCAACAGCGCCGGGGAGGCGGAACTGAAGGCGATCCCGGGCATCGGCGACGCCTACGCCGCCAAGATCGTCGCCGGCCGCCCCTATGCCAACAAGACCCAGCTCAAGTCCCGCAATATCCTGCCCGCCCAGGTCTACGAAAAGGTCAAGGACCGCATCGTCGCCAAACAGCCGAAAAAATAGCGGGCGACACCCGTTCGGTTTCCGGGAGAGGGGTGGTCAAAGCGGCCGCCCCTCTTCCGTTTTGCCGCTCCGACAATGGTATGCCTTGACTTAATCGGCGAATATCTGTAAGTTTATACTTTTACAATAGCTGTAAGGAGTTGAAATGAAACCACTCTTTTTAAATCCCCCCACCTTCGAGGACTTTGACGGCGGCGCCGGCGCCCGCTACCAGGCATCACGCGAGGTGACCTCATTCTGGTACCCCACCTGGCTCTGTTATCCGGCCGGGATGATCGAGGGGAGCCGCGTCGTCGACGCACCGGTGCAGCGTCTCTCCATCGAGGAGTGCCTGGCTATTGCCAAGGATTACGACCTGGTGGTGATGTACACCTCCACGCCGACCCTGAAGATCGATATCGAGACCGCACGCCGCATCAAAGCCCAGAAGCCGGCAACCGTCACGGTCCTGACCGGCCCGCACGTCACCATCCTGCCGGAGGAATCCCTCAAGGCCGGCGCAGGCGTCATCGACATCGTCTGCCGCGGCGAGTTCGATTACGCCGTCAAGGAGCTGTGCGAGGGGCGGGAGTGGGAGAGCGTGGAGGGGATCAGCTTCCTGCGCGACGGCAAGGCGGTGAATACCCCGGATCGGCCGATTCTGACCGATCTGGACGCGCTGCCGTTCGTGGCGCCGATCTACAAGCGCGACCTGCCGATCAATGACTACGTCATTCCGCACTTCAAGAGCCCATACGTGGCGATCTACACCAGCCGGGGCTGCCCGGCCAAATGTACCTTCTGCCTCTGGCCCCAGACCTATTCCGGCCAGAAGATGCGCACCCGCTCCCCCCAGAGCGTCTTTGAGGAGGTCAAATGGATCAAGGAAAACCTCCCCGAGGTTCGGGACATCTCCTTTGACGACGACACCTTCTCGGCGGACAAGAAACACGCCCGCGCAGTGGCCGAACTGATCAAGCCCCTGGGCGTCTCATGGGTGATCAATGCCCGCGCCAACTGCGACTACGAGACCCTCAAGGTCATGCGCGACGCCGGCCTGCACCATGTCATCGTCGGTTTCGAGAGCGGCAACGCCCAGATCCTCAAGAACATCAAGAAGGGGGTCACCAAGGAACAGGCCATCCAGTTCGTCAAGGATTGCAAAAAACTGGGGATCACCATCCATGGCGCCTTTATCATGGGGCTGCCGGGCGAAACGAAGGAGACCATTCAGGAAACCATCGCCTACGCCAAGATGCTGGACCTGGAGTCGATCCAGGTGTCCCTGGCCTCCCCCTACCCCGGCACCGAGTTCTTCGAGCAGTGCAAGCGGGAGGGGTGGATCGCCTCGGACGCCTACATCGACGACACCGGGCACCAGATGTGCGTCATCAACTACCCCCACCTCTCCAACGCCGAAATCTTCAAGGCGGTGGAAGATTTCTACAACAAGTTCTACTTCCGGCCGAAATACATCCTGCGCAGCATCGGCAAGATGATCGTCAACGGCGAGGAACGCAGAAAGCTGCTCAAGGAAGGCAAACAGTACCTTGACTACATGCGCAAGCGCAAACAGACGGCATCCTGAAGCAGACCACACCGGCATGAAACAGCTCATCATCACCTCCGACGACTTCGGCCTCTCCCCCGGCGTCAACGCCGCCGTGGAGAAGGCCTGGCGCGACGGCATCCTGACCTGCGCCTCGATCATGCCAGGCGGGGCGGCGTTCGACGAAGCGGTGGCGATCGCCCACCGCAATCCCGGCCTGCAGGTGGGCCTGCACCTGACCCTGGTCCAGGGTTCGGCCGTGCTGCCGATCGATGAAATCCCCGGCCTGGTGGATGAGGCGGGCGCCTTCAGGGACAACCCCGTGGCCGCCGGCATGCGCTATTTTTTCGACAAGGGGCTGTACAAACAGTTGCGACGGGAGATCGAGGCCCAAATCGGGCGGGTGAAGGATGCCGGCATCCCCGTGACCCACATCGACGGCCACCTCAATATCCATCTGCACCCCACGGTATTCGCGTTCCTCCGGGAGTTGATGCCCCGCTACGGCATCACCAGCCTCCGCCTCTCGCGGGAGCGCCTCATGCACAACCTGACCTTCAACCGTGAGCGCATCGCGGGAAAGGCCCTGGAGCGGATCATTTTCGGGGCACTCTCCTCCCAGGCCCTGCCGGCGCTGAAACGGCTGGGTATCCGCCATGCGGGAGAGGTCAAGGGGGTGTTCAACTCCGGACGGATGAACGAGGAGTACCTCCTCAACATCCTGGACGGACTGGACGGGGGGCTGACGGAGATCTACTTCCATCCCGGCATCCTGCCGGACAGCGAGATCACCCGACGGATGCCGGATTACCACCATGAAGACGAACTGGCAGCCATCACCAGCCAGCAGGTCAGACAGAAACTTGCTGCTTTAAAAATTGAATTGACCAATTATCGGGGAGACAGGAAACCGTATGTTTAAGACCGTGATTATCATGTTCATGGCGGTAAGCGCCGGAACCGTGGGCGATATCCTGCTGGCCAAGGGGATGAAGGAGATGGGGGACATATCGGCCATGAACCTGCGGGGCATCATGGATGCGGCCTTCAGGGCGCTGACCACCCCCAAGCTCATTATGGGCACCGTCATGCTGGCCATCTTTTTCTTCCTCTGGCTGGCGGTGCTTTCCTGGGAGGACCTGTCGGTGGCGCTCCCCATGCAGGCCCTCAACTATGTGCTGGTGGCGTTCCTGTCCCAGTATTTCCTGCATGAAACCGTGACGCCCCTGCGTTGGGCCGGCACCGCACTGGTCTGCGTCGGGGTGATGATGATCACCAAAAGTGGCGGAGCGCAGTAGTGGCGCCGACAAAGGAGAATAACCATGCTTGACGGAAAGACTATCGGATTCATTGGCGGCGGCAACATGGCCGAGGCGATCATCAAGGGTCTCCTGGCCGGGGGCTTTTCGCCGGCCGCCGTCGTGGTGGCCGAGCCCACCCCGCTCCGCAGGGAGTTCCTCGCCAGCACCTACGGCGTGGAACTCCACGAAGAAAATCTTGACATCGCCCGCCGGGCCGACATCATCCTCCTGGCCGTAAAACCGCAGGTGGCGGCCAGTGTCCTGGCCGGACTGGAACAGGTCATCTCGCCGGACAAACTGATCATCTCCATCATGGCCGGCATTTCGACCGGCTTTATCGAGGAAAGCTTCAACAACGGCGCACGGGTCGTGCGGGTGATGCCCAATACCCCGGCCCTGATCCAGGCAGCAGCCACGGCCATCTGCCCCGGCCGAAAAGCCACGCAGCAGGATCTGGAGATTGCCCGTGAGATTTTCTCCCGGGTCGGCACGGTCGTCACCCTCGCGGAAAAGCTGATGGACGCGGTAACCGGACTGTCCGGCAGCGGCCCGGGCTACGTCTTTGCCTTCATCGAGGCCTTAGCCGACGCCGGGGTAAAAAACGGCCTGCCGCGGGACGTGGCCGCCCAGTTGGCGGTGCAGACCGTGGCCGGCTCCGCCCGCATGGCAGCGGAAACCGGCGAGCACCCGGCACTGCTGCGGGAAAAGGTGACATCCCCCGGCGGGACCACCATCGCGGGCCTGCACACCTTGGAAAACGGCCGTTTCCGGGGTCTTATCATGGACGCAGTGGACAGCGCCAGCCAACGTTCAAAAGAATTATCGGGAAAATAGCCCTTCCGCAAAGCAGAACGGGCGGCTCGAAAGCCGCCCGTTCTGCTTGTCTTCCCTCTATCGGCGTTTCCCCAGCCCTCCCGTTCGAAACGCCCTCTTCAGGCTTACTCCGCTTCATCCCGTACAAACCGGAATGCCACCCCCTCGTCCGTGACCCGCACCACCCGCGCCTTGAGCACCGGCGGTTCCTTGCCCAGAACCAATCCGTTCAGTTGCAGGTGCATTTCGGTATCCACCGGCGGGTGGGGCTCGAACGCAACGAGGACAAACGCCCCGCTATCGCTGAAGTCCCTGGTAACAGCCCGCTTGACCTGCTGCGCTGCGGGCCAGGTGACTTTTATATCCAGCGGGGCTTCGATCCGTTCGCTGATGCGCGTATTCTCCATTCCCCATCCCGTACGGCCGTCCCAGCAAAGAAATATGCCCGCGGCCCCTTTCGAAGCGTTCTCTATTTCTGACCGGCCAACGGCCGGTTTCGCGGCAGGTTGACCTCGGGAGACAGGAGCAGGTGGGGAGGAATCTCCTGAGCACCCAATATCTTGACCATCCGCTCGAAACCACCCGCAATCGTACGCAACTCCACATCGGGCAGGACTTCCAGCCCCCTGACGAGAAGCCCCTGGGCCACCTCCGGCGAGGTCACCACAACCTGCCTGCCAGCGTCCGTCAGCCCGACATGCACCACCCGCCGGTCCTTGCTGCACCGCTCCCGCTCAACGAGCCCCCGCTTTTCAAGCCGGTCGACGATCCCGACGATCGTGGCGGGATGCAGATACATTCTACGGGCCAGTTCCGATATCTTGATCGGCGCGTTCTCGGCAATGACCTTGATTGCCCACAACTGCGGGCCCGTCAGGCCGGTTTCCCGTTCAACCCTCTTGGATTGCTCGTTGACGACCTGAAATACGCGCCGCAGATTGTCGATGATTTCCGCGACCAAAGCGGGTGTTGGCTGCATACGGCTCCTTTTGCGCGGCCTGCCCGGGGAAGAGAGGTTCAGGCCACACGGCATGTCGTCGTTCATGCTGGCGTTGATTATAAATGTCTTGACGCCCCTCGTCCAGACATGATGACGTCCGTATACCGGCAACGGCCGCAACCGGGAACCAGGGGCGGTACGGGTTGTATCATTCTTTGTCGTTCGCCCCGGGGCCGCCGGCGGGCTTGTTGAGCGATTCATACAGGGCGATCTGCTCGGCGAGGGACAGCTTGCGACGGCGACAGGCGCTCCCGTTGCGGCAGAGCCGGCAGCGGTCGTCGGAGCACCACTGGCAGCAGGTGCAATCGGGACAGGGATGTTTTTTCTCGTTTTCCCCGGTCATGGCAGCCTAGTAGACAACGTTCCGTTTGACGGCATTCCCCTCCATAAGCTGGATGAACGCCTTGCCGCTGTCGGAGTTGATCAGCAGGTAGCGGGGGAGTTTCATGATCGGGTCGCGGGGCGTCGCATGACGGCGCTCGATGGTGAAGCTGGCCACGTAGCCGGCCTCAACGGCCTTTTTGATCAGGTAATCGTCGTAGATGCCGAAAGGCCAGGCGAGCAGGTCAACCTTTGCGCCAAGCTCCGACTCGAGTTTGACCTTGGACTTCACAAGCTGTGTCGTGACGAACTTGTCATAGGCCGCGCTGCTGAGCTTTCTCCGTTCTTTCTTGAAGTTCGGGTGCCAGTAGGTATGGGACTGGATATCGAAGAGCCCGGTCTTCTTCAGTTCCCGCAACTGTTCCCAGGTCATGGCGTACTTTGCGTTGGAAATGGCGGAAGGGTAGGCAAAGACCGTAACCGGATAGCCATAGGTGCGAATAACGGGCAGCATGTAGCTATACACGGATTTATGGGCATCATCCGTGACGATGACCACCGATTTCGGTTTTGGAGCCGGGGCCTTGCCGCGGTAATAGTCCACAAGGCGACGGAGCGGAATAACGGTATAACCGTTGTCGTGCAGGTATTTCATATGGGACGCGAAGACCGGGGTCGTGACGGTCATGCCGTCGGCAACCGTGGGGCCGAAGCGGTGGTAGAGCAGGATCGGAACGCGGAACTCTTCGGCGGCGGAAGCGGCAGGGGCGGCAAACCAGGAAGAAACGGCGATCAACAAACAACATGCGAAACGCAACAACAGCATACACAACCTTTCTGAAAATAATTTACGGCCGGGGGGGATCAGCCCCTGACGATATACACGGAGCAGGGGGCGCTGCTTGCCACGCGGTGGGAAACGCTCCCCTTGAGGCGGCGCTGGATGAACCCCTTGCCCGAACTGCCGATGGCGATCACATCGATGTGCTCGCGCCTGGCAAATTCGATCAGTTTCTCGGCCGGTTCACCGTACTCGACGATCATCTCCAGGGGAATATCGTGCTCGGAGGCACTTTTCTCGATGACGTAGAAGATGCGGCGGCGCAGATCGTCCCACTGTTCCGTCTCGGTAACCGGGGCGGACGGCACGAAATCGGCGTAGGTCGACGTCGGGGAGTTGGGCAACACCAGCATGGCGTAGATGTGGCTTTTGAACTGGCTTTTGTTGCCGGCGGCAAGTCTGACCGCTTCTTCGGCCGCCTTATCCGATTGCGGCGAACCGTCGATGGCGACGAGGATCTTTTTTCTCAGGTTCAGCATGCCGCACCCCGCATGTTTTATTCATACCCCTTTGTCAGAGGAAGACTTCTCACCCCATATTAGGAATATAATGCAATTTTTAGGACTTGACAATTATAAAACATTATTCTACATTTATGTCGATCCATCGTTTTTTTGGCAATTTTTTGAACAGGTTAGATTTTTTCATTAAATTTCACGATCTTGTTTCCTTCTTTTTTTCATTATACCTCTAACGAAACAGGGTACCGACCATGGCAAAGAAAGAAAAAGCGGAATATCTCATTCAGGCCGTCTCCCACGCCCTTGACCTGCTGGAGCAATTCCACGGCGAAACGGACGAGTTGGGCGTCACCGAACTCAGCAAACGCCTGAAACTGCATAAAAACAACGTATTCAGGCTTCTTGCGACGCTGGAGGCGCGGGGCTACATCGAGCAGAACCGTGTGACCGAGAACTATCGCCTCGGCCTCAAGACCCTGGAACTCGGGCAGACCTTCATCCGCCAAATGGGCCTTCTGCGTCAGTCGAAACCGATTCTGGAAGCCCTGGTCAAGGAGTGCAACGAGACCACCTACGTGGCGATCCTCAAGGACTTCAACATCATCTACCTGGATGCGGTGGAGACCGACATGACCGTCCGCGTCGTCCCGCGGGTCGGCTCAAGGCTGCCGGCCTACTGCACCGCCGCGGGCAAGGTTCAGATCGCCCATATGAGCGACGAGGAGTTGGAAAACTACCTCCCGCCCAGAGAGATCAAGCAGTACACGAAGAATACCGTTACCGACCGCGACCTTCTCAAAAAACAGTTGAAGACCATCGCCGAGCAGGGCTACGCCATCGACAACGAGGAACTGGATGTGGGCGTCAAGTGCGTCAGCGCGCCGATCCGCGACTATACCCGCCGGATCATAGGCGCGGTCAGCATCTCCGGTCCGTCCATGCGCTTCACGGACGAACGCCTGGAAAAGGAACTCATCCCGCTGGTGACAAAGGCCGCCAAGGAGATATCCTCCAAGCTCGGTTTTCAATAACGACACCAACCATCAAGTCCACAACGAGGGCGGCTTTCAGGCCGCCTTCTTCGTTTCCGCTTGAAGATATGCCCGGCGTTGGCTACTATTGCCGAAAACGCCGAGGTACGAACATGCCGACCTATAAAGTGATCGAACTGGGTACCGTTACCGAAGAGGCCATCGAAGAGACGCTCAACGAATGGAGCGCAAAGGGGTGGCGCTTCGACAGCATGCAGTTTGCCATGCGCGACTCCAGCCGGAGGCCGAGCATGGCCTTTGTGCTGTTCACGCGGGAACAGGCGGAGAAAAACTCACCATGAACAGCCCCAACGACACCCTCTACCTGATCGATGGTTCCTCCTACATCTACCGGGCTTATTACGCCATCCGCCACCTGTCATCTCCCAGCGGCCATCCGACCAACGCCATCTACGGCTTCATTCAGATGTTGCTCAAGTTGATCAAGGATCATGATCCCAAGCAGCTGGCGGTGGTCTTCGATGCCGGCAGGATCACCTTCCGCACCGAAATCTACCCGGAATACAAGGCCAACCGGGCCGCCATGCCGGATGACCTGCGCCAGCAGGTCGGGCCGATCCGCGAGGTGGTACGCGCTTTCAACATCCCGGCCCTGGAGTTGGAGGGGTTCGAGGCGGACGACATCATCGGCGCCCTGGCCGCCCGTTACAGCGCCAATGGCGGCCGGGTCGTGGTGGTGACCGGCGACAAGGACCTGATGCAGATTGTGACTGAAAACGTCACATTGCTGGATACCATGAAGGACAAACGGTCAGGCCTGGCCGAGGTGAACGAGCGCTTCGGCGTCGTGCCTGATCTGGTGCCGGATATCCTCGGCCTGGCCGGCGACAGTTCGGACAACATCCCCGGCGTGCCGGGCATCGGCGAGAAGACCGCCATCAAACTGCTTCAGGAGTTCGGCACCCTGGATGCCCTTTTGGAACGGGCGGGCGAGGTCAAGGGAAAGAACGGCGAAAAACTTCGGGAATTCCGCGACCAGGCGCTCCTGTCGCGCAAGCTGGCCACCATCGAGCGTAACGTACCGCTGGAGATCGACCTGGACGAACTGGCCGCCCGGGAACCGGACACCCCGACCCTGAACGCCTTTTTCAAACAGTACGGCTTCACCACCCTGATCAAGGAGCTGACCGGCCACGCAACCCTCTCCTGCGAGGGCTACCGGACCGTCACCGCGGCCGGGGAGTTGGAGGCGTTGGCCGCGGCCCTGGAGCAGGCCGGCGAATTCGCCTTCGACCTGGAGACCACCAGCCTCGACCCGCGCCTGGCCGAGATCGTCGGCCTGTCGTTCTCCTTTCGCGACCATGAGGCCTACTATATCCCGGTGGGGCACATAACCTCATCCCCCTCCCCGTCTCTTCCCGGCGGGGAGGGGACGTTGTTTGCGGCGCACTCTCAAGCCGGGGAACAGGGTGAGGGCGGCGCCCCGCTTGCCCCCGATCAGCTCCCGCGGGACAGGGTGCTGGAACGCTTGCGCCCCCTGTTCGCACATCCCGGACTGCGCAAGGTCGGACAAAACATCAAGTTCGATATGCAGGTGCTGGCCAACAGCGGCATTACGGTCGCGGGGGTCTGGTTCGACACCATGCTGGCCTCCTATGTGCTCAACCCGGCCCGGAGCGGACACGGCCTGGACGCCCTGGCCCAGGAACACCTCAACCACCGCATGATCAGCTACAGCGAGGTGACCGGCACCGGCAAGGGACAGAAGAATTTTTCCCAGGTGGCGGTGGCGGCCGCCTCCCGCTATGCCTGCGAAGATGCGGACGCCACCTGGCTCCTGCGGCGCAAATTCGAGCCGGAGCTGGCTGAAACCGGCCTTGAACAACTTTTCCACACCCTGGAGATGCCGCTGGTGACGATCCTGGCCGATATGGAAAATTACGGGGTATTGCTCGACAGGGCGCTGCTGAAGGAACTTTCCCGGGACTTTTCAACCCGCCTGGCGGAACTGGAGGGGCAGATCTTCGCCATAGCCGGCGCCCCCTTCAATCTCAATTCCCCCAAGCAGCTGGGCGAGGTGCTCTTCGAACGCATGGGACTGAAGACCGGCAAGAAGACCAAGGGCAAGACCGGCTGGTCCACGGACAACGAGGTGTTGAGCGCCCTGGCCGAGGAGCATGAGGTTGCCCGCCTGATCGTGGATTACCGGGGCCTGACCAAGCTCAAGTCCACCTACAGCGACGCCCTGGAGCGCCTGGTCTGCCCCAGGACCGGCCGGGTGCACACCTCCTACAACCAGACCGTCACCGCCACCGGACGGCTCTCGTCCTCCGACCCCAACCTCCAGAACATCCCGGTCCGCACCGATGAGGGACGCCGTATCCGCCACGCCTTCATCGCCCCGCCGGGGCACGTCATCCTCTCGGCCGACTACTCCCAGATCGAACTGCGCGTGCTGGCCCACCTCTCCGGCGACCCGGTCTTCTGCCACGCCTTCGCCCACGACGAAGACATCCACACCCGCACCGCGGCCGAGGTCTTCGGCCTGTTCCCCGAGATGGTTACCAGCGAGATGCGCCGCCAGGCCAAGACCATCAACTTCGGCATCATCTACGGCCAAGGAGCCTTCAGCCTGGCAAAGCAGTTGGGCATTGCCCGCAAGACGGCCGAGGAGTTCATCGCCGCCTACAAGGAGCGCCACAGCGGCGCGGTCGGCTTCCTGGATTCCTGCATCCGCCGGGCGGAAGAGACCGGATACGTCACAACCATCCTGGGCAGGCGACTTCCCATACCGGATATCCACAGCACCAACGGCAACGTGCGGGCCTTCGCCCAGCGCAACGCCATCAACTACCCCATCCAGGGCTCGGCGGCCGACATCATCAAGAGCGCCATGATCCGGGTGGACGGACGGATACGGGCCGAAGGGCTGAAGAGCCGCCTGACCATGCAGGTGCACGACGAACTGGTCTTCGAGATACCGGAGGAGGAACTGCTCCCCATGGAACGCTTGGTGGAGGAGGAGATGTCCCGCGCCGTGGAGCTGAAGGTGCCGCTCAAGGTGGACATCAGCTATGGGAAGAACTGGAGCGAGGCGCACTAGCAGGTTGTTGAAAAATAGCCATCTCGCAGCCGTCCTCGAAAGCCCTTTTGTGACTGAGGCCTTTGGCCTCACCCTTCGGGCGCCTTCGCGGTCCAATTCAGCAAGCTGAATTGTGCGGCGTAGCGCTGCTACGCCTCCGCAGGGCCTTCTGCGGAGGCAACGATCTGACTATTTTTGAACAACCTGAGGTTTTCAACAGCCTGCGAGAGGCGGCAACGGCACCCTGCGCGCATTGCTGTCGGGATAGGGGTACTCCATGTGCCGGGCCGTGGCCCGCGCCACCTCCTCGCCGTGGTAACGGGCAACCACCTTGAGCGCCATGTCGATCCCGGCCGAGATGCCGGCCGAGGTCACGACCCGCCCGTCCTCCACCACGTGCCGGCCGTATTCCACCGTCACGGCCGGAAACGAGTCGCGCATCCAATCCAGGGAACGCCAGTGGGTCGTGGCGTGCAGCCCGTCGAGCAGGCAGGCTTTGCCCAGCAGCATGGCTCCGGTGCAGACCGAGGTCAGGGTCTCCACGTGGGCATTGCGCTCCCGCAGCCACTGGAGCATGGCCGGATTGCCCAGTTCCCTGCGGGTGCCCCAGCCGCCCGGCACGACCAGGATATCCAACCGGGGACAGGTCGCAAAGGTAGCGTCGGGCGTGACCCTCATCCCGCCCGAGGCGGTGACGGTATCGCCTTTCTCGGCCACCAGCAGCAGTTCGAAGGGCGAGGGCTCCTCGCGCCGCTTCGCCTCGTCAAGCCGCACCGCGGAAAAGACCTCGTACGGCCCGCAGAAGTCGAGCACCTCGACGGCGTCGAACAACACGATCCCCACCCGTTTTCTCTCCATGAGCCCCTCCCGCTCCGCCGTGATGTGATTACGGCTGTTTGCCGTGCTGATGCCCCTTCTGTGGGGCCAGGAACACGATCTCCTGCTTCAGGCTCTTCCCCTGCCGTTCGACCAGCACCACCCCGCGGTCGCCGGGATGTTTCCGCTGCACGGCATAGGTCAGGTCAAAATGTCCCGTCAGGGGTTCGCCGTCGAGGGAGAGCAGGATGTCCCCCGGTTGCAGGCCGGCCCGTTCGGCATTGGAGCCGGGCAGCACCCCCTTTACCGCCAGACCGCGGCCGCCGGGCGCCGGCTCGATCATCACGCCGAGACGGATCCCCGGTTCGGGCAGGTCCTCGTAGGCCTGGTACACCAGGAAATCGTACGGCACCATGGGGAAATCGGGGACCGTGACGTTCATCAGGCGATCCTGTTTGTCGGGCGGGATGTCGAGTTCCTTGCCGCCGATGATGACCGAGGAGGCGGGGAGACGGCGGAAGACCCGGCGCGGGATGCCGAAACCGCTGCTCACATGGTCACCCCCGGCGACCACCAGCAGGTGTTTGTCCTTGCCGGCCGGGCTTGCCAGGTAGCGGGCCGCGGATTCGGCCATGGTCTCGTCCCGGATGGTCTGGGCGCGGATAAAGCCATCGATCGCCATCCCCCCGTGGCTGTGATCGCCGAAGATGGCCGTCACCAGGCCGCGCTGGTAGGGATCGGTCAGGTCGAGTTCCGGCAGCTGGGCCCGCTCGGCCGGGCTAAGGTGTTCCGGGGCCGTGCTGCGCACCGCCTTCACCAGGCTCTTCTCGGCATCCAGGGCGATGACCGGGATGTGCCGTTCGCGGGCGAGGTTCAAAAGGTCGCGGTAATAGGCAAAATCCATGTTCCAGTTGTCGAACCAGCGGGATTCTTTGAGAAAGGCCTTTTCATCCAGTTCGCCGGCGACCCAGCGGTCGAGGGCCGGCTGCTGGGAACGCACGAACATCTCCATGCCCAGTGCCAGGCGCCCGGGATAGCGCTCGGCGAGAGCCTGGAGGACCTGGAGCTCCAGGCGGTGGGAGGCGGGGTTGTCATGGGTCTCGCCGACGTAGACGATACGCGCGTCCGTGGCCACGGCCAGCATCTGGGCCGGGCTGACCAGGGTGCCGGTCGGCAGGTGGACGATCTGGCCGATACGGGGCGGCGCCGTGAGCGGATAAGGATCCTGGGGGTCGCCCATCACCTGCCTGCCGACGGGGGCACAGGCGGCCAGGGCGAACAGGCCCAGGGCGACCACGGAAACCGATAGGGGGAAACGGACCATGCTGCCTCCTCGTGAGAAAGGGGTACGTGAACTTTTTTCTTGCCTTGTGTCTTGGCCTAGAATAAATAAATCCATCCCACATTTCAACAGATCAATAGGCCGCCCATGCATGCCGAAAAGCTTCAGGCCATAGTCCTCTCGACGCTCGATTACGGCGATAGCGACCGGATCGCGTCGCTGTTTTCCCTGGAGCATGGCCGCATCAGGGCCTTTGCCCGCGGTGCGCGCACGAGCCGCAAGCGGTTCGGCGCGGCGCTGGAGGCCTTTGCCCGCATCGAGGCCCAGGTCCGGGTCAAGGAGGGGCTGGCAGGCCTGCAACAGGCCGAGATCGTCACCATCTACCCCCGCATCCGCGGCGACCTGCCAGCCATTGCCCATGCGCTCTATGCCTGCGAGGTGGTGGAGGCCATGACCCCCGAAGGCCCCCCCCTGCCGCGGCTCTACCGCTTGCTGGCCGCCTACCTGGATCGCCTGGAAACGGAAACGGCGGCCGATGACAGCGACCGCCGTTTCTTTGAAATCAATCTGTTGAACATCCTGGGCTATCGCCCCTCGCTGGAGAGCTGTCCCCGCTGCGACACGCCTTTCGGCACTGCCGGAGCACTGTTGCAGGAGAACGGCGAAGCGGTGTGCCGGGTCTGCGCCCCGACCGGCAGGCCGCTGCATCCCTCAGCCCTCAAAGCCCTGGGCGCCTGCATGACCACCGGCACCTTCGGCAAGGTCGTCTTTCCGCCCGACCTCCTGACGGAGGGGGGGGCGCTTCTGGACCGGGCCATCGCCACCCATGCCGGACGCCGGTTGAAGAGCCTGGAATTCCTGGGGCAGGTCACTCCTTAGTCCTGTCATCCTTCTTCCTGCCGTCCAAAAGGGCGCGCCAGCAATACCCGGCCGCAAAACCGCCCACCGCCCCCGCCAGCAGGAACACGAACAGCTGTATATCCCCCTCGCCGGTGTCGATCAGCGGCTTTCTGGCCTCACGGCCATGTTCCCGGGCGATCTTCTGGACAACGGTTTCATCGATTCCCAGCCACGGTTCCGCTGCCGGGGAAACCGTTGCCACCGACCACAACAACGCGCTTATCATGATGATGCGGCGTTTCATCGTTTTCCCCCGTCGACTCCCGCCAAAGCGGTGCGGGCGAGCAGGTCCGGGCGTTTTTTGCGCAACAGGGACACCATGCCCGCGGTGATGACCCCTTCGATGATCCCTAGGGGCACCTGGGTGGGAACGAACGCCAGGGCGATCTTGCCGGCCAGGGGCCAGAACGGGCTCGTCCCCCGGATACCGGCCGCCAGGATCATGGAGGTCGTGGCATAGGTAGCCCAATCGGCCAGGAGCCCGGCCACGAAGGCGGCCGCAATCGGTCCGGCACCGCAGGCGCGCACGGCCCGAAACACGATAAACCCGGTAAAGGAACCGACAACCCCCATGGCAAAGAGATTGGCGCCCCAGGTGGAGAGGCCGCCATGGGAGAGGAAGAGCGCCTGGATCAACAGGGCGACCGCCGCCACCACCACCCCCATGGCCGGGCCGAGCAGGATCGCGGCTAACCCCGTACCGCAGGGGTGGGAACAGGTCCCGGCGGTCGGCACCGGCACCGGCATGCAGGAGATGACGAACACCACGGCCGCCACCATCCCCACCAGCGGCTTGCTGGACAGGTCATGGGCCGAGCGGCGCGTCAGGCTGCGCAGCCCCAGGGCCAGAAAGGGCGCCGACGCGGCAAACCAGACCGCTGCCCAGGAAAAGGGCAGAATCCCCTCGGAGATGTGCATGGCGAATGAAGAGGACGGCAAAAGAACGACAGGCAGGCAAACGGACAACAACAGTAACGCAGGATGTTTCATGGTACGCTCCCTTCCCCACGGTTGGAGTGCTTATGCGGCTTCCAGCCAGGTCTCCTGACTCGGGGATCGTCCCGTCACCGCGCCTTCCCATCCGTTACGGACAGTGGCCTCCTGCGGTGACAGTCCCCCCTTACAGTTGCGGGGCAGCGCCGGATTCGCACCGGCTTCCCTTGGACCGGAAGTAATTTTAATTTTGTAGCACGGCAATAGGCAAAAGACAACCCGAATCCAGTCTGAAAGTGGATCGAGCGCCCGGGGGCCGTCGCCGCCCATGAGGCATCATGCCGCGGGGAGATGAGCCGTGAAGGCGTCACGAATTCGGGGATACCTCAAACTTTCGGCAGGCATCGGCAAAGGCCGGCGCGATCCCCCCGTTGCTGCCGAAATGCAGGTGGATGTAGGACGCCAGGCAGTTTTTGTAACGATACCCTTCCCTGCCGAGCTCCCTCCCCTGCCGGGACACCCGGTAACACCGCTCGATGCGATCGGGCATCGTCCCGACCTCCGAATAGTGGAACTCGTGGCCGCGGGCGCTCCCCCCGGCGGCTACGGCACCGGAATGCGCCGCACATTCGACCTGGCGATACCCGAGCGCCTTGCGTTTCGGCAACATGCGCGCCCGTACCGGGAAGACGCCGACGAAATCGACCGCCGGTTGCCCCTCCCCGGCCTCCATGCCGCGGGTCAGGTAGATGAAGCCGCCGCACTCGGCATACACCGGCATGCCCGCCTCGACGGCGTCCCGCACGGCGGCTTTCATGGCGCCGTTGGCGGCCAGGCGCCCGGCATGCAGTTCCGGGTACCCTCCCGGCAGGTAGATGCCATGGATATCGGCCGGCAGGCGCGCCTCCGCCAGGGGCGAAAACGGGACAATCTCGGCGCCCGCCTCCCGCAACAGGCGCAGGTTGTCCTCGTACACGAAGCAGAAGGCCGCGTCCCGGGCCACGGCGATACGGACGGGCGGCATCCCCCCCGTGGCGGCATCCCGCGAAGTCCCAGCCTTTGGAACAGGGGGGCCGGGGAGGACCTGAATGTCTGCCAGCCCCCCCAGGTCCAGACGGTTCTCCGCCAGAACGGCCAGGCGCTCCAGGTAGTCGGGCGACAGCGGGTTGTCCTCGGCCGTGACCAACCCCAGGTGCCGCGACGGTATCCCCAGGGAGTCGTCCCGGGGGATGCAGCCGAACACCGTCAACTCCGGCAGTGCCGCTGCCAGGGATCGGCGCAGCAACTCGCCGTGGGACTCGCTCCCCACATTGTTGAAAATCACGCCGGCAATCCTGACGCGCTCGTCGTATCCGGCAAACCCTTTGACCAGGGCCGCCGCGCTGGCCGCCATGCCACGGGCGTTGACCACCAGCACCACCGGCACGCCGCAAATGGCGGCCACCTGGGCGCTGCTCCCCTCCATGGATGCGTGGCCGATGCCGTCGAACAGCCCCATGGCACCTTCGATGACCGCCACGTCGGCCCCCTTCCCCTGCAGGCGGAAGGTATCGGCCACGAACGTCTCCGGGCACATCCAGCCGTCCAGGTTGACGGAGGGGCGGCCGGTGGCCAGGCGATGGTAGCCGGGATCGATGAAATCCGGGCCGCACTTGAAGGGTGCAACCGTCATGCCGCGACGTTTGAAGGCGGCCATGACGGCCAGGGCCACGGTGGTCTTGCCGGAACCGCTCTGGGGGGCGGCTATGAGAAAGGCATGAGTTTTCATCTACGCAAGAATCCCCCCGTTTTCCTCAGCGTGCCGTGCTCTCGGCTACGAGCATGCGAAACAGCAAATCCGGTTCCTGGCCTTGAAATAGCGCCGCCTTATAGTGCAGCCACAACCGGTACGATTCTTCCTTCTTGCCCTGCATCAGGCTTCCTATCATTGCCGAACCGACAAGATGCTTCAATGCCGATGCATTGAAATTATTCGGCATTTCGAGGAGAGAACGGGAAGTGGCGACCATGCTAACGCCGTCATGCCTGCCTACCGCCCGAAAAAAAGCGAGGAGCTGCCGATCCATCGCAGGAAGAGACGCGGCGCACGGTCCCGACTCCAGGATTTTCCAGATCGTTTCGAGCTCGGACGGATCAAGATAGGGGAGAACATTTAGCGCCGTAACGAAGATGCTCTCTATCCTCTCGTTCGGGTCAGGAATCGCATTGCGCTCGTAGCAAAGCCGTTTCAATTGCATGGCCTGTTTCTTGTCATTCTCGGGAACATTCGGGTAGCGAGGGCTGAAAACGCCTGAGACGAAATAATCCCTGACGGCCATTGCGGTAACGGCATTCTGCGATCTCGGGAAGAGTGCCGTCGGAGCGATATCGGTGTGCTGTCGTGGGGAGGATGAGCCGGACAGCGCATCCAACGAGGGCAAACAGGTTTCTGCAAAGAAAAGCAATTCCTGGGCGCTGTCGCCAAGGAAACGGGTACGGGCGGCATTCTGGTCCAAGACGGGATAATAATCGGAATTGGCGCGGATCGGGTACGATTGGATCAATTTCTCCAGCATCCGCTTGGTGCCGACCCTGCGGAAAGCGATATCCTGGAGGCTTTCGACCTGTATCCTCTTCGCTGCCGCGGAGAGCAGCGGCTTTTTCAGGAGGTCCGCATCCAAGCCCGCCAATGCGCCGTGTTTCTTGGCGACGATGATGATATCGACATCATTTGAGGCATAGACGGCATAGTCGGAAAAATTATCGGAAATGGCCTTTAAGACGGAGACGACCAGATCGACATTAATCTCGTAGAGTTGTACCCATTGAACGAAAACGCCATCGGGAGTCATGCTACGCTTGACCAGCCGGTAGAATTCTTCCGAGAACAGTCCCGAAACCCCGCTGACCCAGGGGTTTGACGGTTCGGAAACAATGATGTCGTACTGTTGCCCATGTGACGAAAAAAACGTTTTTGCATCATCCACGTAGATCCTGCTGCGCGGATCGGAATACGCCAGGCCGACCGTTGGCCTGAAGCATTTGGCCCCGTCAATCATGCCCTGTTCGATCTCGACCGTGTCCACCCTGTGGAGCGACGGGTTACCCAGCAGGGTATGGGTGGTAAGCCCCGAACCCAATCCGATCGAAGCCGCCGACGTGGCCTGCGGTTGGAGCAGCATGGGGATGAGCGCGGCCAGGATCATCGTGGCTTCATCCTTCCCGGCGGGTCTCCCGTCCATCATGATCGCCGCATCTGTTTTACCGTTGGTATTGATGCGCATGGTGCCCAGGCTGTCCAGGAAGACGTCGACCGTCGCGGTCTTGCCGTCGCGGTGGTATATGTGCTGCACGAAATTCCGCGGGAGCAGCGTCCCGTAGCGGTATACCCCGGACCCCATCTTGACGAGGTCGAGATCGACCAACAGCACTGTTGCAATAACAGCGCAGACCGCGCCTCCGGTGACGATGACAGGCCACCGGTAGCTGCGCTGTCGAGCGCCGGCGCTCCAGAGCAAGACCAGGCCAAGGGCGATATCCAGGCCGGCCCCGCAGGTGATCAGCCCCTTCAATCCCAACAACGGCATCCCGACATGGATAGCGAAAAAAACCCCGATGATCGCGCCGACCGTATTGGCGGCATAGACGGCGCCGATGCTTCGCTCGCCGTGTCCGGCTTTGATAAGAAGCAAGGTTATGAGCGGCAGGGTCATTCCCGCGCAGAAGGTGGCGGGCAGCATGATCGAGATGGCGATGGCGCTGCTTGAGACGTTGAAGAGCGCATAGCCCGCATCGGTCTTAGGCAAGGATTTGACGAGCCATTTCATGACCTCAAAGGTCTCTCCGTACAACGGCAAGGTCAAAAGGGCCAGTGCTCCCATAACCACCTGAACGTGGGCGAGATAGCGGAACGGAAGCCCGATCTGGTCGATACGCCGCTGAATCCACAATCCTCCGAAGGCCAGGCCAAGGATGAATGCGCCGAGCATCAGTTCAAAGGCGTGGGTCGACGCCCCCAGAACCAAGCTCAGCATCCGAATCCAGCCCACTTCATAGATAAACGAAGCAATGCCGGTAACCAGTGACGCAAACAGGAGCAACCGATGGAGCGCGACGTCCACCTGGCCGGAAGGGGCCTCCGCCGGCGGAGCGACGCGCTGATCGCCTCCCCTCCCGTCTCTTCCGCTCAGGGACCAGACCGCAAGGGCCAGGACGATATTGATGCAACCGGCACTGCCGATGGTCCACGGCAACCCCACGAGGCGGATGAGCAGAAAGCCGCTGACAAGGACGCCGATCACCGCGCCGATACTGTTGGCGAAGTACAGCATCGCAACGGTCCTGCCCGGTTTGTCGGGAAAAAGGCGCAGTAGCGCGGAACTCATCAGGGGAAAGGTCATGCCCAACAGCACCGATTGGGGCAGGATCATAAGCGCCGAGAGGGCCCACTTGAAAATAGTGATGCTGACGGGATCGGGCAGTCGAGGAATTATGGCGGAATAAGAGACAGCGGTGATGGAGACAAACGCGGTATGAAAAACAAGGGCGCACAGTCCAATTACGGCTTCAACGACCGCATATCCCAGGAGAACATTCTTCCAGCGGGTCGAGTAGCGGCTGCAGAGCCATGATCCGATGGCCATGCCCCCCATGAAAATGGCCAATACCAACGTCTGGGCATACGCTGAATGCCCAAGGAAGAGTTTCAGATAGTGCGTCCATATTGATTCATAAATGAGCCCCGAAAAACCGGACAGGGCAAAAAGCAGAAAAAGCAGGTTACGCCGTTTGTCTCCCACGCTCCCACCTCCATAAGAAATTCCAGCAGCAACGCATATCAGACCCCGGTCCACGTTCTCAGCGCAGCGACCTCCTGGCACCGCCGTACTGAAAGAAGGCTATCAGGTGAAATTCCTCCTTGTCGTAGCCCCGGGGGAACGACCCCACCGGGCCTATGGAGCGCAGGGTGCGCAGGACCTCGTCATCCAGTATCCGTGCGCCGGAGCTTTCCAGCAGTTCCACCTTGGCGATCTCTCCGCGCCGATTGAAGGTGATCCGCACCGGCGTGACCCCCTCGATCCCCTTCATGGCCGCTTCCTGGGGGTAGCGCCAGACGCCGTACACGGCGGTTTCGAAGTGGCGCAGGAACGAACCGAACTGGATGTCGTCGCTGTTGAGAAAGCGGGTATCCCCCTCGGCTACGTCATTCTCGAATTTGCGGCGATACCCCTCTTCCAGCTTGGCCAGACGCTGCGCACTCGGGAAGAGTTGGTGCGGGGAAATCTGCGGCGCGCTGCTCTGGGACTTTGGCCTGAGCAGGCTGGAAACCGACGAACCGGGTGCCAGGGGGGATTCCTGACGTCTCGGGGGCGACGCCTGGGACTGCCTGCCCGGCGGGGCCTGCCGTTGCGCGCTCCTCCCGGCCTCCTGGGGCTGAGGCTGGGGCTTTGCGGCCGGCTGCGGCGCCGGCCCGAAGCTGTCCCGGGGGGCATTCCCGCGGGGAGCCGTCTCACGGGGGACACGCCGCCGTTGATCGGAGAAGCGCTTTGTCTCCTGCTGCGCGGGCTGCTGGGACTTCAGCTCCGGCATCTGCTGTATGTCGATGAACACCGGCTCCTTGGGAGGCGGCTTCTGTTCGTGGGGCAGGTAGTACATCAGGGCGAACATGCCGACATGCAGCGCCACGGAGATTACCAGGAGATAGATAAAGGTTTTTTCGATATATTTGTCAGACATGCAGGGTGGTCACTCGGAAAAAAAAGATAAAAAACCGGATATGCCGCCGTCGGGCGGCGGCTACCCCGCCTCGGGCAGGGGAACGGCCTGAAAGCCCCGGTCGTAATTCAATACCGCATCGTCGTGCTTGCCGGTTTCGGTGCGCAGGTACATCAGGATTTCTTTCAGGCTTTCCAGGATGATATGCTCCGCTTTGGGGAATTCGGACGGATCGAGTTCCAGCGTTACCGTACTCTGATAATCGGTGTTTCGCAAGTGGTTCAGGAAGCGGGTCAGCGGCAGCATGCCGTGCCCCGGCAAAAGATGCTCCCGCCCCTGCCCGTAATCGGAAAAATGGATGTTCCTGATGCGCCCTGATTCGTAAAACTGGTAAAAGTCGTTGATGAAATTGGCCTTGCCCGATCCCATATGGGTGCAGTCGAAGGTCATGAACAGGTTGTGGTCACGGAGAAACTCGATCATCCGCTGGGTACTGGACAGGATATGGGGGTTGATCTTCATCCTGCCCACCCAGGGCATGTTCTCCAGGGTGACGATCACCAGGCCGTCCATCCCCACGTCCTGCTGAAAATCGATCACGCTGTAGAGCCAGCGCCAGTAGCCGATCTCAAAGCTCATCCACGACGGCGGATGAAAATTCACCAGCGGGATGCCGCATTCCGCGGCCAGGGCCACGCTCCGCCGCAGGGAATCCGCCGGGCCGCCCCAGCCATCCAGGGGCATGAAGGGCGCATGGATGGAGTGGATCACCGTGATCTGTTGCAGCGATCTGATCAGCCTGACCGGGTTGATCTTCTGGAAGTCCTGGTTGATGATCAACTCGACCCCGTCAAAACCGGCGGCCGCCGCGAGGTCCAGGATCCGCGGCAAGGGGAGCGTGAAGAGGCTGCCGGTGGAGAGCGAGATCAGCACGGCGGCTACTCTTCCGTCCCGTTATAGACGGCACTCACCAGACGCTGGACCGTCCCGACGGTCTCCAGCGCCTCCCTGAACATACCGAGGGTATCTTCGTTCAGGTTCGTGATGTCCAGGTAGAGAGCCGCCCCATTGTTCCGGGCCGGGAAACATTCACGCTCCCGCGTCAGGCGCAACTCGTTCAGGGTATGCCAGGACTGCAGCAAACGTTCGGCGGTGTCCACATCCAATGCCTGGCGCCCGAGCAGCGCCCGGATGCGCTGGGGGATATCGGGGGCGCCGACCCGGTGGATCAGGGACAGGGCGGCGACCGCGGCCGAGAGCGGCAGCAGGGCATGTTCGAACAGCCGGAACAGTCCGCGCTGCGGGCCGCTCTTCTCCAGGCGCCACCCCCCCATCATCCCTATGCCGTTGGACAGCCTTGTGAGGCGGGTCACAAGATCGCCCACGGCCCGGCGGTCCTGTTGCAGGCGCGGCAGCACAAGCTCCCGGAACTCGCTTCCCCCTCCCCCGGAGGAAAAAAGGGCTTCATGATCGGCCAACCTGAGCAGTTCGACCAGCTCCTTCTGCTTCCCCCTCGCCAGACCTTGTTCCAGGCGCCGGTCCCACTCCGGCAGGCTGCCCCGCCACGGAGGATGTACCGGGGCGACGTCGCCATCGACCTGCAGGCCGCAGGCCGCAAAACCCTCCTGGAGAATACGGGCATACCGGAAACCCGCTTCCGGGTCGCTATTGTCGTCCCGCCCAAGGACCAGCGCCAACGGCAACGGGCAGCAGGGGGAAAACTCCCGGCGGCCGGCCGTTCCCATTGCCACGAGCGTCGTGTCATGCAGCCCCGTGCCCGACTCCCCCAGTTGGATCAGGGTGGAGCGGTGCAGGGAACCGCTCAACGCGTGCAAAAAGAGCGCGCTGCACTGGTAAAAGGCCACGCAGGAACCGTAGCGGCCGAAGTGGTCGTAGAGTTCCGCATAGAAGACGGCACACAGTTCCCCGAGACGGATCGGGTCCACGCTTGCCGTCGTCTCGACGACGATCCGATCGAGTCGCGCCATCCGTTCGTCGTTTTCCCCGGCAAGCGCCTCAAGCTCCCGGCAGGTCTCGTCGAACAGCCCCTCCGCCTCCTCGGAGCGGCAGGAAGCGCTCCGCTTCAAAAGCGCCTGACGGAAGGCGGCGCCAAACTCCCCGGCAGCCCGCCAGGTGGTGATATCGCTCCCCTTTGCCGTGGCCAGAACCGCCATCACTCCTCCGCAGTGTCATGTACGTTGCGGGCAAGAAACAGCTTGATCCCGTCGCCCGGCGGCGGGGTCAGGAGCGAAACCGCCACCATGACCAGAATGACCAGCGGCGCGCCGATGAAGGCCGACGACGTGGCGGGCGGCAGGGACGCGAGAAACGGCAGGATGCCCGCCAGGAGCGGGGCAAAGGTAATCGCCACCCCGGCCAGCATGCCGCTGATGACCCCGGCGGCGTTGGCCCTCCCCCACCAGATCCCCAGCAGGAAGGCCGGGAAGATGGTATTGCCGGCCAGGGCGAAGGCCAGGGCCGCGATCTCGGCGATCATGCCCCACGGCCTGAGGGCCAGCGTCATGACGAGCACCGCCAGGAGCAGAAAAAAACCTTTTGCGGCAACGACCTTGTCCGTCTCGCTGGCGTTCGGCCTGATCAGGCGGGGATAGATATCGTAGGAAAACGAGGCCGAACCGGTCAGAAGCATGCCCGCCACCGTGGAAAAGGCGGCGCTCATCCCGCCGGCGGCCAACAGCCCGATACACCACAGGGGCAGGCCGCTGTAACGGGCGGCGGAAAGCACCGCCATATCCGCCACCATCGGGTCGGAGCTGTTCGGCACGATGCCGCCGCGGGCCTCGAACAGGCGGGCCAGGACGCCGTAGGCCGGGGCCGACCAGTAGATCAGGGCAATGAAGAACAGCCCCCACACCACCCCCCAACGGGCATCCCGGATGGACGGGGCCATGTAGAAGCGGGAGAGGACGTGGGGCAGGCCGGCCGTGCCGAACATGAGGGTAAAACAGAGCGCCAGCCAGCGAAAGGGTGTGACCGTGGCGAACGGCTCCGACCAGGCGAAGCCGAATTGCTGCTGCAGGTCCCTGATGGCGGCGCCGTAGCCGAACTGGGGGAGTATCCAGAAGTAGCCCAGCTTGCGGGCCATGAGCATCAGCGGCAGGATAAAGGCCGTGATCAGCACGAAGTAGTGCAGTTTTTGATTCCGCGCCACCCCGAGGGCGCCGGATACGACCACGAACCCCACCACCAGCGCGGCGCCGACGACCACCGCCGGGGTATAGGCGATGCCGAACAGCCACGAGACGATCAGGGCGATGCCGCGGAACTGGGCGACACCGTAGATGACGGCGATACCGATGGCGATGAGCGCCGCCAGGGTGCGTGCCGCCTCGGATTCATAGCGGAAGCCGACGAAGTCCGGGGCGGTGTACTTGCCGAAGCGCCGGATCTGGGTGGCCATGAGCACCAGCAGCAGGACATAGCCGCCGGTCCAGCCGACCACGAAGGCCATGGCGTAGTACCCCGTGAGGTAGAACATGCCGGCCAGTCCCAGAAAGCTGGCCGCGCTCATCCAGTTGCTGGCAATGGCGGCGCCGATGCCGATCCGCCCGGTGTACCCGCCGGCGACACCGTACTCGGAGGCCTGCCTGCTGCTGGTGCGCAGTCCCGAGACGATGAACAGGGCAAACATGCCGACCACGATGGCCAGGGGCAGAAGCTGCACCGCGGATTCGGTCATTTACTCATCCTCCCGGCCGGAACGGGCCCGGAAGCGCAGAGCGCCGTCCAGGCGGCGGGCCGCATGACGGTCCATCCAGATGTTGAAGAGCACGCAGAGAACGATGAACCAGAGGGGCAGCACCTGGCCGGTCAGCCAGAAATGGATCGGCAGGTTGAAAAAGGTCATCTCTTCGAGCAAAAGCTCCGAATAGTTGATTTCCAGCAGGTAGACACCGGCCTGGATACCGACGATGGCGGCAAACCAACCGGCCAGGACCAGCCAGATGACCCGGACCTCGCCACGCATGGCGGTTCCGCGCGGCCTGAAAAAACTGATCTCCCTGTCCGTCCTGGATTCCTCCATGGCTGTACCCCCGTTTTCAACGCCCTCTATGAAGCCTTGCGGTAGTGGACAAAGTAAATCTGTTTGCCGGCGTCCATGAATTTGAGCATGTACTTGGAAAGCGGATACCCCGCCAGGGCATGCCGGTAGGGATCGGGGGCAAGGACGTTGGCGAACCCGGGCATGTCCGGCATGAAGCGGGCCACATCCTCGCCATAGTCATCGAAGTCCGTGGCAAAATGGAAATCGCCGCCGGGCAGCATGAATTCCGACAGATAGCCGACGAACTCGGCATTGACCAGCCGCCGCTTGCGGTGACGCTTTTTGGGCCACGGATCGGGGCAGTTGATGACCACCATCCGCAGGGAGCAACGGGGGATGCAACGTTCCATGAAGGAGCGGGCCTCGGCGCGGATAACCCGCACGTTGTCCAGCCCCGCCTTATCGGCCCGTTTTGAGGTCTTCAGGCACCCCTTGTTGTAGTAATCCACGGCGATGAAATTCCAGTCGGGATGCAACTGGGCCATCTGGGCCACGAAATGCCCCGTACCGCAGCCGATCTCCAGCGCCAGGGGGTTGTCGTTACCAAAAATTTCGTTCCAGGCCGGCTGGGAAGCCAGCGACTCCGCATCAATAAATCGGGGGGAGGTTATGGGAATAAGCGTCACGCATTCACCTTTTCTGTTATCAAATCGTTTTAACTTACCACATTTCACGGTAATTTTTCACCGCTTTTTGCTCCCGGTGGCAAAAATGGCCGCACTGGCGGCGGCAACAATGATCGGACAGCGTTCTTAGGTACTTTTTTTCCTCAGTTCCCGGACGGAAACACCTTAACATTTCCCGTGCGCTGTGGTATAGATGATCAATTATTACGCAGTATCGGAGAACACATGGAAATATTTGGCGGTTTCATGGTCATGATGAGCATTATCGGCTTCTTTTTGGCGATTATCTGGCTCATCATGCCGTTCGTGGTGTTCGCCATCAAGGGGAAACAGGACCGCACACTGGAAGTGATGGAACGCATCGAAAAACGGCTGTCTGAGGTGGAAAACCGGTTGGCGGCGCTCCACCAGCCCGACCGGCCTGCCGCAGTCGAGACTATCCCGCATGTTACGGACACCGCGGCGCCGGGCCAGGACCGGCCCGATGACGCACCCGCCCCTCCCCCCCTTGCCTAAGCAACCGTTTTATTGTACTATTCACCGCACCAATAAGAATCGGAGGACATGAGAGATGCCGTTGTTGCAGGGCAAAAAAGTACTGATTTTCGGGGTAGCAAACGAAAAGAGCATCGCCTGGGCCATCGCCCGGGCTTTTCATGAGCAGGGGGCCGAACTGGCCATCACCTATGCCGGCGAGGCGATCGAAAAACGGGTCCGGCCGCTGGCCGAATCGGTGAGCGCCGCGGCGGTCCTCCCCTGCAACGTCACCAGCGACGACGACATCAATGCCGTCTTCGCGGAACTGGGCAAGCGGTGGGACGGCATCGACATCATCATCCATGCCGTGGCCTTCGCCAACAAGGAAGAGTTGAAGGGAACCATCGTCAATACCACCCGCGAGGGTTTTGCCACCGCCATGGACATCAGCGTCTATTCCCTCCTCGGCATACTGAAGGCGGCCCAGCCGATGATGCAGGGGCGTAACGCTGCGGCGCTGACCCTTACCTACCATGGCGCCGTGAAGGTATTCCCGAGCTACAACGTCATGGGGGTGGCCAAGGCGGCCCTGGAGGCATCCGTACGCTACCTGTCCGAGGCGCTCGGCCCCGAAGGCATCCGCGTCAACGCCATCTCCGCCGGCCCCATCCGTACGCTGGCCGCTTCCGGCGTGAACGGCTTTATCCACATCCTCAACCACGTGGAGTCCAAGGCCCCCCTGCGCCGCACCATCACCCAGGAAGACGTGGCCCGCTCCGCGGTCTACCTGTGCAGCGAGCTGGCCAGCGGCGTGACCGGCGAGATCCACTACGTGGACGGCGGCTATAACGTAATCGGCCTATAATGCAACACTCGGGCAAGGGTGGATTTCCACCTTTGCCCGATGTTCCCCGGAGCCTTCCCATCAAAGAACCTTACGGCAATCTCGCAGGACTCAAACAAAGCCAGATCCAGGCGTTGGAACGCCTCTACCGGAGGCGCGTCCCGCCGGCCGAGTTCTGCTCCTCCGAACTGGCCGCCCGCCTCGTCGAGATATCCTCCGACATCCGCCGCCAGCTCGGCATCCTGGTCAACCGCCAGGGCATGGTGGAGTACGTCGTCGTGGGGGACGAAAAGGGGCTCGTTATCCCCGAACTGCGGGACTACCCCCTGGGCAAGCATCCGCTGCGGGGGCTGCGCCTGATCCACACCCACCTCAAGAACGAACCGGTCAGCGAAGACGATATCACCGACCTCGCCCTGCTGCGCCTCGACCTGCTGGCCGCCCTGCTCTTCACCCCGGAACGGCACCAGGTCTCCGCCCAGATAGCGCACCTCTCCCCGGCCCACGGCGGCCCCTCCACCGTTACCGGTCCCGTGGCGCCGCTTGAGCGCATCGACCTGGACTGCAGCCATTTCTTTTCCGAGCTGGAAGCCGACCTGGAGCGGGCCGTACGCACAACGAGCCGGGGCGGCGAGGCACTGGAGCGCGCCATCCTGATCTCGGTCACCACCGGCGGGACGCGCCAGGATGCCGAGGATTCCATCGCCGAACTGCGCGAACTGGCCAGAACCGCCAGCATCGAGGCGCTGGACGCCTTCATCCAGCGCCCCCGCAAGCTCAACCCCCGCTTCCTCATGGGCGAGGGCAAGATGCGCGACGTGGTCATCCGCGCCCTCCAGCGGGGCGCCACCATGCTGGTCTTCGACCAGGAGCTGACGCCGGCCCAGATCCGTTCCATCTCGGCCATGACCGAACTGAAGGTCATCGACCGCAGCCAGCTGATCCTGGACATCTTCGCCCGCCGGGCCAAGAGCCTGGACGGCAAGGTCCAGGTGGAACTGGCCCAGCTCAAGTACCTGCTGCCGCGCCTCACCGGCCGGGGTGTGCAGATGTCGCGGCTGATGGGGGGCATCGGCGGACGCGGACCGGGCGAAACCAAACTGGAGACCGACCGCCGCCGTATCCGCGACCGTATCGCCAGCCTGGAGCGGGAACTGAAGGAACTCTCCCGGGGCCGCGATCAGCGCCGCCGCCAGCGGGTCAAGGCCGGCGTGCCGATCATCTCCATCGTCGGCTACACCAATGCCGGCAAATCCACCCTCCTGAACGCCCTGACCCAGAGCGAGGTCTTTACCGAAGACCTGCTCTTCGCCACCCTGGATACCTCCACCCGCCGCCTCCGCTTTCCCCGGGAGCGGGAGGTGATCATCACCGATACGGTCGGCTTCATCCGTTCCCTGCCCGCCTCCCTGCTGGGGGCCTTCAAGGCCACCCTGGAAGAGTTGCAGGACGCCGACCTGCTGCTGCACATGGTGGATGCGGCCAATCCCCGCTTCGAGGACCAGATCGCCCAGGTGCGGGCCATTCTTGCCGAGTTGGGGCTGGGGGAAAAACCGGAACTGCTGGTCTTCAACAAGGCCGACATCCTGAACGACCTGAAAAAGAAGGACACGGTGGCCTTCCTCAAGGTGCGCCAGGTCGCCCGCACCACGGGGGGGCTGACCATCTCGGCCCGGGACCGGAAGAGCCTGGCGCCGCTGCTGGAGGAGTTGCAGCGGCGCTTCTGGCCATCCGAGCAGACCGATTTCGGGACCACTACTCAAACTGAGCCTTGAACTCCTCCACCGCCCGGCGCAGGGCAGCCACCTCGGTCCGCAGGAGGGCAACCTCCTCTTCAAGCCTCCCGATCCGTTCATGCTCCGCCATCACCCGCTGCCGGGCCGCTTCGGGCGGCGGAGCGCCTTCACCCGGCACGGGTTCGGGCTCGCCGCCAAAAAGCTGGGCATAGCGGGATTCCTTCCGCCCCGGCTGACGGGGCAGGCGCATCACCAGCGGCGTTTCGCGCGCCATCAACTCCCTCAGCACCTCCTCCACCGCAGCCAGATCGGCAAAAGGATGCATCCGCTCGCCCCTGGTGCGCAGCTCCCCCACGGTCTGGGGGCCGCGCACCATCATTTCACAGACAACAGCCTGTTCAGCCGGTACCAACCCCAGCTTCTCCGCCAGGATATGGCGGTATTTGGGCACCCGCCCGCCGTCGGCCGAAACCACCGCCAACTGTTTGAAACGCAGCCCGTCCAGGGCACGAACCACCTCATCCTCGGCCAGGGCCATGATCGGGTCGCGGTTCGACTTCTGGTTGCAGGCAGCGGTGAGCCCGTTCAGGGTCAGGGGATAATACTCCGGCGTGGTCATCTCCTTTTCGATCAGACAGCCGAGAACCCGCACCTCCACAGCATCCAGCAGATTGTCCATGGGAAACTCCTTTCGCGCATCGCACCACGTGCCGTCGCCACTATAGCACGGGACGGAACGCCGGGCACCGGATTTCGCCCCCCGCCGCAATAGTATACACGTCTACAGGTATACGTGATTGGTAATGACGAAGCCGCCCGCTATACTAAGCGCGTTACCCGTATGTCTTGTACGTTCAGGGAGTATTCGGCCATGTGCAAAAAACTCTTCATCGCCGCCACCGGCCAGAACTGCGGTAAAACCACCATCAGCCTGTCGCTGATGCATCTGGCGCGGCAGCGGTATGAACGGGTCGGCTATATCAAGCCGCTGGGTCCCAAATGCTTTGAGTTCGACGGCGTCATCGTGGACAAGGACGCGGCCCTGATGGCCCAGGTCTTTGGCCTGGAGCACGAGATCGCCCTCATGTCGCCATTGGTTATCGGCAAAGGCGCCACCAAGAAATTTGTGGACGGCGAGCTGTCCCGCGAGTGGGCCATGGAGAAGGTTGCCACGGCCTGCCGGGAGCTGGAATCACGCTACGATCTGCTCCTGATCGAGGGGGCGGGCCACGGCGGCGTCGGCTCGGTTATCGGCCTCAACAACGCCGACATGGCCAAGCTGCTGGATGCGCCGGTCGTGATGGTGGCGGGGGGGGGCATCGGCAACGTTATCGATTCCGTGCGGCTCAATCTGGCGTTGTATGAGCAGGAGGGCGTAGATGTACGCATGCTGCTGGTCAACAAACTGCTGGCGGAAAAGCGCGCATCGTCCCTGTCCTACCTGGAGCGTTATTTCGAGAGCAAACAGATCCGGGTCTGCGGGGCCTTCGATTACTCGCCGGTCCTGGCCGACCCGACGCTGCAAAATGTCGCCAAATTGCTCGAACGGCCGTTGATGGGGGACCAGAACAAGAAAATGCGCATCATCCATCACTTCCAGTTGGGTGCCGCCTCCTCCCAGAAGGTCATCGACAACCTGCGGGAATCGACCATGCTGATTTCCACGAGTTCCCGTGACGAACTCCTGGTCACCCTCTCGTCGCTGTACAACATCCCTTCGTTTCACAAACTGATCGCCGGGATGGTCATCCCCGGGCATGCGCCGGTGTCGGCCATCACCCAGCGGATCATCGACGACAGCGGCATCCCCTATATCCGCATCGAGCAGACCACGGCCGAGGCTTTCACTGCGCTGAGCGGCCACGTGTCCAAGATCTCGGCCGAAGACACCGAAAAAATCTCATTGATAACCGGACAAGCCGAGCAGGCTATCGACTTCGACGCCATAGAAACGCTTTTCGAGAGCGGCGCGCCGCCGGCAATCGACAAGATGCCCCTTGCCCGGGCGGCGTGAGGATATACCCTTTAATTGAGAAAGGCGGCCAAGCGGTCGCCTTTTTTATTTAGGCTCTTGAGTGGTACTCAAACGGTTTTCCAGCGACCAGGAAAACCGCTTTGAAGTTCTGAACATAACCTCGCTTATTTTCGAGGAGGCCTGCCGCCTGCTTGCAACTCACTCCCGCAAGTTGTCGCTACGGACCCCCGACAGTCTTCAGGCTGCCGTATATGTAACATATTGCGAAATTGAACAAGACCGCTTTGTGTGCGCCGACCGAAAGCTCGCCGAAGTATTATCCCTTGAAGGCGCTGACGTGTTGCTGGTCGGACAATGATAGGGAAGCAATAAAGGTTTCTGTTTTCTCAAAAAGTAGCCTGTCCCCTTTTTGCCTTTGATCCTCATTTCCTACACAGTTAGGCTGGCATGCGTTAATTTTAATTGGGTTACTCGACCTTTCATGGTCGCACCATTTTATTCTCCTTTGATCGGCAGAGTTCCTCTTCTATCAAAGAAAAATGTTGAATGTAGGCCTGCCCTTTCAGGGTCTTACCTCGGTTGACAGCAGCGTATTTTAATGAGTGTCTCCCCATACCCCCCGCCTGGCCCGGGCGGCGTGAGGAAACTAACATGGGGTCAGGTCTCCAAAACTCAAATTTCAAGGATTAACTTCACACGTTCAACATCTTCTGACAATTTTTTGTCCACTTCCATTTTTCTTGCCAGCAGGCGGTGCGCTTCTGATATCGCAGTTTCCCCTACGCCGAACTGCTCGCCAATTTTACGTAACTTCTTGCCGCTATACTTATGGCAAAGATACATTCCCACCTGTCGGGCCAGTTTTGTGTTCTCGCCTATTATTGCTGCTGCGGCCTCGATTATTTCCGCCGGTTCGGGAGAGGCCTTTAGTCGCCGGATTTCCGGGACTGACCTGTCCACATCCTTTCCCGCAAGGTGAGCTGCCGTAATCTTTTCCAGGAAACCGGGCGTGCCTAACACGGTGGTTCCAGATACGCTCCTGGCCGGGTTATCGTATTCTTTCCCAAGCAGACTTTCGACAAATCCGCGATATTTCTTCTTTGATTCCGCTTCACGTTTTCCAAAATATTCAAGTATCACCTTCGTCTGAAGCCACGCGGGCGCGGAAGCTTGGCCCGTATAGCACTGGTAGCTTGACCACCGATATTCTTCCGGGCGCGCTACCATCCCGACTCTCACCGGGTTCAGATGTATGTAGCGGCTCAGTTCTTGGGCGTATTCATCAAATTCCACGAGCAATGCCTTGTACCTCCCCTGAAACAGATGCCCGGCCCGTTTTCGTTTGGTGTTGAAATAGGTGGTGTACGCTCCGTTTATGTGATGCATGATCTGGGACAGGTTCCCTGCCGGTGTCTCCAATAACAAGTGGTAGTGGTTACTCATCAGGCAATAGGTATGGATTATCGCCCCATAGCGTTCTACCGATGATTCCAGGTAGTCCAGGAACTTTTCACGATCCCTCTGGCTTTTGAAAATATCCTTACGCTCGTTGCCTCTCGATGTGACATGGTAGAATGCTCCCGGATACTCAATTCGCAAAGATCGCGCCATGGCAATCCCCTTTGGCTGATAAATTTATTTACCAGATCAAAGCATACCATCATATTTGAATTTTGGAGACCTGACCCCTTGTAAGCTCCCTTTTCAATTCATAGCTTCCCACATGTCAAAATAATTCTTAGCATTGGATCGGTGGAGAGCGTAGAAGCTGAGCGACGCGAAGTATAACTGCCACGATTGGTTGGCTTTCACTTATCGTTCAATTCTCCAAAGCTTGGCCCTCTCCGCCCCGAAGATTTTCCACCAGATTCTCGTCCATACTGCTGGATGTTTTTCGCACTCTAGAAACTGCACTTGAGCAGCCCCACCCTTGGTCGAATTCCCACATATAGAAATCTGTAATTCGCTTATAGCAACGGACAACCGACTCCTGTAAATCATCGATCATTCGGGCAGCATCTATGTCCTTTAAAGTAATATCAATAGTTGCTTGATGGATAATTAGGTGCCTCCGTTTTACCATTCTTTCGAGGCTATCGAAAAGCGACTCTTTTCTCCTGCGGTAAGGTTTCCTGAGCACACCAGCTAAATCGAGTTTAGGCTCTAAGCTCTTAAAGTGCTGGCAAATTGAATTAATATTTTGGAATGAAAGGGATTCTGCAGTGGCGTCCTCTACACTTAATTGTCTATCAGATATCAGGGTGAGGTGCTCTGAAGAGAACCGATTTCCTTTAAAGAAAGTTTCTTTCTTTTCAGATGATTTCAATATAGAAATAAATGTAGATTTAAAATAATCTTCGAGAACGCTAGTCATAAATGGCAAAAGTAGATTATTTGAAAGTACTCTCGGGCTATAGGCTTGTAGAAATTCTAGCTCATTATACTTAATTCTGTCTGATGTAAATGATCGCTCATCAATATATCTCATGGCTTTAATAATATTGCTACCAAATCGTTGGAATGCGCGATGACAGCCTGATTGAGCTTGTGTTGGTGGTGTTCCCTCAACATGTTCATACCTATTAGCTCCAGCATCAGTGCTAAATATACCTCCGAAATAGCTTCTTATGCGTCGTATCGTTTCATTCTGGTGCGCAAGGTCCCAGTAACTCCGTGCAATTCTCGATCTTGTTTGGACAGATACTTCACCTTGTTCAGTTCTATATATCGAAAGCTCTATGCCAGTATATGAACGGTACTCTTCTTCTTCGAACCAGTAATAATGAGCAATTTCACCAGGTATTTTGTAGGCGATCTTAATTTTTTTGTAACCTAACAACTCAACTAGATCTTGCAAGTTTCGTATTTTGGTGTCTGCTGGCAAAATATTTTCAGAGCAATAACTCATTTGTTCCTCTCTCAGAAGCAGCTGTAGTACTGTGGCCAACGTCTCAAGGCGCCAGCGACGGAGCGTCAGCGGAGACCGCTGTCGCCGCGTGTTGGCTGCTAAGATCAGCGACTAATAATCCACTCCTGAAATTCAGGGCCATCAATGTTGGTACCAACCCCAAAGTGAAAATCTCTGTCTTTTGAAACTAACAGGGGGTCAGGTCTCCAAAACTCAAATTTTAAGGGACACCCTCTAAGGGGCAGTTCAACATTCTACATATTTTCAACCTACCCTTTAACACCGCCGATCTCTGTGCACTTTCTCTTGCCCTTCTACACCCCGCAAACTCAAATTTCAATGTAAAATCAAAATGTTAATAAAATTAACATAAAACGTTCCCGCCCTCAACCTTCTGTTTTCACATAAAAAAAAAAGGCCCCAAAACCTGCTTGGGAGCCTTTTACTGTATCATTTTGATACAGAAAAAATTGTATCAGTGAGGACACTTACTTACAAAAAACAACGGGACTGTGACCAGAACAAAGCTACTGTTTGTCTTCCCCCTTTGCCAAAGGGGGGAACCGGCGCCAACCTGTTCTTTGGGGTATAGTCATCCTGGGGCACTATATCCCGTCAACCGTGGCAAAGCGCACCCCGGCTTCCGCCATCTCCTCCAGGGCACGGGCCGAGTCCCCCGGTTGCAGCTCCACCCCTGCCACGCAATCCGTCAATACCGTCACCGTGAGGCCCGCCCGTACGGCATCCAGGGCCGACGAACGCACGCAGTAGTCGGTGGCCAGGCCGCCGACGTAGAGATGGCCCACTCCCAGAGCGGCAAGGCATGCCCCCAGGGTGGCCCCGTCTTCGCGGATCCCCTCGAAGGCCGAATAGCTGTCGCTATCGGGTGCGGTCCCCTTGGAGATAACCGTCGTGCCCGGCGGCAGGCTCAGAGCGGGGTGAAAATCGGCCCCCCGGCTCCCCTGCACGCAGTGCGGCGGCCACATCCCGCCGTACTCCTTGAAATGCCTCGTCACGGCAGGGTGCCAATCGCGGCTGGCAAATACCGGCAGCCCTGCCCCCCTGAACCGTTCCGCGGCCCGGCTGAGCGGCACCGCCACCCCGTCGCCGTCCGGCACGGCAAGCGCCCCGCCGGGGCAGAAATCGTTCTGCACATCCACGATTAACAGCGCACTGCCCCGTTCCATGGCTATGCCCCCTTTTTGCCGACTTCGCTGATCAGCCGGCAGCGCAACTCATTCAGGCGGGGAGACACCGAGACCTTGTAGCGGTGGGGGTTGATAAAACGCTGGCACCCCTGGGGGAGCAGGGCCAGTTCGCGCCGACACCGGGCGGTCATGGCACCGAGCGGCTCCACGGCAACCGTGCGGCGCCCTTCTTCCATGGCCACCTGCCGCAAATCGGACAGCCGGGCACCCTCGGGAAGGATCTTGTGCTGCAGCGGGTTGGTCGGGTCATAGACCGTTTCGCCCGGTTGCAGGTCATCCTCCGCCAGGCAGATCACGTCCTGAATGAAAGCTCCGTCCGGGCCGGTTGCCCGCAGGAGGCGTTTCTTCCCCGGCAGGGTCGCCTTGGCCATGTCGCTGGTTACCTTCAGCTTGGGTTGCCCATCAACCCGGACCAGCTTGTAGACCCCGCCCAGTGAAACGCCACCCGCCCCGGAGCAGGTTGCCAGCTTGGTGCCCACCCCGTAGACATCTATCCGCCCCCCCTCGTTACGTATGGACTCGATCACATACTCGTCCAGCTCGTTGGATGCCACGATGAGCGCATCCGGAAAGCCGGCTTCGTCCAGCATGCGCCTCGCCTCGCGGGACAGGTAGGCCAGGTCGCCGGAATCGATGCGGATGCCCCGCAGCTCATGGCCCTGCTCCCGCAATTCCCGCGCAACGATGATGGCGTTGGGCATGCCGCTTCCCAGGGTATCGTAGGTGTCGACCAAGAGGATGGTGGCGTCGGGGAAGACCTTGGCATAGGCGCGGAAAGCGGTCAGTTCGTCGGGGAAGGCCTGAATCCAGCTATGGGCATGGGTCCCCCGCACCGGCAGGCCGAAAGCCATGCCGGCCAGGACGTTGCTCGTGCTGCCGGCTCCGCCCACACAGGCGGCCCGGGACGCGGAAAGCCCGCCGTCAGGCCCCTGGGCGCGCCGCAGGCCGAACTCGATCACCTCGGCCCCACCGGCAACATGGCAGATGCGCGCCGCCTTGGTCGCCACCAGGGTCTGAAAGCTGATGATGGTAAGGAACGCCGTTTCCACAAGCTGGGCCTCTGCCAGAGTCCCCTCCACCGTCAGAATCGGTTCGTTGGCAAAGACCAGCGTCCCCTCCGGCGGCGCGGTCACCCGGCCGCGAAAACGGAAGTCGCGCAGGAAATCGATAAAGCGGGGGGAGAACAGGCCGAGTCCCGCCAGATAGGCCAGCTCCTCTTCCGAAAAACGCAAACCTTCCAGAAACTCCAGGGCCGGCTCCAGACCGGCAAATACGGCATAGCCCCCCTCAAAGGGATTGGCGCGGAAGAACAGGTCGAACACGGCCTGTTTGTCCGCCATCCCCTCATCCAGATAGCCGGCCAGCATGGTCAGTTCGTACAGATCGGTCAAAAGAGGTGAATAGCGCATAATGCTTCTCCTGGGATGCAGCAGTAATAATCGCCGGGCCCTCCGGTAAAGTATACCATGGCGTCGCCGGCGACCGGCAGCCATAACGCAAAAGGGAGATGCGGAAAGAATCCCGCAACCCCCTTTGGCCGTATCGTGCAAACGTACAGGTTTTTTATTGCCGCGTCAAGAGCGCCCGAGCATGCCCGGGACGTTTTCCGGCCGGCAAGCGCTGGCCGACTTACGTCACTTTGAACTGGCTGACCATGCGTTGCAACTCCTCCGACATGGCCGACAGGCTCTTGGCTGCTTCCGCCGTTTCACCCGCGCCGCGCGAGGTCCTTTGCACGACGGTGGTTATCTGCATCATGTTGCTGCTGATCTCGCCGGTCGTAGCGGTCTGTTCTTCGGCGGCGGTGGCTATCTGGTTCGCCTGCTGGGTGACGGCGTTGATCTGCTCCAGAATATCCTCAAGCGCCCTCCCCGAGCGGCCGGCCTCCTGGGTTCCCCGCTCGACCTCGCTGTTGCCCTCTTCCATGGCGGAGACGGCGCTTCTGGTTTCGCTTTGGATGGACTTGATCATGTCCGAGATCTCTTTGGTTGCGCGCGTCGTCCGTTCGGCGAGTGCCCGGACTTCGTCGGCGACAACGGCAAAACCGCGTCCCTGCTCACCGGCACGGGCCGCTTCGATGGCGGCGTTCAAGGCCAGAAGATTCGTCTGATCGGCGATATCTTCGATGGTCCCGACGATGGCGCCGATCTGGTCCGAGCGTGCGCCAAGCGACTCGACGGTCTTTGCCGCACTCTTGACGCGCTCCGCTATCGAGCCCATAACGGCAACCGTCGCCTGCACCACGCCGGAGCCTTCCACGGCGGCATCGTTGGCGCGCTGGGCGCTCTCGGCCGCCATATGGCAATTCTGGGCGATGTCGTTGGAGGTCGCGGCCATCTCCTCGCCGGCGGTCGCAACGGTGCTGGCCTGGGCGACGACCTCCTCGGAACCTTCCGCCATCAGGTGCGCCGTGCTCATGAGTTGCGTTGAGGCCGAAGCGACCTTGCCGGCATCGGTGATGAGCTGCAGCATGATATTCTGAAACCTGCCGACGAAGTCGTTAAAATGGGCGCACAGCTGCCCCAGTTCATCCCTGCTCCCGTACGCGACGCGACGGGTCAGGTCTCCGTCGGCAATATGGGTAATGGAACCCACGATCTCGCCCAGAGGCCGTTTGATGCTGCGGGTGATGGCCAAGGCGGTCAGGATGCTCAGGACAAGGGACGCCAGTCCAAGGCCGTAGATCACCTCCATGGCCGTTTTACCGGCATCTTTGGCGCTCGCCACCCGCAGGTTGACCCGTTTTTCGTAAAAATCCAGCAAGGCGTCGGCGGCCTGGGTCGTCCGCCCGATCGCCGCTTCTCCCTCGCTGTGCATCAGGGACTTGAACAGGGTGCCGTCGCCGGCCAGGGCCGCATCGGTGAGTCTTTTATTAACCTCATCCCCGGCAATAGCGACATTTTTAAGTTTTTCAACCAGCTTTTTGCCTTCGGGTGTCTTGGTGTTTTTCTCAACAAAGGCGACATTGTCGCGATATGTTTTCCGGTATTCCACGATGCGGGCGGTCAACTTTTCCCGGTCCGCGGGGGTGTCGGCCAGGATCAGCCCCTTGATGGATTCGTCGATGTTTTTGAGGTTCATCTGCGCTTTTGCGACCCTGGCGCTCAGGTCGCTGACGCGATTGACGTTTTCCAACTGGTCGCCACTCGTGTAGAGACCGTTGACCGCCGTGGCGATCACGATGACCAGCAAGAGCGAAACGATAGAAAATCCCGCCAGCAGGCGGGTTCCGATGGTCAGATTTTTCATTGCTACCTCCAGGAATATGGCTTCAGCGCCAATAACAATGCAATGCTCTTTTCTGCTTGCCGGCATGGCGCGAGGGTGTCACGCCGCCCCCAAATGCCAATTGAAGGCCTTTCTCTGGCAGTCCAGCACCGACAGGAGCGGAATTCCCAGCACCTCGAAGCATTCGGCGGCCTCGCCGAAGGCGTTCTCCTCAAGCATTTTTGCCAGGGAGAGCAGGACGCTCATCTCACCCTTGCGGTCCGATAACGCGTTGCGGATGTCGTCGGAAAGCCCCAGGCTGGTCACCACTTCGTCCATGGGAATCTCGTACACATCCTTCAGCACCGAGAGGATGCCGACCATGAACGCTTCGTCGGGAGCGCACATGTCGATGCGCGGCGGCGTGCGGGCCAGCTCTTCCATGAAGGTGGCCCGGGCCACCGCCAGGTGCATGATCGGGTTGTCGGCGCCCTGGCGGCCGTCACCGGCGAAGAGGGCTATCTGCACCCAGCGTTTGAGTTGCTGCCGTCCGATGATGGTGAGGGCGTGGCGAATGGTGCGGATCTTCTCGTGCAGGCCGACGGAGACGGAGTTGACCAGCATGAGGAGCTTGTAGACCAGGGCCGGGTTTTCCTTGAAGGTGGCCTCGATCTCATCGGTCTCGGCGCCGGTGGCCAGTTGCTGCATGAGGGTGAGGAAGCCGGAGAGGGCGTTTGCCACCCGCTGTTTCTGGATCAGGCTGGGACGGGCGAAGAAATACCCCTGGAACAGTTCCATGCCCAGGCTGCGGCAGCGCAGGAAGACGCCGCGGGTTTCGACCTTTTCGGCCAGCAGTTTGACCGGGTAGCGCCGCAGGCGTTCCACCATGGCGGGGAGGTCGGTGAGGGGGGTCTTCACCAGGTCGATCTTGACGATGTCCACCAGGCCGGCGTAGAGGGGCTCGAAGGCGGGGCTGTATTCGTGGTCGTCCAGGACCAGCCGGTAGCCCCGGGATTTGAGCGCCCGGCACCGTTTGACGATTTCGGGGTGGGGTTCGACGTTTTCCAGCAGTTCCAGTCCGATCCGCTCGGGGGGCAGAAGTTCGATGACGTCGCTCATGAGGAGCTCGGTGTCTACGTTGACAAAACCGTGCTGCCGGCCCAGGAGCGTTTCGATGCCCATGGCGGAGAGGGTGGCGACGATTACCTGGGAGCTGGCCCGCAGCGGGCTCGAGAACCGGGCGGACGTGACCGAGTCCGGCGATCTGAAGAGCAGCTCGAAGGCCGCGATCTCTTCCCGTCCGTTCAGGATCGGCTGTCGGCCGATCAGATATGCTTCATCGTGCATTGCTTTCCTCTGTCTGGTTGTGGGCGCCCACGGGGGCAGTCATGGTCAGCACTCGCCCAGGTACTCCCGTTCGGTCCGGGAGAGCATTTTGTCCGGGTCGAGCAGGATGAGCATGCGGTCGGCCCGGTTGACGACGCCGACGATGAATTCCTGTTCGAGGCCGCCGCTGGTCATGCTGGGGGGCGGCTGGATCTCGCTGCCGGTGATGCGGATCACCTCCGCTACCGAGTCGACGATGAAGCCGGTCAGGGACCCGGCGATATCGATGACGATGATGCGGGTCTGGCTGTCGCTGGCCGTCTCGGCCAGGCCGAACCGCTTGCGCATGGACATGATCGGGATGACCTTGCCCCGCAGGTTGATGACCCCCTCCACGTAGGGCGGGGTGTTGGGCATGTGGGTGATGGTGGTCATGCGGATGATCTCCCGCACCTTCAGGACCTCGACCCCGTATTCCTCGTTGCAGATGTTGAAGCTGACCAGTTGGGCCAGCTCACTCGACCCGCCAGCCCCCGTTATCGGTACCAGTGCGTTCGACATTGACTCTCCTTTCGGCGCTCCGCGCCCAATCCGCAGACAGTGATAACGATCATGGTACAAAAAAGGCCCAACCTTTTACGCAAAGGTGGGCCTTGTCACAATGGTCGTATTGTGTCACTTCGGCGGCCCCTCTATCCAGCCGGCACTGGACAGGTAGCTTTGCGTCGCCAGGTTACCCTGGTTTTGCCTCTTCGATGAGATCGATTAACGATTAAAAATACACTAGTAAAAATACGAAAGCAAAATTGTATACCACGAATCCATGGTCAAAACAAATTATAAATGCTTTATTAATAAACCAATCAGGTGCATACCTAGTCCCTCAGTAATGGGGCGGCGGCTCCTCCTCGTCGGCGCTGCGGTTGATGGAAGGCGCCAGCAGGCGGAGCTGCTCGCGAATCAGGCTCTGCTCCCGCACCAGCCGTTCAATGGTCATTTCCTGGCGGCAGACGGTGTCGTTCAATTCCTGGATGGTGTGTTCCTGCTGCATGAAACGCAATTCCAGTTCGGTAATCCGTTCGTTCATGGTTCCCTCCATAGTAGACTGTGAAAAACCGGGGTTTTCAAAAAATAGCCAGCTCGCCGCACCCGCGAGACAAGCCCCGAGGAGGCAGCCCTCTCTCTATCTCTCCCCCAGAGGGGGAGAGCATGCCGTGCCCTCTCCCTCCGGGAGAGGGATTGGGTGAGGGACCGCAGCGCGACGCCGCACGAAAGGGCTTTCGAGGACGAAGGTCTGACGGCTGTTTTTCAACGCCCCCCTTTCAACTCCCATACGGTCATCTCGGCAACGGTGTGCTGGAACTTGCGCCGGGTCTCGCGAATCACGAAGGGGATGTCGCGCGGTTCGCCCAGCATGCGGAAACGGGGGGCCAGGGCGTTCTCCAGCCCCTCCAGCGAGGTCACGTTCTCGCCCGCATCCTTGTACCCCCCGAGCCACTCTTCTTTTTTGGTGAACTCCTCCAGCCAGGTGTAGGGAGAGGTGATCACCAGCACCCCGCCCGGGTTGATGCGTTCGTGGATGGTGGAGAGGAAACGGCGGGGCGAGTAGAGCCGGTCGATCAGGTTGGCCGCCAGCACCAGGTCGTAGCCGGTGAATTTTTCCGGCAGGTTGCAGGCGTCGGCCTGAGAAAACTCCACCCGGTCGCGCCCCCCCTCCAATCCCAGGTCGGCCAGGCCGACCTCGTGGAAGGAGAGGATTTCCCCCTCCTCGGGGAAGGCGTAGCGCAGGTAGCCCTCCTCCTGCATGCGGGCCGCCAGGCGGAAGAAGCGGGTGGAGAAATCCAGCCCGGTCACCTTTTGAAAACCGCCCCGGGCCAGTTCGAAAGAGGCCCGCCCCAGGGCGCACCCCAGGTCCAGGGCCCGGCCCTTGGAGCGTCCCGCCATCGCCTCCAGGCAGAACTGTGCGCAGGTCGCCGGAAAGTTGGCCACGCCGAAGTGCTCCTCCCCGTAGTGGGCGTCGCAATACTGGGCCGTCAGGGTGTCGGTCTCGTACTGGTCCTGATGCACCTCCACCGGCGCCGTGCTCTCCACGTAACGGAACCCGGCGTGCTGGAAGAAATGCCGGCGGAAGGCATAGCGCGAATCCCGCGTCGCCTCGTTGCCGGTGGAAATCCACGAGCCGCCCTTTATCAGGTTGTGGCGGGTATCGAAGGTCGGGGTTGAGAAATCGTCGTACCACGGATGAATCCGGAAACCGTGGAAGGGGTAGATGGGGGTCTCGGTCCACTGCCACACATTGCCCACCACGTCGAAGAAATCGCCGGAACGGAAACGGTCCACGGGGCAGGACGACGACCAGTACTCCAGGTTGATGTTGCCCGGCGCCTTCTCCCACCAGGGCTGGTCCGGGATGGCGCACACGTCCCGGAGCCGGTTCCATTCGTCCTCGGTCGGCAGGCGGATGGGGAGCCCGGCAGCGGCCGCCTTCCAGGCGCAGAAAGCCTTGGCCTCCAGACAGTTGACCTCCACCGGCCAGTTCCAGGGGAGATCGATCTCCTGGGCCATGGTGCGCAGCTTCCAGCCGCCATCGCTCTTGATCCAGAAGAGCGGATGCCCGGCCTGTCTGAACTCCCGCCAGTTCCACCCCTCCTCGGTCCACCACTGCCGCTCCCCGTACCCTCCGGCCTGGACAAAGGCCAGGAACTCCCGATTGGACACCAGGCATTGGGAGGCCTTGAACCCGGCTACCGTGGCCTCGTGGTGGCCGTATTCGTTGTCCCAGCCGTAGAGCGGATGATCCGCGGCCTTGCCCAGGACCACCGGGCCACCCGCGACCTGAAGCAGCCGGTTTTCCGGCGGTTCCCCCGCCTCGGTGCAGATCGCCCAGAAGGGAAGCTGCACCACCTGGTCGATGGGCAGTTGACGGATCAGCACCGACGAAGTTTCCAGGTGGATACGCTCGTGTTCGATGCCCATCATGACGGCCCAGAACGGATCGTCCCAGGTAATGGGCAGTTTGAGCGGCAGGCGGCGGATCAGGCCGTCCACCCGTTCCCGGACCTTGTCGCGGTATTCCTTGACCTCCTGGCGGGTCGGCCAGTCGTAGTGGGTGGCATCCAGGTCGTCCCAGGACATCTCATCCACACCCACGGCGAACAGGGACTCGAAGCGGGGGTTGATGCGGCTGTCGATCGCCTTGGCGATGGTCAGCTTGTTGATGAAGAAGGTTGCGGTATGGCCGAAGTAGAAGATCAGCGGGTGCCGCAGCCGGTCGGGCCGCAGGTAAAAGGTGTCGTCGTGCCGGAGCGTCTCGTAGAGTTTCTCGTCGATGTCGAACGTTCTATGGAAATAATCCAGGATCTCGGCCCGTTTCTGTTCCGGGTCCCCCTCGTTGAGGATGGTGGTGCGGGTATCCTTCAGGTCCATGGCATATCCTCTCTGTCCGTAACGGGAGATAACTTAGTGTAGAGAGCAGTATACCCCAACGGCGACGGGCGGCAAGCGATGCGGCTTCTTTAACTCTAACTGAATACGTGACGCCGGAATGCCGTAGTGTCCGGAAGAGCCGGAGCCCGCACGCCGCCGTGTCGCAACAACTCACTCACGAGGCCCGTACTCCGTCTGATCGTCGCAAGCTCTTAAAACGCAGGGGCAGAGGCCTTCCGGACCAGCGGAGGCATGGCGGCGTCACGTATTCAGGCCTAGTACCTTTATACGTCCAGCACCACCACGGCGCGCCACACGCCGGCCTCGCAGGCGACCCGCAGACGGTGCAGGGTGACCGCCTTGACGTCCACCACCAGGGGATGCCGCTGCCGGTCGATCCCCTCGCCCCGCAGGACCGCATCCAGCCGGAAGCGTCCCCCTTCCTCCGCGATCCGCACCTTCTCCGGGTGCAACAGCAGCCGCCGGGCATCCTTGAGAAAGACCAGTTCCTGCAGGAAGGAGAAGAGCAGCAGGTCCAGGTCCGCGTCATCCACCGTGACGGCCTGTTCTTCCCGGCGTTCCACCACCTTGGGGTCATGGACCATGGTGCGCAGCAGGGCATCCGCGCCGGCCGCAAACAACTCTTCCCGTGTTGCCCCCCACGCCTCGAAGGCCACGTCGGCCGTGGCGATGTCGTCCAGGAACCGGTAGGGCATGGCTACCCCTTGATGTTGCCCATGGGCACCAGCTTGACCACCCGCCGGGAGAGCCCGGCCTCTTCGGTGGCGGCGGTAACCAGATCGATATCCTTGTAGGCAAAACCGGCTTCTTCGGCCAGGCCGCCCCAGGAATCGGTACGCACGTAAATCCCCCGCTGCTCCATCTCGCCCAGGAGCTTCTGCCCCCTGACCATCTTCTTGGCCTGGTGGCGGCTCATGGTGCGGCCGCTGCCGTGGGCCGTGGTGAAGAAGGTGGCCGCCGCCCCCGCCTCCCCTGCCAGCAGATAGGAGCCGGTCTCCATGCTGCCGCCGATGATCACCGGCTGGCCGGTCTCCCGGTAGCACGCGGGGATGCCGGCCATGCCGGGGCCGAAGGCGCGGGTGGCCCCTTTGCGGTGCACCAGCACCTCCCGCAGCGTGCCGTCCACCAGATGGCGCTCCAGCTTGGCCGTGTTGTGGGCCACGTCGTAGACCATGCGCATCCCCAACTCCTCGGGGGAACGGTGGAATATCTGGGAGAACACCTCCCGCAGACGGTACAGGATCACCTGGCGGTTGGCGAACCCCATGTTGACGGCGCATTTCATGGCCGCGAAATAGGCCTGCCCCTCGGGAGAGCGGAACGGGGCGCAGGCCAGCTCCCGATCGGGGAGCTGGATGCCGTACTTGGTGGTCATGACCCGCAGGAAGCTCTGCAGGTAGTCGGTGGCCACCTGGTGGCCGAAACCGCGGCTGCCGCAGTGGAACATGACCACCACCTGGTTGGGGATGGTGATGCCGAAGGAGCGGGCCGTGGCGGCATCGAAGATGTTTTCGGGCCGGGCCACCTGGATCTCACAGTAGTGGTTGCCGGAGCCCAGGGTGCCGATCTGGTCGAAGCCGCGCAGGGTGGCCTTGTCGCTCACCGCGTCGGGATCGGCGCCGCCGAAGCAGCCCCCCTCCTCGGTCATCTCCAGGTCCTCGGGCCAGGCGTAGCCTTTCTCCCGGCACCAGTGGGAGCCTTTCTCCAGCACCTGGCGGAACTCGCTGCGGGAGCAGCGCACGAAACCGGTGCAGCCGACCCCGGTGGGGATACGGGCGAACATCAGGTCCACCAGCTGGCGCAGGCGCGGCCGCACCTCCTCCTCGGTCAGGGTGGTCAGCACCAGGCGCATGCCGCAGTTGATGTCGAAGCCGATCCCGCCGGGGGAGATCACGCCGCTCGTCGGGTCCATGGCCGCCACGCCGCCGATGGGGAAGCCGTACCCCCAGTGGCCGTCGGGCATGCAGTAGGCGTATTTCAGAATGCCGGGCAGGCAGGCCACGTTGGCCGTCTGCTCGAAGACCCCCGCCTCCATGCCGGCCAACAGCCCTTCCGTGGCGATGATCCGCGCCGGGACCAGCATGCCGTCCTTGTATGACACGGGGAGTTCCCAGACCGTGGGGGCAACCTTGCGTAGTTGGGGAGGAAGGGACATGGCATACTCCTCCTTCCGGGGATACGATTCTGTGAATGAAGTATAGCACAACCGGTGAACGCCGCTCAGCCAGCCTTCAGGCGGACCGTTCCGCCGCACACCCCGGCGATGACCAGCATGCCCCCCCACAACTGGGGCCACCCGAGCCGTTCCCCCAACAGCAGGGCCGCCAACAGGGTGCCGAAGACCGGCACCAGATTGACGAACAGGGCCGCCCGGCTGGCTCCAAGGGCCTTGACCCCTTCGTACCACCAGACAAAGCCGGCCACCGTGCCGAGCAGGGCCAGTTGCAGGATGGCCACCCACCCCAGGATGCTGAAACGGTGCGGCCCGGCCCCGCCCAGCGCCTCCAGTACGGCGGCAGGGATCAGGAGCAGGGTGCCGGACAGGGCGGCATAGGCGGTCGCCACCAGGGGGGAAAAGGTGCCCATGGCCCGTTTGCCCAGGATCGAATAGGCCGCCCAACTGAGCGGCGCCCCGAGCAACAGCAGATCGCCGTGGTTGAAGGTCAGGGTGCGGAGCACGCCGGGATCGCCCCGGGTGACGATCACCCCGACGCCGGCCAGGGAGACCGCCAGCCCGACACCCTGGAGCGGCCTGATCCGTTCCCGCAGCCACCAGGCGGACAACACCGCCGTGAGCAGCGGGTTGATGGCGACGATGAGGGAGCCGTTGGCCGCGCCGGTCAGCTTCAGGCCGCTGAAAAAGAAGGCGTTGTAGCAAAAAATCCCGGTCAGGCCAAGGGAGAACAGGCCCAGCACCTCACGCAGGCTGCGGGGCACCGGCACGGCTTCGCCCCTGCGCTGCGCCTGCCGGGCCACCAGCGCCATCAGCACCACGGCCGCGATCGCAAAGCGACAGCTTGCGGCAAAGAACGGCGGCGCTTCATGCACCGCAAAACGGGCGGCCACAAAGGTGCCGCCCCAGAAAAAGGTCGTCAGGACCAGCTTGCAATATATCCCTGCCCTGCCGGCCTGCTGTGCGTCGTTCGTCACCCTGTCGTCGGCCCCCGATCATAGTATTCCCTGAAGTATCTGCCACAAGTGCCTGCCTGGTTGCTAACGCTCCCCCTCGGGGATATTGACCGATATCAGGGTAAGCTCGTCTGTCCCGGTATTGCGGTAATAGTGTTCTTCACCCGCCCGGATGCGGACCGCCAGCCCCGGCCGTATGGCTGTTTCCTCACCGGCCACCCCGACCACGCCCGAGCCGGACAGGAAGTAGAGCAGGTGGCCGTAGGCGTCGTGATGGGCCGCAAAGCCGCTCCCCGGCACGACGCGGGTCACGGTCATGGTGACCGTCTCGTCGAGGATGGTCGTGCCCAGCACCCCGTGGGCCACGTCCGGCCGCACCTGCTTCCACTCCCGTGCGCCGATGTCGATGAATCTGCCCATTGGCCGCAGCCCCTTTCCGCCGGCCCTTCACCTGCGCCGGCCATCACGTCGATCCCGGTCAGCGGCTCGCCTTAGCGTAGTCGATCATGCCTTGAAAGTCTACCACGACGGCCGTCTCGTTGCCAACCACCTAGGCATCGTGCCCCACGACAAACGCAAGATTTTGCCGCTTAAGCGGATCGTCACCCGGAGTGTGCCGACCGTATACAATCTTGTGTTTGCTTCACCATGTCGGATACCATATCGTCGGCCTTCGGGCCGTATATCTCATTTGGGCAGGTATTGACATGTTCGAAGTAGTAAGCAACGACGTCCTTGCACCGTCTCTCCACCGCATGGTGGTCAGAGCCCCGCGGGTGGCGGCGTCCCGAAAACCGGGACAGTTCGTCATCGTTCGTTCAGCACCGGGGGAAGAGCGTATTCCCCTCACCATCGGTGACGCCGACAACGCAGCCGGCACCATCACCCTGTTCATTCAGGCTATCGGCGCATCGACGCGCACGATCGTCGCCATACCTGCCGGCGGCTTTCTGCGCGACGTGGCCGGACCGCTCGGTCTGCCGACCCACATCGAAGCGTGGGGACGGGTGGCCTGCATAGGCGGCGGCGTGGGGACGGCGGTCCTCTACCCCCTGGCCAAGGCGCTTGCCGCGGCGGGCAACGACGTAACCACCATCATCGGCGGCCGCGCCGAGTCCTACATCATCCTGAAGGACGAGTTGTCGGCCTTTTCCAAGGAGGTGCTGGTCACCACCGAGGACGGCAGCATGGGGCGCAAGGGGTTTGTTACCGCCGAGCTGGCCGACCTGATGGCCAATCCCGACACCTGCCCAAAGGCGGTGTTCGCCATCGGCCCGGTGCCGATGATGCGGGCCGTGGCCGAGCTTACCCGCCCCTTGGGCATCACGACGGTCGTCAGCCTCAACCCGATCATGATCGACGGGACCGGCATGTGCGGCGGGTGCCGCGTGCTGGTGGGAGGCGAACCGAAGTTCGCCTGCGTGGACGGGCCTGAATTCGACGCCCACGAGGTAGACTTCGAAAACCTTTTTGACCGTCTTTCCACTTATCGCGGCCACGAGGCCGCCGATTGCAAACTGAACAGGCAGGTGCAGCCATGACCACACCCATGACAACCAAGGAACGTCTCGCCATCGACCGGGCCAGGATGCCGGAATTGGCGGCAACCATACGCAGTGCCAACTTTGAAGAGGTCAACCGCGGGCTTGCAGAGGACGATGCAATCCGCGAGGCGCAGCGTTGCATCCAGTGCAAGAACCGTCAGTGCGTCGAGGGGTGCCCGGTCGGGGTCTCGATCCCCGAATTCATAGGCAGGCTGGCGGACAACGACCTGCCCGGCGCCGCCCGCATCCTGCAGCACGACAACGCGCTGCCCGCCGTCTGCGGCCGGGTCTGCCCCCAGGAAACCCAGTGCGAGGCCAAATGCGTGCGCGGGATCAAGGGCGAGGCCGTGGCCATCGGCTACCTGGAGCGCTTCGTGGCCGACTGGGCCATGAAAAACGCCGCCCGACTCGGCGCGGAAACACCCCCACCGCCTACCGGCAAGCGGGTGGCCGTGGTGGGGTGCGGCCCGGCCGGACTCACCGCGGCCGGCGAGTTGGCCCGCGCCGGTCATGGCGTGGTGATCTTCGAGGCGCTGCACGACACCGGCGGGGTGTTGCGTTACGGCATCCCCGAATTCCGCCTCCCCAAGGCGATCATCGACGTGGAGGTCGACCGCCTGCGGGCCCTGGGCGTTACCATCGAATGCAACGTGATCGTCGGCAAGACCCTCACTCTGGCCCAACTCCGCCAGGAATTCGACGCGGTATTCATCGCCAACGGGGCCGGTCTGCCGACCATGCTCAACATCCCGGGGGAGAACCTGAAAGGGGTCTACTCGGCCAACGAATACCTGACCAGGGTCAACCTGATGGGGGCCGGACGCCTGGCCGACGCCAGTACGCCGATCATCAAGGGGCACAACGTGGCGGTCATCGGCGGCGGCAACACGGCCATGGACTGCGTGCGCACCGCCCGGCGGCTGGGCGCGGATCGGGCCATGATCGTCTATCGCCGCAGCGAGGCCGAGATGCCCGCCCGCGTGGAGGAGATCAAACACGCCAAGGAGGAGGGGGTCGAGTTTCTCATGCTGACCGCGCCGGTGGCCATCTTGAGCGCAGGCGACGGCTGGGCGACCTCCCTGCGCTGCCAGCGCATGGAACTGGGCGAACCGGACGCCTCGGGCCGGCGCAAACCGGTGCCGGTGGAGGGGGCCCAGTACGATGTCCCGGCCGATGTGATCGTCAACGCGGTCGGCACGGGGGCCAACCCGCTCCTGACGGCAACGGCTCCCGATCTGGCCCTGAACAAGTGGGGCAACATCGTTGCCGACGGGAACGGCCTTACCAATATTGAGGGGGTCTTCGCCGGCGGCGACATCGTCCGGGGCGGGGCGACCGTCATCCTGGCCATGGGGGACGGCAAACAGGCCGCAGCGGCCATCTCCACCTTCCTGTCCTGACCGTGGGCGGCTCCGGCGGTCGGAGCCGCCCGCCACCCCAGGCGTTGTGGGGGTCTGCACGATTTTTGTAGACGAACGACCATCTTCTCTCGTACCTTAGAGGAAGAGACAACGGCGATGAGCCGCATTACAGATGAGAGGTATGAGACACATGGCACAGGCAAAACAAGGCGACAAGGTAAAAATCGACTACACCGGCACGCTGGAAGATGGTACCGTTTTTGATTCAACTCTGGAGAGCGAGTGCGATTCCGATGAGTGCGGTTGCGAGGAAGATGGCGACTGCGGCGATGACGATTGCGGGTGCGGGTGCGAAAGCGGGCCGATGACACTGACCATCGGCGAGGGGGAGTTGTTTCCCCAGGTCGACGAGGCCCTGGTCGGCATGGCTCCGGGCGACAAGAAGACCGTCGTTATCCCGGCCGCCAGCGCCTTCGGCGAGTACGACAAGGAGCGGATCTTCACCGTACCGCGCAGCGACCTCCCGGACGACCTGGACCCGGTGGTGGGCGACGAGCTGGTGCTCGCCAATGAGGAAGAAGAAGAACTGGGCGTTATGGTCATCGAGGCAAACGCGGAGAGCGTCACTTTCGACGCCAATCACCCCCTGGCCGGCGAGGATCTCACCTTCGAAGTATCGTTGCTGGAGATACTGTGAGGCGTTGAGACACAGCCCCGCATAACCACAGGGAAAAGGCGGCCTTCGGGCCGCCTTTTTCTATTGTGGGCAGGTTCTGCGGCCCGACACCCGCCGGACATCCCCGCATGAGGCTCAAATTGAAATTGTACACTGAAATAAATTATTTAACAGTCTTTTCATATGTGTTTCCCGGAGGTATACTGTAATTACAGTAGCGCTACTGGAACAGACCGCCACGACAAGGAGGGGGAGACATAGAGGAAGTTTCACCCGAAAATCATGGTGCAGCAGAGACCCGGCAGGCGGTACGGCCGGAATAGCCCTTGAAAAGGGCACAAGGATAGACGTCGACAGAGGCCCGCGAAGTTCGCGGGCCTTTCATTTCCGCGGGTGCAGACCGCCCCCGTGGCCACCGTCCAACAGATCGCTTGACATAATCTGTCAAAAACTGTTATCTTTAACTAAATTAGCAGTACCGGATAACACGTCACGTCATCGTAGGCCCCGGAATAGCCGGGGCTTTTTTTTGTAAAACCAACGGAAACAGAGAGGCAATTATGGGTTTCACCCAGTTCAAGTTTCACCCGGCCGTGTCAGCCGGCATCCGCGAGGCAGGCTACTCGCACCCGACACCGATCCAGAAGGAAGCCATACCCAAGATAATGGAGGGACGCGATGTGCTCGGCCTGGCCCAGACCGGGACCGGCAAGACGGCCGCCTTCGCGCTGCCCATACTCGATCGGCTGAGCAAGGGGGCGCGCCATGCGACCCGCGCTCTGGTCATCGCCCCGACCCGGGAACTTGCGGAACAGATCGAGGCGTCCTTCCGACTGTTCGCAGGGCAGACCGGCCTGAAAAGCGCCACGGTTTACGGCGGCGTCGGCCAGACGCCCCAGATAGCCGCCCTCAAAAAAGGCACCGAGATCATCGTGGCCTGTCCCGGACGGCTGCTCGACCTCATGCAGCAAGGGGTGGCAGTGCTCGACAATGTCGAGGTGCTGGTCCTCGACGAGGCCGACCAGATGTTCGACATGGGATTTCTGCCCACGATCAAGAAGATCCTCCAGAAACTCCCCCCCAAGAGGCAGACCCTCCTGTTTTCGGCAACCATGCCGGACGAGATCCGGAAGCTGGCAGAAGAGATGCTGAAGGCTCCCGTGACGGTGCAGGTCGACACGATCAAGCCCGCCACCACGGTGCGCCACTCCCTGTATCCGGTCGAACAGCACCTGAAAACGGCCCTGTTGATGAAAATACTGGAAAAGCATACCGAGGGTTCGGTGCTGGTCTTCACCAGGACCAAGCACCGGGCGAAACGGGTCGGCGAGTTGCTGGTCAAGGCCGGCTACCAGGCCGCATCGCTGCAGGGCAACCTTTCCCAGAACCGGCGCCAGGAAGCCATGGACGGATTCAGGGACGGTTCGTACCGGATTCTGGTTGCCACCGATATCGCCGCCCGGGGGATCGATGTATCGTTGATAGGACTGGTCCTGAATCTGGATATGCCGGAGACGGCCGAATTCTACGTGCACAGGATCGGGCGGACCGGCAGGGCGGAGCGCACCGGGGAGGCCATAACGTTCGTTACCAGGGATGACGCCGGCGCCATCAGGACGTTGGAAAAGCTCTTGGGCAAACAGATCGAGCGCAAGACGCTGCCGGATTTCGACTACACGGTTCCGGCCCCGGCGAAGGATGAGGAATTCAAGCGGCATCCCCACGAGATGGGCAACCGCCGGCCGGCGGCCAAAAGCCACGCCCGGCAGCAGGCGAAAACCCCTGCCAGCGGTTCCGGACCATTCAGGACCAAGAGCGAGGTCGCCGGGGAGGAGACGAAAGCGTCCAAGGCGCAACCGACGGCGAAGCCGGGCGCCAAACCCGAAACCGCGCGTAGCGGGAAGCAGCGCCAATGGCGAGGCTCCAACGGCAGGCCCTGATCCACCCGATTGCACATCTTGAAGTCGTGGCCGCCGCAACCCGGGCGGCCGCGACTCCCTGCCATTATTCCCCGCCGCACTTCCCAGCGCAACAGCAGGTCATCCCCTTGGCCTTCCCAAACGCCTCGCTCCCCTCCCGCCAACTCAGCCAGGCGATCAGCATGGCGCCCACGGCATCGAGACTGCCGATCCCGGTCACTTCGTACCCCAGGCTGGCCGCCAGAAGGGCCAGCGACAGGTACATACAGGCCCGCGAACAGGCCGCATCGGCCAGGATGGCGGCAGAATCGAGCGCCCTGCCGACCTTGACCTTATGGTGAATCAGAGCCCACATAAAGGAGATCGAGACCAGCGAAACCACGATCCCCCACACCGTCGTCTGCGGCTTATGCTGTCGGCCGATGCTCACCACGGCAGTCAGAAACAGGCCCGCCGCCAGGCAGTAAAAGGAGCCGCCGGTTATCCGCAACGCCCGCTGCTCGAACTCATCCCTGGTTTCCCCGTTGTTGCCCCTGATCCTTTTCAACATGTGCCAGACGCCGATGGCCGAAACCACCTCGATGAACGAATCCACCCCGAATCCGAAGAGCGTCAGGGTTTCGTCGGCGGCGCCAAGCCACATGGAAGCAGCACCCTCAATGAAATTATACACGATGGTGAACAGCGCCAGGAAGTTGGCCTTGGCGTAAAGCTTGTTTCGGGTGGAGTGAAGCATATCCGTTGTATCCTCGCTGTCTTCGGCCCAAGAGCGGCTGGGCCATTTTCGATCTTACAACAAATATGCGCGCAAGTTTAGGACAAACAGCGGAATATCCTCCGCACGGTGTCGAATATTCTTCACACCGATAACGATGCATCGATACAAATTACATTTATATCAGCCGGTTATGGTTTTGGCACACCGCATGCTTTCCTGAAGGCACACGAGATTTTTTTCGATCAAAGGAGACCGTCACCATGAAGAAAATTACCGTAGTACTGGCCGCCGTTCTGGCCCTGTCCGTCCCGGTGCTGTCCCAAGCCCACGAACACGACGATCACGCTTCCATGGATATGACCCATGAGACCATGCACAACCATCAGGATGACCAGTGCGCAAAAGAATGCGACATGCTTCTGAAAGAGTGCGCCCGCGAGGTCGATACGATCCAGCAGCGTATCCAACGGATTCAAACCGAGATACGGGATAAGGGGGCAACGGTCTACACCCGTGAAGAGCTGCAGCTATTGAACAAGAAACTGAAAGAAACCAACGAGCAGATCCGGTCGTTCCAAAAACCGGGACGCTGACCGGCAGCCCCGGCCACGATTCGCCCGGGGCGCGGGCCGGGCATCTCAAACAGCATGACGGGAACGGGATACAGCCGGGCGGCATCCAGAGATTGAACCTTGGATGCCGCCCGGCTTTATGCTATTCTGTGCCATTCCCATGCTCAGAAAAATCTCCACAATTCTTGTCCCGATGACCGTTCTTTTTGCCGCCTGGGTCATCGTCTTCCGAATCCCCCTGCTTCCGCAGGAACAGCAGGGATTGGTGCCCCTCGTCACCTACCTGCTGTACATCGTGGGGATGCTCCTTGCCTGCCATTTCCGGCGGGGACGGGTCTTCCTGGCCCTGCTGGCCGTGGGGGTCTGTTACCACCTCTTTCGCACCCAGCTCACCCACGGGACCGACACCCCGGAGGCATGGCTCGTGTATCGCGCCGTGTCGGTGGTTGTTCCGTTCAACATCCTCCTCGTTGCCCTGATGCGTGAAAAGGGGTTCTGGAGCATGGCGGGGCGCATGCGCCTGCTCTTCGTCGCCACGGAGATCGGCGCCGTGTGGTTGACGATTCGCCTTGACCTGCATGCCCTGTGGGTCGCCTTGACGCGACCGCTTATCAACTGGCCGGCCCTTGAGCGCTTCGCCATGCCGCAACTGTGCCTGGTCCTGATCCTCCTGGCGGCCGGCATTGCCGTGCGGCGGGCGGTGTCCCTCGGTTCCCCCATCGAGGGGAGCGTATTCGCCAGTTGCGTCACCCTCTTCGTGGTGTTCCGGTGGATGTGGTCCCCCCATGTGCCGGAGACATTCTGTGCCGCTTCCGCCCTCATCCTGATCATGGCCGTTATTCAGGATTCCTACAACATGGCGTTCCGCGACGATCTGACCGGTCTTCTCTCCCGGCGCGTGCTCAACGAGCAACTGCCGGGCCTGGGGAGTCGTTACGCCATCGCCATGGTGGATGTGGACCATTTCAAAGACTTCAACGACAGCTACGGTCACGATGTGGGGGACCAGGTGTTGAAAATGGTGGGGGCGCGCCTGATGAACATGACCGGGGGCGGCTCGCCGTTCCGCTACGGCGGCGAGGAGTTTACGGTGCTGTTTCCGGGCAAGAGCGCCAAGGAGGCGCTCCCGCACCTGGAGCGGCTTCGCCAGGCAATCGGCGATTACCGCATGACCCTGCGCGGGGAGGACCGGCCCAGGGACGAGGAGCGGGGCAAGAGCCGCCGCTCCGCTTCGCGCAAGACCGGTGAGGTATCGGTGACGGTCAGCATCGGCGTGGCCGAAACGGGCGGCCGCCAGGCATCGCCCCAAGAGGTGCTCAAGGCGGCAGACAACGCGCTCTACAAGGCAAAGAACAGGGGCCGGAACCAGGTCTGCCTCGGGGGGGACAGATGAGGGAACCGGCCCCGAACGCGCACCATACCGTCCACACGGCCGAAGCGCCGTCCATCTCCCCCACTCCCCCGCTCCCCTGGCAGCCGGGCCATCCCCCCCTGATGCTGGCCCCCATGCAGGGGCTGACCAACCGGGCCATGCGGCGGCTGTTCATCGACTGGGTCCGCCCCGATACGGTCTTTACCGAATTCATGCGGGTCAATGCCGCCGCCCCGGTACGCCGACTCTCGGCCACCGACCTGCGCGAGATCGCTCCTCAGGAGGGGGGCGTCCCCTTGGTGGTGCAGTTGATCGGTCACGGCTGCGAGGCCCTGGTCTCCGCCGCCCGCTCCGCCCAGGCCGCCGGGGCCGCGCATATCAATCTCAACCTGGGCTGCCCCTACGGGAGGATGACCAGCGGCCTGACCGGCGGCGGCATGCTGCAACGCCCCGAACTGCTGGAGGAGATCATCTTCGCCCTGCGCAACGCCATTAGGGGCGGTTTTTCCATCAAGCTCCGCGCCGGCTATGACGATCCCAATCAAATCTTCGAACTGCTCCCCCTCTTCGAAGCCGCCGGCGTTGATTTCCTCGTGCTGCATCCCCGCACGGTGATCCAGGAATACCGGGGAGCGGCGGACCACGGCATCACCGCCCGCGTAGTGCGGCAGACCCGGTTGCCGGTCGTCGCCAATGGGGATATCCGCACGGCCGCCGACGGGACCCGCCTGCTGGAGGAAAGCGGCGCCGTCGGCCTCATGCTGGGCAGGGGTGCCATTGCCGACCCGCTGCTGTTCCAACGGTTGCGCGGCAGCGCCCCTGCCGAACCGGCCAAGGCCGAACGGGCAGCCATGCTGCAACGATACCTCAAGGAGCTTCTGGCCCGTTACGGAGAGCTGTTCTGCGGGGAGACCCAGGTCCTGAACAAGGTCAAGGGGGTGCTGGCAACCTTTGACGATGCCGACTTTGACAAGGCGGTCCGGCAGCTCCGCAAGGCCAAAACCATGGCGGCGTTCAGCGCCCGGCTCACAGAACTGGAGTAAACTATGGACACATCGGTACAACTCTTTGATCCGCAGAAATTGCTCGATTTGGCGGAAGCCCGCATGCCCTTCGGCAAATACCAGGGGCGGCTCTTGATCGACCTGCCCGAGCCCTACGTGGTCTGGTTCGGCCAGCAGGGTTTTCCCCAGGGCAAACTGGGCGACCAGCTGCGGACCATTTATGAGATCAAGGCCAACGGTCTGGAATACCTCTTCGATCCGTTACGCTGACCTCGCTTATCGACATCGGCCCACCACACAAAAGCCCATGGCGGCCAGCGGCTGCCATTGGCTTTTGTTCTACTATTGCCCGATTTCTCCCGACAACGCTACCGTCAGGCCAGCCTGAAACGATTGACAACGGCTTGAAGGCCGTCGGCCAATCCGGCAAGCCGTGAGGCCGAATCTGCGCACTCGTGGGAACCTTTTGCCGTATCCTGGACAAGCAGGGTTATATGCTGGATATTGCTGCTGATCTGTTCGGTGGTGGCCGTCTGCTCTTCGGCTGCCGTGGCAATCTGGCTGATCTGGAGCGAAACGGAATTAACCTGTTCCTGTATCTCGTGCAGGGCATGCTGCGACTTGCCAGCCACGGCAGTCCCCCCTTCCACCTCCCGGACCCCCTCTTCCATAGCCCTGACAGCCCCGCTGGTCTCCGTTTGAATAACCTTGATCATCTCGCCGATCTCGCGGGTCGCCGTGGTGGTTCGTTCCGCCAGCGCCCGGACCTCGTCGGCGACAACGGCAAATCCCCGTCCCTGCTCGCCGGCCCGGGCCGCCTCGATGGCAGCATTGAGCGCCAGCAGATTCGTCTGGTCCGCAATATCCTCGATGGTCACGATGATCGCGCCGATCTGGTCGCTCCGCCGCCCCAGGGTCTCTACCGTGGCCGAGAGCGCCCTCACCTGTCCCGCAATCCGTTCCATGACCGTGATGGTCTGCTGCACCACATCCACGCCGGTCGTCGCTATGGAACTGGACGCCTGGGAATTGTCGGCAGCCACATGGCAGTTCCGGGAGATCTCGTGGGACGTGCCGGCCATCTGCTCGCCGGCGGTCGCGACGCTTTCCGACTCCGAGGCGACCTTTTCGGTCGTATCGGCAATGCTCTGCGAGGTCACGGAAAGGTTTCGGGAAGCGTTGGCCAGATCGGCGGAGGTCGCGCTGACCCGGCCGATGACATCGCGAAAACCGTCTACCATGCTCTTCAGGCTGCAGAGCATCGTCCGCACGCTGCCGCGCCCGGCAACGGCAACCTCAAGGGAGAGGTCGCCGGCGGCAATCCGGTCGGTTATGGAACTGCAGTAGGCAAAGGTGCCGCTGATGCTTCTGATAATCAGGGTGCTCAGGATGGCGCATCCCAGAAGCACCACGAAGCAAACTCCGATCATGATCGCCTGGGACCGACCCAACAGTTTATCCGTGTCCTTTTCTATCAGGCTCCCTTTCGCCTCGGTAAGGGCCACCAGCTTGTCGATCTGCTTGCGGTGAGTGTCGTAGAGTCCGGCAAGGGACGTTTTTACGATGTCATCGGCTTTCGCCCTGTCCCCTTGCTGGATAGCCGGAAAGAATTCCTTGACGGCCTTGTCGAAGAACATCATGGCCGGGTTATAGGAACCATCCACCAGAAGCTGTTTCATCTCTCCCTCCGGCAACTCCTTTTGCCAGTAGGCATGGCGTTCTTCGTACTCTTTCTTCAGCTTGGTGAAGCTATCGTAGAGCTGCTGTTGCTTGGTTTTATCCGGCTCGTGCAGCGCCTGGAGGACAATCAGATACGGTTCGATGATATATTCGGGGGGAGGCAGAATATCGGCAACCAGGTCCTTGCCCTGCACGATCTCTCCGTATACCGGACCATTGACCTTTACCTTGTGGAGCACGGTGAACGCCGTGAGGGAAAAAACCATGAACCCGGCCATGGATACGCACGCCAGGGCAATGATCTGCTGCAGAATGCTGAAACGGGAAACCTGCCGATGAACCATCTAAGTACTCCTCGTTGAGTCAGGATTTTATACAACTTTAGGCCCATCGTCATCAAACAGCGTTACCTTTAGCACTTTTATTTCTATTTACCCCCTGTCTGCACAGGGCCAATTGCTCCGTCAGTCGTATCGCTATGTGGTGTTGCTACGTCCCCTCGGTTCACGATCAGATCCCGATCGCCACGGTCTCCTGCTCGCCCACGCCGAGGGAGAGCAGAAAACCGTGGTGCCCCACGGGGGAGTGGCGTTCGAATTCCCCATGGCAATGCTCCATGACGGCGCTTGTGAATCATGTATATTGGGGTATGTTTCTTTGAGGGGAGAACCCCTCCCCAAAGCCACGAGAGGAGCGAGCCCATGGAAGATACCGTTTTCAAGGCCATGATCGTCGAGGAGCCGCACAAAGGGATCTTTACGCGCCGCATCGGAGAACGGCGGATCGGCGACCTTCCGCCGGGAGAGGTCATCATCAGGGTCCACTTCTCCTCCCTCAACTACAAGGATGCCCTTTCCGCCACGGGCCACCCCGGCGTCAGCCGCAACTTCCCCCATACCCCGGGTGTGGATGCGGCCGGCGAGGTTGCGGCCTCTTCCACGGATGCCCTCTCCCCCGGCGACCGGGTGATCGTCACCGGCTACGACCTGGGCATGGGCACCCCCGGCGGTTTCGGGCAGTACATCCGCGTACCCGCGGCCTGGGTGCTGAAACTTCCGCCGGGCTTGAGCCTCCGGGAGAGCATGATACTCGGCACGGCCGGTTTCACCGCCGCACTCTCGGTGCTTCGGCTCATGGAGGCGGGGGTGCGGCCGGCCAGCGGCGACGTCCTCGTCAGCGGAGCCACCGGAGGCGTCGGAAGCATCGCCGTTGGCCTGCTGGCAAAGGCCGGCTACCGGGTCGTGGCAGCCAGCGGCAAGGAGCATGAACGGGAGTTCCTTCGCTCCCTCGGGGCCGCCGAGGTCATCAGCCGCGACGAACTGCTGCAGGGGAGCGAGCGCCCGCTCATGAAGGAGCGTTGGGCCGGCGCCGTGGATGTGGTGGGAGGAACCGTCCTGGCGGCGATCCTCAAAGGGACCCGTTACGGCGGGACCGTCACCTGCTGCGGCCTGGTCGGTTCCTCGGAACTTCCGGCCAACGTCTTCCCCTTCATTCTGAGAGGCGTGGGACTTTTGGGGATCGACTCGGTACAATGCCCCATGGGACCGCGCGTCACCGTCTGGAACCGCCTGGCGGACGACTGGAAATTGGACACCCTCGCCGGGATGGCCGTCGAATGCGGTCTCAATGAACTTGAGCAAAAGATCCAGACCATGCTGCACGGCGGACTCCGGGGGAGGACCGTCGTCAACCTCTCCGACTGAATGCCAGCCATGCCGCACCTGTTCTTCCCAGGCGGCCATCGGCCGCCTTTTCCGCCCGGCCACGCGGAAGTCCCGTCCCCCACGCACGGCTTTTCCCCTCTATTCTGACGGTTTATGCCCATCCGCTAGCGTGCCGCGCCGTCACCCGCTGCCGAATCGACAGCGAAGCCGGCGGCGTGCCATTTAATTACAAAATATTGTTTGATTTATTTTTTTGTTTTTATTTCAATTATTTATAGTAATACTAAATCATGTTTGCGCTCAAAAATAGAAAACATATCTATTCAGTAATACAACAATCGTGTAACATTTTGTTTTGTTTGAATAATTTTGGTATTACCACTTGCTTTTTTCAAATACGCCGTTTATAGTATTACTAAATTAAAGTGATAGTTTAAAGAGGAGAAGAATCATGACATGCCCAGTATGCAACACCAATGGACACTATTTCGGGATTGATTCCGCTGCGGATGGGTCCGCCGAGAATGTGGTGACCTGTCTGTTCTGTGGAACGACCCGGACGACGGATAGTACGTTGACGGAGACCATCAAGAACGGCAAGGAAAAATCCTTCCTCAAGGCGTTCTCCAAGTATACGGAAAACGACGATCTCCATCTGGCGGCGTAACGACGCAGCCTTGCCCGGACTGAAGAACAACGCAGACACACAACCACGACAAAAGGCGGCCAATGGCCGCCTTTTGTCGTTGAGAACGTGTCCGTAAATAACTATTGGTCGGGTATCGTGCCCGGATTCAGGCCGGATTACTTGGAAGCAAAGGGCGAAACAGCTTCCCGGCACATGCCATGGGACCCTTTCCCGCAGATCCTGCCATCCTGCCAGATGGCCCCGTCAAGAATGGCGTTTTCCAGATTCGAGCCGGTGAGGCCGCTCAACTTCAGGCTGGCCATCCGCAGGTTTGCGCCGGCAAGATTGGCCCGCTCCAAGTCCGATTCCCCCAGGTCGGCGCGCTCCAGGTTGGCATTACTCAGATCAACGCCTTTCAGGTTGCACTTGCTGAGATTAACCCCCGTCAGGTTCATGCCGCTCAGGTTCCTGCCCGACAGGTCCCGCCCCGTTTTCAGGAGTGCCATGACCTCCCCGATGGAGAGCCTTTTGCCGGGAGCGGTTTCGACGACCGCCGAAGACGCCGGGCGCAACGCCTTGCCCTTGGCCGACGATTTTTTCTTTTTCATCTTCTTGGGGACAACCGCGCCGAGACTCTTTTGGGGAGCCGGCGAGACCTGATCGGCCGACGCGGGGATTGCCGGATCGTTGCCCCCACGTGCCCCTTCCGCGGCCCACACGTTTGAAGAGGGAACAGCCGCGAGTGAAACAGCCACAAAGAAAACTGCTACGGCACCAAACACCCTGAATATCGTCATGACGTACCTGCCTTGCGACCTCGAAAACCAGCCAAAACGGTCCGCGGGGAGAAATGTGTGCCCGATAGTATCATGCCGGCGAAAAAAAGCAACCAACCGGGGCGCTCACCGCCGTGGCACCAGCGGCAGCCCCCTGCCCGTGTATCCATCCTACCTGAAGGCGTACAGCACATACTCGGCGATTGCCCCGGCATCCTCGTCGGACAGGGTTGCCGCATCGAAGCGGATCATGCGTGAAATGGGGGTACGCATGATCCGCACGATATCCTGGGGCCTGGTGATATGGTGCGAGCGCAGGGCCCGCCCCCGCAGGGTGCGTTCCGGGTCGCTGACATTGCCGCCATCGGGATGGCAGGCGGCGCAGTACTGCCTGAACAACTCCTCACCCCTCTGCACCTGTTGCTGCCGGGGCGCTGCCGCCGGGGGGCGTTCCCGCCCCTGGGGCGGTTCATTGCTGCACCCTCCCGGCAGAAACACGGCAACCAGCACAACCGCACAGGCCTGCATCGTTATTCTGAACATGACAGCCTCCTGAGCAAGGTATCGATGGCGGCAACAATGTGCCGGTTCAAAAACGGCCGAGGGAGAGCGTGACGGTCACCAGCAGCGGAAACAGGTTGAGGTACGGGAAGAGGAATCTTTCGGAACGGGCCAGGGAGATGACGGCCAGCGGCAGGGGAAAGAGGGCATACCAGAGGGCGGCCTGCCGCCCGATGATGCCGAAGGCCGGCAAAAGCATGGCGGCGGCGGTCAGAGCGGCCATCCAGAGCCACACCAGGCCGGTCTCCCCGACCGGAGGGCGGAGGAGCGGGATGCCGGCGGCGCGGTAATCGGCGGCATGGCGGCGCTGGAAGAGCCAGAAATGGGGAATCTGCCACAGGTACAAAAGCCCGGCCAGGAACATGACCCGGTAATCCGCCGGGCTCCCCCCGGCCAGGCACCAGCCGATCAGCGGCGGCGCAGCGCCGCACGCCGCTCCCGCTGCCAGGGCAAGGGAGGTGCGGCGCTTGAGGGGGGTATAGACCGCCAGATACCACACCAGGGCCGCGGCGCCGAGCAGCGGGGGGCGTAAACCGCCGGCAGCTGCCAGGAGCAGCAGGCCGCCCGTCACGGCGGCCGCGCCGATGACCGTTGCGGAAAGGGGCGTCAGGTCGCCTTGGGGAAGGGGACGCCGGTTGGTGCGCACCATCAGGCGGTCCAGGTCCCGCTCTACCACCTGGTTGATGGCGGAGCCCCCGGCGGCCAGGAGCGCCACCCCGCCCAGAAGCGCCCCCAGGGAGAGGACCCGCACCCCGGCCGGGTGGAGGAGGTAGCCCCCCGCTGCGGCAACGCCGTTCAAGAGCGCCAAACGCGGCCGGAACAGCCTGAGCAGGGGGGCAATCACCTGAGCCCCTCGATGAATCCCACCAGGGCCGTCACCTCATCGTCCGACAGGGCGGGATCGGCGGGCATGATCGCCTGAAACCCTTCCACCACGGCGGCCGCCGGTTGGCGGATCGACTCCCGCAGATATCCTTCGTCGGCCGTAACAATGGTCTTGGTCTTCCCCCGCAGCACCGTAACCCGGGTGCCGAACAGCCCCTTGAAGGTGGGGCCGACGCCACGGCTGCCGTCCAGGGAATGACAGACCAGACACCCCTTTTCCTGGGCCAGCTTCCTGCCGTCGAGTTTGGGGGAAGCGACGCCGCCGGTGCGGAGGTACGCGATGATCGCCTTGATCTCCCCCTCCGTGAGCACCCCGGCAAAGGGAGGCATGATCGGCTGGAAGCCCTTGACCACATCGGCGTTCGGTTCCAGCAGCGAGCGCCGCAGATAGGCCTCGTCCACGGTGATATGCCGCTCCGCACCATTGCTCAGGACCGTCTCGCTTCGCCCCCAGATCCCCTTGAGCGTTGGTCCGACCCCCGGCGTGCCATCCAGGGTGTGACATCCCAGACAGCCATGCTTTTCCAGGAGTTCATGGCCGGGCAGTTCCCCCTTGCCGGTCCGCTGTTCCAGCCAGGCGGCAAACTCCGCCGCGGGCAGCGCCTCCACGGTGGTGATCATGGCCGAATGGCCGGTGCCGCAGTACTGGGAGCAGAACAGGTCGTAGGAGCCGGGCTTGGTGGCCACGAACCAGGCATGGTTCTTCATCCCCGGCACCACATCCCGCTTGACCCGGAAGGCGGGCAGGTAGAATCCGTGGATCACATCCCGGGAAACCAGTTCCACCCTCACCGGCTTGTTCACCGGCACATACAGCTTGTCACTGGTCCTCCCGTTGGCGTAGGCAAAGCTCCACGACCACATGCGGGCCGTGGCGGTCACCTCCATGGCCCCCGTGGGCACGTTGCGCAGCGCCAGATAGCCCGCCCAGCCGTAGTAGAACATGACCAGCACCAGAAGGGTCGGGAGCACGATCCAGACGATTTCCAGCCAGAGATTGCCCGCGACCTGGGAGGTCGGTTCCGGAGCCCGGGAACGGTGGTAGCGGACCACAAAGAACACCATGGCCGCGGTGATGCCGGCCAAGAGTACCAGGCAGGCCCCGAAGATGAACATGAAGACCGGGTCGATGGCTTCGGTCGTGGTGGTGAGATATGCGCTATTCACGGTAGCTCCTCAGCGGTAGAGCACGTCGAAGAAGGTAAAGCCTATGAAGATGGCCAGGGTCACCAGGGCCACGAACAAAAGCCAGCGCAAGAGCCGCCCCTCGTACTTCATGTGCATGAAGAATGCGATCACGAGCCCCGACTTGAGGCAGGCGATGGTCAGCGCCCCCAGCACCTTGTAGCCGCCCAGTTCGACACGGGTGATCAGAACGGTCAGGGCGGTCAGGGCCAACAGGGCCAGCCAGACCTGCGCCAGCTTGCCGTAACCTACGATATGATGGGCACTCGTGTCGGACGTCATGCGGGACTCCTAGAGAATCAGGTAATACAGCGGGAAGATGAAAATCCAGATCAGGTCCACCAGGTGCCAGTACAGGGCGCCGTTCTCCAGCAGGATGTAATCTCCGCTGTGGACGGCGCCCCGTTTCACCTTGGCCCCCACCCAGGCCAACAGCGTGGCGCCGATCAGCACGTGCAGGCCGTGGATGCCGGTGGTCATGAAGTACAGGCTAAAAAACACCGACTCCCCCGGAGGGCCGGCAGCCAGGTGGGGGGAGTTGGGATAGATGCCGTGCAGGATCTTGGTGCTCCACTCCACGTACTTGATCGCCATGAAGATGGCCGCGCAGAGGATCGTCCCGCCGAGCAGCCACAGGGTGCGGCGCGGCTCCCCCCGTTGCACGGCGGTGACCGCCATGGCCACGAACAGGCTGCTGGTCAGCAGAACAACGGTGTTGATCGTGCCGAATACCACGTTCAATTGACGGCCGGCCGACGAGAAGTCATGGGGGTAGCGGGAAAGATAGGCCGAATAGAGCAGGAACAGGCCGCCGAACAGGAGCAGTTCGGTGAACAGGAACAGCCACATGCCGAGCTTGGCCCCGCTGTCGTCCTTGAGGTGGCTCATGGGATACCGGTCCCCCTGAAGTCGTAGGGGCCGTGGGTGACGACCGGCTCCTCTTCGAAGTTTTCCGTGGGGGGCGGCGTGGCGGTCGTCCACTCCAGGGTCGCCCCCCCCCAGGGATTGCCCGTGAACGGCTCTCCCCGGAACAGGCCGCGGAACAGATTCACCAGCATGACGATCAGTCCGGCCGCCAGAATCCAACTGCCGACGGTGGCCACCAGGTTGAGGGTGGCGAACTCGGGCAGGTAATCGTAGTAGCGTCGCGGCATCCCCTTCATGCCGAGCACCTGCATGGTGAAGTACATGACGTTGAACCCGACGAACATGAGCGCCCAGGCCACGATGGCCGGTTTTTCGGCATAGCGGCGGCCGTAGAACTTGGGCAGCCAGTAGTGCATGGCAGCAAAGAAGGCGAAACCGGCGCCGCCGAAGATCACGTAATGAAAATGCCCCACCACGAAATGGGTGTCGTGCACGTGGACGTCGGTGGCGGCCGCCCCCAGGATCAGGCCGCTCAAGCCGCCGATGGAGAAGAGCAGGATAAAGGAAAGGGCGAACAGCATGGGCGCGTCCAGGGAGATGGAGCCCTTGTAGAGGGTGGACACCCAGTTGAATACCTTGATGGCGGAGGGGATGGCGACGATGAAGGTCAGAAACGAGAAGACCAGGATGGCGGTGTCGCTCATGCCGCTGGTGAACATGTGGTGTCCCCAGACCAGGGAGCCGAAGGCCGCGATGGCGATGCTGGAAAAGGCGATCATCTTGTAGCCGAAGATCGGCTTGCGGGAGAAGACCGGGATCACGTCCGAGATCACCCCCATGCCGGGCAGGATCATGATGTAGACCGCCGGGTGGGAATAGATCCAGAACAGATGCTGGTACATGACCGGGTCGCCCCCCCGGCCGGGATCGAACAGGCCGGTGCCCAGGAGCCGCTCGGCCATGACCAGCACCAGGGTGATGGCCAGGATCGGCGTGGCCAATATCTGCACCCAGGCCGTGGCGTACAGGGACCAGACGAACAGGGGGAGCCTGCCCCAGGTCATCCCCTCGGCCCGCAGGCGGTGGATGGTGGTGATGAAGTTGAGACCGGTCAGGATCGACGAGAAGCCGACCACGAAGACCCCGAACACCGCCAGGGAGACGTTGGTGCCGGTGCGGGAGCTGAAGGGGACATAGAAGGTCCAGCCGGTGTCGGGCGGACCGCCGCCGGTGAAGAGCGAGGCGAGGATGATCACGGCACCCATGATGTAGAGCCACCAGGAGAACAGGTTCAGGCGGGGGAACGCCACGTCGCGGGCGCCGATCTGGATCGGCATGACCAGGTTGCCGAAGGAGCCCTGGAAACCGGGGATGATGAAGAGGAAGATCATCACCACGCCATGCACGGTAAAGAGGGCATTGTAGGTCTGGGGCCCCATGATGGTGCGCCCCGGCGCCATCAGCTCGATCCTGAGCAAGAGCCCCAGCAGGACCCCCACCAGGAAGAAACCGAAGGTGGAGTAGAAATAGAGCAGTCCGATCCGCTTATGGTCGGTGGAGAATATCCAGGCTGCGAGGCCGCTCCTGCCGGTATCGTTCCAGAAACTTGGCTGCGTAGGCTGAACGGTGGTCATCAAACCTCCCGGAAAGGTGAAGAACGATGTTCGCGGTGAACGGTAAAATCGTCACCGCGCGGGATAACGGAAAAAACGGGGTAGGCTCCGGCCGGTATCCTGTTAATCCTGCTCCTTCTTGTCGGCAAGGGTGCCCGGTTTTCTTCGCGTTGCCCCGCCCAGCAGCAAAAAGGCCAGGAAGCCCCCGGCGCAGAGGATCACCACCGTGGCGCTCACCCGCAGCAGGTTGAAGACATAGGTCTTGCCCGTGGGATCGAAGCTGAAGCAGAACTCCATCACCTTGCGGATGGAGGCCCCCGCCTTCCCCTCCCGCGCCTCCAGCAGGGCCAGGGACACATCCTTGGCCAGGAAGGTCGTGCCGTACAGATACCGGACGATGGTGCCGTCCCCGGCGACCACCAGGGTCGTCACCGGATGGATGAAGTCCCGCCCCCGGCGTTGGAAACGATACCCGGCGGCAGCGGTCACGCGCCGGATGCTTGCGGCGTCGCCGGTGAGAAAGCGCCAGCCGTCCTCGGGAAAGGGGACATTCATGGAGGTCAGGTACATGCGCTTGTAGCGGGCGGCGAGTTGCGGCGTTTCGCTCTCGTCGAAGCTGAAGGAAATGACGCGGTATTCGGTCGCCGGTCTGTTCTTCAGGGTCGGCAGGACCCGCGCCAGCCCCCCTTGCAGGTAGTTGCACACATTGGCGCAGCTGTAGTACACCGGGAGAATGATGGTCGGCCCGGTGATCAGGTCCCGCAAGCGGACCGTCCTCCCCGCCTCGTCGCGAAAGGTTGCGTCCAGGGGGATTTTGGCACCCAACCGCTCATCGACCCCGACCGCCGCCCCCCCTTCTTCCGGGAAGGGATCGCCGGCCTGGTGTTTTTGAGAGGCTTCTTCGCTGTGGGCACCGGCCCTGCAGGGGCACAGCATGAGCACCGCGAGCAGCATTGCCGCCCCGCAGCGAGCCATCCGAGCCGTTGTGCCACTCAAACATGCCATAATAGTATCCACCCGTCGGTTCCAGCGCCATGTCGCGGCCCGTTGCCTTGGCCTCAGGTCAAATTGAAATTGTTCTCGTAGGCCATCAGGGTGTTGATCATCAGGGCCGCCACGGTCATACGACCGACACCGCCCGGCACCGGGGTGATCCAGGAGCACTTGGGGGCGACCGCAGCGAAATCCACATCCCCCACCAGCTTGCCGTTCTCCAGCCGGTTGATGCCCACATCGATCAGCACCACCCCCTCCTTGACCATGTCCTCGCTGACAAAGCCGGGGATGCCCACCGCCACGATCACGATATCGGCCCGGCGCGTCTCGTCCAGCAGGAGCGGCCGCGGGGTTTCGATATGGGTCAGGGTGACGGTGGCATTGCCGATATCGAAATCATTGGCCAGCATGATGGAGATCGGCTTGCCGACGATGTTCGAGCGGCCGATGACGACGCAGTGTTTCCCCCTGATCGGTATATCGTAGAACTGCAACAACTTGCAGATGCCGTAGGCGGTCGCCGGGCGAAAGGCCTTCTGGCCGAGGGCCATGCGGCCGAAGTTGGTGGGGTGGAAGCCGTCGATGTCCTTTTCCGGGGCGATGGCATTGATGACGTTCTGCTCGTTGATATGGGAGGGGAGCGGCAGTTGGACGATCACGCCGTCGGTGCTCGGGTCGTTGTTGATACCATTGATCTTCGCCAACAGCTCCTGTTCCGTGACCGTTTCCGGCAGGCGGATCAGGTTCCCCTCGAACCCGGCTCTCCCGCAGGAGGCGATCTTGGATTTGACATAGGATTCGCTGGGGGCGTGCGTGCCGACCAGGATGATGGTCATATGCGGCTTGCGCAGGCCGGAACCGATATAACCGGCGACCTTCCGGGAAATATCGGCCACCAGGCTCTCAGCGCACTTCTTACCGTCCAGCAGTTCCATGATTATACGGCTCCTTGCTTCGGAATATCGGTCCCCCCGGTTCTTCCGGAGAAACGAGGCGTTTAGGAAGTAGTATCACAAATCAGTGAGGGCCGCAACCGACGGGCGCGCATTTGGCAGCCCACTCCCCGCCGGAGGCAGCAAAGAAACGGTGCGCAGCGCTGTTTCTTGTCGTATTTCAAGGGGATGTCTGAGCGGCGGCACGGCGTCCGCCGGGGCGGCAGGTCCGGCGGGGCCTGTTTTGTTTGACAGCACCCCAGGAAAGCTGGTACGCTGGAACATCCGTGGACGATACCATCACGGTGCAGACCGTGTCACGTGCGTCGCCACATAATGCTCCGGAGCAGTCCGGAGTTTTTTTATTGTGATGAATGCAGAAAATTTAATAGTCGGGAATACGGGAGAGCAGCATGGCAACCAAAAAATTAGCGGCAGGGGACTGTATCGAGGCGCGCTGCACGCGCTGCCGGGCAGTGCTCAATCATACCATTGTCGCCATGGTCGGGGACAAGATCATCAGGGTCGAGTGCAATACCTGCCGCGGGATGCATAATTACCGTGGCGAGAAGACAACCAAGGAACCGGCGGCAAGGACAACCAGGACAGCGGCAGCCGCTGCCCCCCGCAAAGCGCGGAAGGACCCGGGAGCCGCCGAGCGGGAAGAGTGGGAATCCCTCAGCCCGGCCATGGAGCCGGGACGCGCGCTCCCGTACGATATGAATGGCAAGTTCCGCGTGAACAGCCTGGTGGCTCACCCCGTGTTCGGCCTCGGCGTCGTCAAGGTCATGGTTACGCCCAACAAGATGCAGGTCCTGTTCCAGGACGGGAAAAAACTGCTCCGCTGCGGGTAGCTCGACGAGTTAAAACAATCAGTTACACAAGACTAATTGCTAAAATCAAGGGGCTCCCACGAGCCCCTTTTTTCTTTCCTGCATGAATTGGAAGAGCGCCGCCGGCCGGAAGGCCCCCAACCGCGCTGCCATCCCCTATCCCACCAGTTCCAGCGGCGGTTCCCCGAGGGCGGCCAGCTGCTCGCGCAGGTCGAGGATGTGCTCTCCCCAGTAGCGGACGGTGTTGAACCAGGGGAACGTGGCGGGAAAGATCGGGTCTTCCCAGCGGTTGGCGAGCCAGGCGCTGTAATGGAGCATGCGCAGGGCGCGCAGGGCCTCGACCAGGCGCAGCTCCGCCGGATTGAAGTCGAAGAATTCGTTGTACCCCTCCAGCAACACTTCCAATTGGGCGCTCCGCCGCTGGCGGTCACCGGAGAGCATCATCCAGAGGTCCTGAACCGCCGGGGCCATGCGCGCATCATCGAAATCCACGAAGTGAGGGGCATTGTCGCGCCACAGGATGTTGCCGCTGTGGCAGTCGCCATGGGAGCGGAGGTAACGGATCGGCCCGGCCTCGGCCAGGATACCGTCCACAGCCGCCAGCAATTGGTCGGTCACGGCGGTGTAGCTTGCCCGGTACTCCTCCGGGATAAAGCGCTCCCGGATCAGCTCGACGCTGGCATGGCCGAAACTCCGGCTGTCCAAGGTCGGCCGGGAGGCAAACGGCTGCACGGCGCCTATGAGATGGATTCTGCCCAACATACGGCCCAGGATCAGCAGGTTGTCCAGATTGTCGAACTCCGGGGCATGCCCTCCCTGGCGCGGGTAGAGGGCGAAACGGAACCCGGCGTGGCGAAAGAGGCTCTCGCCGGCGGCATTGGTCCAGGGGGCCACCACCGGCAGTTCATGTTCGGCCAACTCGAAGCAGAAGCGGTGTTCTTCGACGATCTGCTCGTCGCTCCAGCGGCCGGGGCGGTAGAACTTGGCGATCAGGGGCAGCCCCTCCTCGATGCCGACCTGGTACACGCGGTTCTCGTAACTGTTCAGGGCAAGGGTGCGGCAATCGCAACGAAACCCCTGGCTCTCGACGGCATCCATGATGAAGCCGGGGATAAGGGTCTGGAAAGGATGGGGGCTTTCAGGCATCGTGAGTGGTTCTCCATGGCGTTTCGGCTTGCAGGAAAGGGATCGGCAGCACCATACCATCAATCAAGGCTACAACCAAGGGGAAGCGCGCAACACTAGTTGGCTGCGGGAGAAGGGAGGGGCTTCGGCAGGTCATTGCCGGAGAGCGGCTGCGGCCCCGCCTCCCGGGGAGGAAGGGGCGGTGGTTTGCGCAGGGTCTGGCGGGACACGCGCACATAGGGGACGAACTTGACGACCTTTTTCTCCCCCCGGCCCTGCTGTGCGGATTCGACCAGACCGTTTATCTGGTCCAGCATGACCGCCTTCATCTTGTTGTCCACGGGCTGGGCTTCTTTATGATGTTCCAGCTGTTTTAAATGGCTGAAGACCTTCTTGGCATAGACTTCGCTTTTTTCCGGCGTCCGGCTGTTGTAGCAACCGATGGCCTTCCAGTTATAGCCGTATTTGCTGATGCAGCCGGCCAGTATCCATGCGCCGGTCTTCGTATTGTAGCAGGCATCTCCGAGATAGTTCCATCGCGCCTCGCCGAGCACCGGTTTCCAGATGGTGTTGATCTGCATCAACCCGATGTCGAAGGTGCCGTTACTGTTTTTGTTGATCGTTTCAGGCACGAAATTCGACTCGACCTTGGCAATGGCCCTCAGGACCAAGGGGTTGATGCCATACATCTCTCCGGCCTCATCGAAGCAGAACGGGTAGGCTTCCCGCCATGTCACGCAGACAACAACAAGCGCCAGAAGGCACGCCGTTTTCAGATTTTTCGTCATGGCACCTTACTCCGAAAGAGCGGGAAATCGCCGATGCAGCTGCCGGCACATCATGCCGGAGCAGGCAGGAAAGACACACTGCGGGACGCTTCCAGCACCTTCCCAAGCTCTGTAAACTGCTGTTCGCTCATGCCGAGCCGGGCCGCCTCGGGGAATTCCACAAGCGGCCGGTCCGGTCCGGCGCCCAGACTTAAGCCGCAGGTTCTGGTAGCCGCGTTCACAAGCCGGACAATAACAAGAACCATATCATCGGGATCAAAATGCTCGCCGGAATGTTTGTCAACGGCAGCACGGTAGACGGCGGGCATGCTCCAATGCTCCATCAGGCGGGTTCCCTGTTCCACATGCAATTCGCCGAAAATTTCCAACAACAGCTCCCGCTCCAGCGCGGCCAGGGCAACCCCTGTGTTGGTTATCCGCTCCAGGGCCTTGATCAGATACAACTTGCCCACATCGTGGAGCAAACCCGCCAGATAGGCCTGCTCCGCCAAGCCGCGGTGACCGGTGTTCATGGCCACCCAGCGGCAGCCGACGGCGCAGCCGTGGGAGTGGAGCCACAACTCCTGCATGATGGCATTGACCGTACCGTTGTGCGAGGCGTGGAGCGCCGCCTGGGAGGCCGCCATGGCCAAGTTGGAAACGTGATGCGCCCCCAGCCGGATAAGGGCATCCTTGATCGTTTCCACCTTGACCCGCCCACTGTAACTGGACGAATTCGCCATATTCAGGATCTGGCCGGCAAGGGCCTGGTCGTCGTTGGCGGTGCTCGCCAGTTCATCGATGGTGAAATTGCAATCGGAGAGCAGATGGATCAGTTTGAGGGCTATGGGATGGAAGACCGGCAGATCAACAGGCTGTATCGACAGAAGCCGCCGGATCGTCAGCGAAATAGGCATTCATCAATCCTTGGGAGCAGGCCGATCAAAGCCGGCCATATGGTATTGCACCTTCTGCAACTGGCGACATCACACAACGTCTGGTTCCGTGCGCCGACCGGTGGCGCCCGGCTCCTTACGGGCGGCCTTATCGGCAGACCTCCGCAGCTCTGCTCCCACTAATCCTTGCGGCGCGGCGCTTGTTGCTCCACCAGAGGAGAAGGGGACCCTCGTTTCGTATACGCAGTGGGGGAATCATATAGTCGACAGCCGAAAAAAGCAAGAAAGGTGAACACCCCCGCCACGGTCACATCCCATGAGAATTACGGTTTTGCCCAAGAGCGCGCCGGAGTGCATCTATTTGTTGTCTCAGCCGTCAATTCTGCTAAGATGTAATTTCTTTAAATCCACGAGCGTCGAAAGGAAAAACATGCGCAGATTATTCTTGGCCGTACTTGTCACCCTGATTGCTCTCCCGGCTTTTGCTGCCGAAGCTCCGCAAACCGAAGAACAAAAGACCATGTATGCCATTGGCCTCATTGTCGCCCGCCAACTGTCCGTATTCAACCTCACCCCGGCAGAACTCGATCTGGTGAAGCAGGGGCTGGCGGACGGCATCACCGGGGCAAAACCCCTCGTGGATGTGAATGTCTATCAGAAGAAGACCCAGGAACTGGCCACCGCACGCCGCAACGCCCTGGGAGAGAAGCAGGCTGCCGCAGCTCAGGAATTCCTCGCCAAGGCGGCCAAGGAAAAGGGAGCGGTCACGACCAAGACGGGCATAGTCTACCAGCCCTTGAAGGAAGGTAATGGCGTTTCCCCGGCAGCCAGCGACAAGGTCAAGGTACATTATCGCGGCACGCTGATCGACGGGACGGAGTTCGACAGTTCCTACAAACGCGGCGAGCCTGCCGAGTTTCCCCTCAGCGGGGTAATCGCCTGCTGGACCGAAGGGGTGCAGATGATGAAAACGGGCGGCAAGGCCAAACTGGTCTGTCCGGCGGCAACCGCCTACGGTGAACGGGGTGCCGGCCCCATTCCGGCCAACGCAGCGCTGGTCTTCGAGATAGAACTGCTCGGCGTGACGAAGTAAGCCGCCTTCAACCGAAAACGGGTGCGGCGGCCGTGTTCCGCACGCAGTCCGCACCCGTTGTTTGTCCCGCCTTTTAGAAATCTTCGGGGAGGGTCATGGGGACTCTTCCCTCTCCGCATCGTCGCTGATGAAATCACCGAAGTCGATCACATCCCTCACCTTGGCCAGGAGCCTCTTCGGCCACCTGTCAATCGGGATTCTGGTCAGAATCTTGGCCTCCTCAAACGTCAGATCCACCTCACCGGGCAACTTGTCGGCGAGCTCCGTCGCCCAGCGTGTCTCTTCCGGCGTCAATGCCGCCACCAGCAGCGCCTTATCGGCCTTTGTCATAGGGTCCTCTCCGGGTGTTATTCTAGCTGCACCGCAAGCCTACTAGGAAATTTCCGGAGACACAACCCCTATTTCCGGGCGCCTTTCCGTATCCCCCTGCGCCCTTCCGGCAGCTACTTGATTTTTTCGTCATCGTGATAGACTTCTTTCAAAGGCCATCCGGCCTCTCAAGTCAGCGTTGCACGACAACCACATCAGTACAAGGAGATATCTCATGGACTTGCAACTCAACGGTAAAAAGGCGCTCGTCTCCGGCTCAACCAAGGGGATCGGCCTTGCCATAGCCACAGCCCTGGCGCGGGAAGGGGCCCGCGTGGTCATCAACGGGCGCGACGACGACTCCCTGGCCGCGGCACGGGAACGGATCAAAAGCGCCCTGCCGAATGCGTCGGTGGAAGGTTTCAACGGCGACCTCTCCCAAGCCGGAGAGGTTGACAGGCTACGCCAGCAGGTGCCCTCGTTGGATATCCTGGTGAACAACCTGGGAATCTACGAACCAAAGCCTTTCGAGGAGATTTCCGACGAAGAGTGGCGGCGTTTTTTCGAGGTCAACGTATTGAGCGGCATCCGTCTCGCCAGGGCGTATCTCCCGGGCATGAAGGAGCAGAATTGGGGGCGAGTCCTCTTCATCAGCAGCGAGAGCGGCATCCAGATTCCCGCCGAGATGATCCATTACGGAATGACCAAGACCGCCCAACTGGCGGTTTCGCGCGGTCTTGCCGAGACGTGTGCCGGCACGCGGGTTACGGTCAACGCGATCCTGCCGGGCCCGACCCACACGGCAGGCGTGGATGGTTTCGTAGCGAAACTGAGCGGCGGAAAATCCTTCGCCGATTTCGAAAAGGAGTTTTTCCAAACCGTGCGCCCGGCCTCGCTCCTTAAGCGCTTCGCGACCCCGGAAGAGGTTGCCAATCTGGCCGTCTACGTGTGCAGCACCCTCTCGTCCGCCACCAATGGCGCGGCCCTGCGGGTTGACGGAGGCGTGGTCCGGGCATGTTTCTAAGAGTCTGACGGCCGATGCAGCAGACCCGCAGAATGGAGCTGGCGCAAAAAGGCCGGCACCCCACCCGGGGAGCCGGCCTTCGCCGCTGCAGCATGCCGATCATGCCTCCCCTTCCCGTTCCTGGAAGTGGAGGCCGACCCTGGGGAAGTTCAAGCGGGCGATCGTGCTGTTATATTCCCCGGGGGAAATGACCGGGTCTCCGCACAACACCAGACTGCAGCGGTCCCCCTGCCGCAGCCGATCCGGCAGCGGACGGCCCATCTTGATCAGGGCGCCGGAGAACGAGAGATTTTCGAGGATACATCCGTACGTCGCCCCATCGTGGTACAGGAAGCATTTTGTGAAGCACCCCACCCTATGGCTGGTCCTCTTTTCGCCCATGATATCCGCCCCCTCTTGCTGCATAGCCAGCGGGAATACCAAGCATACTTAACTGTTTTTAATGCTACCACATAATTTCAGGGGCGCAACCGTGTGAAGAAAAAGAATTGCGGCCGCAGCAGGAAACCGCTGGCCTGTGCGTTCACGGGGAGAGAAGCGCCTTATCGTCCCCAAAAGAGGCATGGCGAATCTCGTGGAACTTCTCGATCAGCTTCTCCACCGTCAGTTCCCGTTTCGCTTCACCCTCCACATCGAAGATAATCTCTCCCTTGTCCATCATCAGCAGACGGTTACCGAACTCGATGGCATGGCTCATGTTGTGGGTGATCATCATTGAGGTGAGGTTGTATTCCTTGATGAACTTGTTGGTCAATTCCAGGACGATCTCGGCATTTTTGGGGTCGAGCGCCGCGGTATGCTCATCCAGCAGGATCAGCTCGGGCTTGGAGAGGACCATCATCAGCAGGGTCAGGGCCTGCCGCTGCCCGCCGGAAAACATGGCGAGATTTTCCTTCATCCGGTCCTCCAGCCCCATCTCCAACTGGACCAGTTCCGACCGGAAGAACTCCCGCATCTTGTTGTTCAGGCTCCGTTTCAGCCACTTGAACCCCTTCCGGTAGGTGATCATCATGTTATCCTCCAGGCTCATGTTGGAGGCCGTGCCGAGAAGCGGGTTCTGGAATATCCTGCCGATGTACCGGGCGCGCCGATACTCGGGCTCCCGCGTGATATCCCTGTCGTTTGCCAGGATGGCGCCCTGGCTCGGGATGATGGTACCGGCTATGAGGTTGAAGAGCGTGGACTTCCCGGCGCCGTTGCTGCCGATAACGGTGATGAAATCCCCTTCCTTGACCTTCAGGTTGATAGCGCTGATGGCCAGGTTTTCATTCACCGTGCCGGGATTAAAAAGCATGGACACATTCTTGAGCTCGATCATTTTTCCACCACCGCCTTGATGGCGACCTTCTTCAGTTTTTTGGCCTGGGTCAGGACCAGCAGTATGATGATCAGGATGCCCTTGATCAGATTCAGGTCATTGGGCGTCATATGGATGACATAGCCGTAATACCTGCCCAAATACAACACCGCGTGGAAAAGTATCGAACCCAGGATGGCGCAGAGGGTCAGAACGCCGATGCGGTTGCTCTTCATGACCAGAAATTCGCCGATCATGACCGAAGCCAAACCCGAGACAATGATCCCCTGCCCCAAGCCCACATCGGCAAACCCGAGGTACTGGGCCGCAAAGGCGCCGGATAGGGCCACCAGGCCGTTGGACAGCCCCACGCCGATGGTTTTCAGGGTTTTGGGGTCAACCCCCTGGGAGATGACCATCTGTTCATTATTGCCCATGGCCCCCAGGGTCATGCCCAGGTCGGTGCGGAAGAACAGGTCGATCAGTATCTTGATCACGATGGCGACCACGATGAAAAACAGGAGCAGGATGTACTCATCCGGGATAAGGCCCGAAAAGCGCTCGGAAACCTTGGTCAGAATGGTTTCATGCTCCAGGACCGGCACATTGGCCCGGTTGCCCAGGATGCGGATATTAACGGAGTACAGCATGGTCATGGTCAGGATGCCGGCCAGGAGGTTGGGCACCCGGAGGTGGTTGTGGATCAGCGCCGTGACCATGCCCGCCAGCATCCCGCCGACAAATGCGACCAGCAGCGCCAACCAGAGGTTCACGTCGAGCAGGATGCACTGCACCATCAGGGCTGCTCCCAGGGGGAACGAGCCGTCCACCGTCAAGTCGGGAAAATCCAGGATCCTGAAGGTGATGAATACCCCCAGGACCATAATTCCGTAAATCAGGCCTTCTACCAGAATACCTTCGATCATAGCAATGCCGTGTACCCTTCGTGATAAAATAATGCCGGGCGGCCTCGGCCGCCCGGCGGGGAAAAAATTCTACTTTTTGGTCAGCTTGCCGTTTTCCACGACCCTGTTGGCGCTCTTGACGATATCCTTCGGCACGGTCAGACCGAGTTTCCTGGCCACATCAAGATTGACCAAGAGGTCGACATCCGAGGTCTTGGTCATAAAACGCGTCGGCATCTGCTCCGGCTTCTTGCCCTTGAGGATCTCGACGATCATCTTGCCGGTGGCACGCCCAACTTTGTAATAGTCGAACCCCCAGGCGGCCAGGACGGCATATTTTTCAGCCGAACTCGGGTCAGCCGACATGATCGGCACTCTGTTCTTCACGGCCACGTCGGCGACGGCGCTCATGGCCGATACGACCGTGTTGTCGGTGCTGATGTACAGCGCATCCACCCTGCGGATGATCGCCTGGGTAGCCTCTTTCACCTCGGACGACTTGGACACCGTCGTCTCCACGTATTCGATCCCCAACTCCTTGCAGGCCTGCTTTACGACACCGGCCAGCACCACGGCGTTTTCCTCGGAACTGGTGTAGATATGGCCAAGACGTTTGATCTTCTTGATCTTGAGCAGCAGTTGAATCTGCTGTTTCACCGGGGTCATATCCGACACGCCGGTAACCGTCTTGCCCCCCTTTTTCAGAGAGGCCACCAAACCGGCCTTCACCGGGTCGGTTACCGCCGAGAAGACGACCGGGGTCCCCTTCAGGGTATTCACCAGCGACTGGGCCGTGGGCGTGGCGATCCCCACCGCCAGGGTCACCTTTTCCGACTTGAACTTGTTGGAGATTGACGACGCAGTGCCGATATCGCCATTGGCATTCTGCTGGTCGTACTCCGCGGCGATCTTCGCAGCGGCAAGCTCGTCCTTGATACCTTTTTCAACGGCATCGAGGGCGGGATGGGCCACGATCTTGGATATCCCGATGAGGACCTTTTTCGGCGGGTTTGCCGCAAAGAGCGGAGCCGCCACCATAAGAGAGACTGCAAGGAACACCAGCAACGCACAGAGTTTCTTTTTCACCGAACACCTCCTGATCTGATAGTCAAATCCAAACGTACCACCACACACGACAACGGCTATTTCACAATAATCGGGTGGCGAGAATATCACTCCCAAAGATCAGTCGTCAACGTGATACTGGTCTTTTCAGCCTCTTTTTTGCCAAGTTAGCTCCCTCCTGGCACGCCGAATCGGCAAAAGGCGCCATAACAGGCTTCACAAGGCACAGGCGCCGGAAATCCGATGCCGGCAATGGCGTACAGGTGGCCACTTCAGTTACCATTTGACAAATGGGCCGGTTCTATGGCACCCAAGTGGATCAACCAATTACCATCATCAAGGAGAACCAGACATGAACAGCTGCCCCTGCGGAAGCGGCATTGCCTATTCCGATTGTTGCGAACCGGTCATCAACGGAGTCCGCCCCGCCGAAACGGCGGAACAACTCATGAGAGCCCGCTATTCGGCCTATGTCGGCGCGCAGATGGATTTCATCTTCGAAAGCACCCACCCCGACCATCGCCAGGGCTACGACCATGCCGGCACCAGGGAATGGGCACAGAATTCCGAATGGCTGGGGCTTGACATCATCGCCACCGACAAGGGTGGCCAGGAAGACAGCATCGGCCAGGTGGAATTCGTGGCGCGATTCAAGGACAAGGGCGTTGCCCGCGAACATCACGAGTGCGGCCAGTTCAAACGCAAAAGCGGAAAATGGTACTTCACCGAGGGGGCCATGGTGAAGCCGAAACCGATCACCGTCGTCAAGATCGGCCGCAACGATCCCTGCACCTGCGGCAGCGGCCTCAAATACAAGAAATGCTGCGGGAAGTGATGGTTCCCCACCAGCTCCAACGCCTGAAGGCGGCCCGACCGGCCGCCTTGTCGCCCGCCGGCACCGCCCCGAAGCCCTTTATTGCCCTGCCGGAGTCTGCTAGTATGACGTATCATCCTGCCGCCACCGCCTGGCGGCGCTCTTTTGGAGGAAAACATCCGTGACCGAAACCACTGCAAAAAAAGTTTGTACGACCCTCTGCCCGCCGGTGGACCTGAGCGGTGAAACCGGCTGGAGCGATTTCGATGCCCCGGCGCTGGTGGGGGAATCCCTGCGCTTCGTCTCCGGCGAACCGGACGGCAACCGTTTCCGGGTGCGCTATTACCGTGACGGAGAGCAACAATTGAAGGCCCGCATCTGGTTCGGCCCCGAGACCGAAGGCCCTCCGGGACATGCCCACGGCGGCTCCATGGCCGCAGTGTTCGACGAGGTACTGGGACTGGCCGCCTGGGCCGCGGGGTATTCGATCGTAGTCGGCAACCTGAACGTCAGCTTCCGCAATCTGCTGCCCCTGCAACAGGTCGTCACGCTCGAAAGCCGGGTCATCTCCGCCGAAGGGCGCAAGATAATGGTGCATGGCCGCCTCTGCAGCGGAGAAACGGTCTACGCCGAAGGGGAGTGCCTCTGCATCACCCTGAAAAAATGAGCCCGCTCCCTACCATTGCCACCATCCGGGACACGCACCGGCGGCCAAACGGCCGCCGGTGCGGAACACGTCGTTCATCCCCCTCCGTGAATCCCCGTCGAAGGGGCCTCCGGGACCTTAGAGCAGCATGATCTTCGTTGCCGGGACGTTCCCGCCGATACCCTCGACCGGAAGCCCGGCCTGGAGATAGGCATTGAAGCCGCCCGCCAGAGGGTGGACATCGTCCCAGCCATGCTGCCTGAGAACCTGAGCCGCCCGCACACTCGCCTCATCCCCCGGGCAGCTTGAGTACACCACCACCGTACGGTCATGGGGAATCTCATCGAGATGCCGTTCCACCTCGTCATCGGGTATGCGCAACGCCCCCCTGGCTTTGAAGAGGCCGCTATCCCAATCCTGATGATGGCGTATATTGACGAAGACCGGCAGAACTGCGTCATGCATATGGGCCTTGACCGTTTCCGCGCTCACTTCGAATCCTTCCAACATTTCAACCACCCCTTTCGCCAAGCGGCCCTTCACCCCACCCTCCGGGCAGATATCCACCCCGGCGGAATGCTGACGGCCGTGGAGACTACACCATAATTATAGCATGGAATCAGCGGTGTCCGCCCCCCCTTGTCCCCCGCCAACGGCATTGACCACCTCCAGGCGGGGGCATAAAATATAAAAGGGGCAGTAGTACGTGGTGGAACGTTGTCCGGCCCGGCAGGGGGATCGGGCAGCAGAAAGGGGGCAGCATCATGTCAGTCCTCGAATTGACGGAAAAGGAACGGATCGTCTTGGTAGATGCGCTGGAATCCTACCTCTCCGACCTTAAGACGGAGAGGAGCAAAACCGACAATCGTGAGTGGCGAGCGGATTTGCGGGAACAGGAGGCGATCCTCAACGGGCTCCTGGGGCACCTGATCGCCAAGGCAGCCTGACGAGGGACAGCAGGGGCACGGAAGAGCGGACGGCCGCGGGACGGGCTCCCGTGATGGTTGACGCGGGCAGATTTGTCCTCTATAATGCCGCTGTTTCAACATCAGGCAGCAGATACGCGATAAGACTAAACCACCCGCGAGGGTGGGACGGAAAGCCCATAGGGTCTCACCGAGACAGCCGGGATGCCGAACTATCACCATATTCGGCGTCCCGGCTTTTTTCGTGCCGGGACGCCGGAAACCCACGGCAGATCCAATCACGAAAGGAAACGAACATGAACAGGTATGGCATGAAAGCAATCATCGGGGCAGTGGCCGGGGCAATGACGATGGCAACCGTGGCCGGCGCGGCCGACGTGGCGGTGGGTGTGGATGTCAACACCCCCAACGTGCGGGTGCAGGTCGGCGCACCGCCGCCACCGCCCCTTGCCCCCCGCACGGTCGTTGTGGAGCGGGAACGCGTCATCACCCACGAACGGGGAGAACGGCACGACTGGGGCAAACACAAAGGACACTACAAGAAACACTACAAGAAGCACGAGCATAAAGACAAACACCACAGGGACTAACGGACCGCAACCGCATGGGGCCGGACTGCAAGTAAAACGGCAGTCCGGCCCTTTGGTATCGGCCACCGGTTCCGAGCGTAAGCCGGCGGCGCCTCAGACCGGCCGCAGGGTGGTCACGACCCGCACCCCTGCCGTCAAGGTGCGGTGCACCGGGCACCGCCCGGCGATCTCCAGCAAGCGTTGCCGCTGTGCCTCGTCCAGCCCACCATGCAGTTCCAACTCCCGCTCGAACGTATCCATCCGGCGTTCCTTCTCATCACAGTCACGGCAATCTTCGGCGTGGACCTTGCGGTGCGAGAGCCGCACCACAACCTCTTCCAGCGGCCATCCCTTGCTGCGGGCATACACCTGGAGCGTCATCCCGGTACAGGCGCCGAGGGCGACCAGCAGGTAGTCGTACGGGGAGGGGCCCTCGTTGCCCCCGCCGTCCTCCACCGGCTCGTCGGCCAGCAGGGGAAAACCGTTGGCAAACAGCTCGGTGCGAAATCCCCCCGCCCCGGTGCGGGCCGACACACGGTTGTCGATCGCCTCCGGGGGGATAGGGTGGGGGCCCGGCGTTTCGGATATCCCCAGGTAGCGGCCGGCCCAGGCGGCGATGATCCCGCCGGCGTAGCGGGAGTCCCGGCTATCGGACAGCAGGTGGTCGGCCGAATCGAGGGAGACGAAGCTCTTGGGGTGTGGGGCTGTCCGATAGATGTCGGTGGCGTTGTCGATCCCCACCACGTGGTCCCGGGGCGAGTGCATCACCAGCAGCGCCGCATTGAGCCGGCGCAACGTATCCTCCGGCCGATGGGCAGCCAGGTCGTCCAGCAGGCTCTTGCGAATGGTGAACGTGCGGCCCTCGAGGGTGACGGTTCCCTGTCCGGTCTCCTCGACCCGTTCCGCCGCCTCTCCCAGCAAGCCCCGCACATGGTCGGGATGAAACGGGGCGGCGATGGTGACCACGGCCACGGTCGAGGGGATCTCCGCCACCGCCGCCAGCACGGCCGCCCCCCCCAGGGAATGGCCGATGAGCAGCCGGGGGGCCTCATACTCCTGTTCCAGGAAACGGGCCGCCGCCACCAGGTCGCTCACCTCGGAGGAGAAGGTTGTGGCGGCGAACTCCCCCTCGCTCTCCCCCAGGCCGGTGAAGTCGAAACGCAACACGGCGATGCGCCGGCTGCTCAGGGCGCGGGAGATGTGCACCGCCGCCGTGAGATCCTTGGAGCAGGTGAAGCAGTGGGCAAACAGGGCGTAGGCCAGGGGCCGTTCGTCCTCGGGGAGTTCCAGCCGGGCGGCAAGCAGCTCCCCCCGGCTATTGGGAAAGGCAATCCTCTTGGTGTTCATCACTATCACCTCATGTTTTCCTGCGGCGTTATGGCTTACCAACACCCGCAGCCAGATCGGCGGCCAGCCGGCAGAGGGCGGCGGAGTCATCGAGACCGTCCAGGAAGCGCCGCGGTATCCGGGAAAGGCCGACCTGGGCGCCCACCAGGGCTCCGGTCAGGATGGCCCGTGCCTGATTCTGCCCTCCCCCGTTGACGGCATGCAGCAGGGCCGATTCGAAATCGTCGTGAAAACGGGCAGCCAGATAGTAGGCCGCGGGCAATTGGTGGTAGATCGCACAGGGCATGCCGTAGACGATGGACACCTTCCAGGCGGGTTCGATACGGATATCAGGGTCGGCGGCCGCACTCGCCATGTACGACGGGGTCAGCAGGGCGTCGGGGGAGGCGAACCTCCCGGCCCGGGGCGGATCGGGATCGCCGGGCCGGGGAGGTTGCAGGTTGTCGCCGGTAACGGCGTGGAAGGGGAGCGCCCCGTCATGCACCAGCTTCATCAACCTGCCCGATAGCCGGGCATCCAGGGCGTGCCCCTGCACCACCTGCCCCAGCACCGCACCATAGGCCACGGTCATGGACACCACCGTATCGTCCGACTGGGTCAGGACGGCATTGCCGGTGATGGCGCCGGCCAGTCGGGCGGGGTCCAGGGCATACCGTACCCCCAGGGCCAGGGTGCGTTCGATGGCTTCCGTTGTGTCGGCATGCCCGCCGGTCTCGCCCCAGGGCAGTTTCTGCTCCACGCGCCGCCGCCACAATTCGCGGATCGACTGGCTGGTGTAGCCCCCCGGCCCGCTCATGGGGGTGCCATCCAGGAGCGGCAGCAGCTCCTTATCCATGCGACGGCAGAAATCGGCCTCGTCGTACCCACCCCGTTCCACCAACGATGTGACCAGCAGTCTGAGGATGAAACCGGCCTGGGAGAGTTGGCCCGCCTTGCACCCGTCGTGGTAGCGGCCGGGCCGGGGGTCGGTATAGCCGCTGATCCATTCGCCGTAGTCATGGCGCAGTTCGGCAAGGTCGTAATACCAGTGCGGCCCCAGCCCCAGTGCATCGCCGATAAAGGCGCCCATGATGGCGCCCGCCCCGCGGTCCCGAATGGTTGTATCTGACATGGTGCCCTCCTGTGGATGCGCCTCGGGACCCCGACTGCAAGCCTTCCCGAGTTGCATCGCATCGTTTATCTGATTATATCCTGTTATTTTGAAGTGCCAAGGCTTGTTTCCGGAAACGGAAACATGGTACGGAGGAGTATGTTCGCACGATACAACGACGACGGGCACCTTATCATCGATAAGGTGCCCGTCGTCGTTGCAGGTTTTCCTGGTGGTTTTACAGCTTCTTTTTGGCTGCCTTGGGCACCTTGGCGGCTCGGGCGGCCTTCATCACGGCAGGTACTTCGGGAGGGGGCAAAAAGGAGCCCGGAGCGGCCGGTTGCAGGGTGGTAAAGTGGGATACGGCGATTTTTCTGTTTTTGCCATCGCTGAACTGGATCATCGCCGAGGAGGATGTGATTTCCATAACCTTGCCGGCGCCCCATTCAAGTGCGCCTGTGTGGCTTACAATGTTGCCGACTTTGATTACCATAGTGTCATATCGCTTTCTTGTGAGAAATGAGTGAAATTACCATTTCCGGCCCGCCCCCATCACGACTATCGTCCATTCAAATAGAATTATATTTTTATACTTTACGTCACAAACCGTATGTTAGCAATGATTATTTGCAATATTTAGTGGTAATTGAATACTATAAATTCAGTATAATCCTGGCTCATAAAAGGATGTAACGCAATCAATACATAATATTCACACCATGACATCATGATTGTATTTATTTTTTCAAGGCACTCATTCCAATAGTTATATTATTCCCCCCACCCTATGTCCTTATTTTTAGCTTGACTTGCGCCATTCAAAGCTGGTAGGCTCACACTACGTCTGGAATGTTTCCAGACGAAATTTAAAAGCAGCATCAGGAGAACGTAAGAAAATGGTAAACGGAACAGTAAAATGGTTTAATGACAGCAAGGGGTTTGGTTTTATTGAGCAGGAAAATGGCGAAGATGTTTTTTGTCATTTTTCCGCAATCGAGGGCAACGGCTTCAAATCCCTTGCTGAAGGAGATAGCGTAACGTTTGAAATTACCAAGGGTCCGAAAGGGCTTCAGGCCGCGAACGTAAACAGAGCCTGAAAAACGCCGTAATTGGCCTCAAAAGCCCCGGGGGATACTCGGGGCTTTTTTATTTAAAACCAACTAGTTAGGGAGCAACACAATGGCCAAGCCCAATTTTCAGTTTCAGAAAAAGCAGAAGGAACTGGAGCGGAAGAAAAAGAACGAGGAAAAGCTGCAACGCAAGCTGGCGGCCAAGAACAGCCCCCCAACCGACGAAAACGGCGAAGAGGCCCCTGTCGAGGAAGAAACAGCTTAAATCCGGGCGCAAGAATCGATGCGGTGCGGTGCAAGCCATCAGCGGTCGAGCCATTGCTGAAGGAATTCAACGCAGACCAGCACCTTTGCCGATTCGGTTAGACGCAGCGGATAGACCGCTGCGATGTGCGCCCCTCCCCTAATCTACACGCCAGCGGAACACAGCATATCTATCCCATCGCGGCACGAATCCCCCTTGGCCACACTCCCCCTGCGCCCCTTCAGCCTCCAACACCCGAACCCCAGATACTGCTCGCGAAGAGCGATGCAGTCGTGCCGTTTCAGGTCAAAGCGTTGATAAATACAAAAGGCGACCGATCGGCCGCCTTTTGTATTCTTGTGTTCTGCCCCCAATTGCCGGCAGAGGAGCAGGTCCCGAACCGCCGACGCACCATCACGCCTCAATCATGGTCAACCTGTTCACGGACCGTTCCCGGATCATGCCCTCTATGGCGCCGAAGCTGTTCCGGTAATGGGTCGTCTCCTTGTGTTTCCCCAGGCAGGCATCGCTCTCCCACGTCTCGTAGAAGAAGAACAGCGCCGGGTCGTCATTATCCTGGTGCAGCCGGTACTCGACGCACCCCTCTTCGTTTCTGGTCGGTGCAAGCAGCTTGAGGAGCTCGGCCTTGACGGCATCGGCCGCCTCTTTTCGTGCCAACAGTCTGGCAACAACGGTTACTCTCGACATAGGGAGTCCTTTCTCGTTTCGTTTTTCATGGAGTCATGGGAAGCATCTTTACATGCCGTACAATTTAGTGGATGAAATTCATGAAGGTCTTGGGTTCCGCCTCAGGCTCCGCAACCGCCCCCTTGCCGTGTTCCGCCAGTTTCAGCAGCCATGCCATGTTTTTCCCCAGCATGCGCATGATCTGTACCCCCTCTTCATCCTGTGCGACCTCTCCCGGCTGGGTGCCATGGATGACGTTCCAGTAATTGGAGCTCGGTACCAGCATCTCGGCATAGTGCAGAAAATTGTTCAGTTGATCGAATGTGGGCACGCCGCCGGAGCGCCGCACCGCGACCACTGCTGCGCCGACCTTGTGCCGCAGCATCCCGCCGTTGGAGCCGGCGACATAAAAGGCCCGGTCCAGAAACGACTTCATGGTGCCACCGATGGCAGCATAATGGACGGGAGTCCCCAAGATGATCCCATCCGCCTGCTTCATCTTCTGGAGAGCGTTATTGACCTCGTCGCCAGGCAGGACGCAGCGCTCGTTCCTGTTCTTGGCACACTGACCGCAGGCGATGCAGCCTTGAATCGCCTTGTTGCCAATGTGGACGATCTCGGTTTCTATGCCGGCCTTTTCAAGCTCGGCGGCAACCATCCTGATGGCATGATAGGTGTTGCCCTCTTTTTTGGGACTGCCGTTAATGGCGACTACTTTCATCGATCCGTCCTCCTGTTTTCGCGGTGGGTTTTACATTCGCGCTTCAATTTTTCAAACATGTGCGCTATATTCTACCATAGGTATCTATTCGTCAATAACGGACTATTTAGGTACGTAGTACCTTTTTTGTAACATAAGAAGCATTGGAGGTCCCATGCAAGAGAACGGAGAGAAAGGGGAGCGGATGGTGTATCGGGAGAAGGAATACAAATGCGGTATCGATGCCACACTGGCCGTGGTCGGCGGCAAATGGAAGGCTTCCATACTCTGGCACCTGTCGCAACGGACCATGCGCTTTTCCGATTTGCAGCGGCAATTCTCCGGGACCACGAGAAAGATGCTCACCCAGCAGTTGCGGGAGTTGGAGACCGACGGCCTGGTGCACCGGGAGGTCTACCCCCAGGTGCCGCCCAAGGTGGAGTACTCCCTCACCCCAAAGGGCACAACCATCATCCCCATCCTCGATCGGATGTGCGCCTGGGCCAAAGAATACCTGCAGTGATCATGCTTCTGCCGGCACCGTCCTCCAGGCTGGTTTCGGATCAGCCCATCCCCAGGCCCAGGGCGGCATAGATGCGGGCGGCCTCCGCCACCTCGTGGAAGAGGACTTGCTCATCGGGCGTATGGGCGTTTTCCAGGAAGCCGGGCCCCAGGATGATGGGACAGGTACCGGCCGCATGGAACAGGTTGCCGTCCGAGTGGGAGCGGAAGGCGCTCAAGTCGGGTGTGCGCCCCAGGCGGGCATATATTTCCTCCACCAACCGGGCCGGCCGGCTGTCGTTGCCCAAGTCGTAGCCGGGCGAGGAGAAGTCGAAGCTCAACTCCATGTTGAGCTTCGGGATGAAGCGTCCCGCATCGGTGGCGATGCTGCGGATCGACTCCTGCAGGACGGCCGGGTCCATATCGGGCGGCAGGTGCAGATCGATCCAGGCCTCGCAGCGGTCCGGGACGACAAAACCGGCCCGGGACGAACTCAGCTCACGGATCGAGTAGACGATCTCCCCCCGCTCCCGGTCGAAGAGCTGGGCCTTGCCCAGGTGGAGCAACAGGCGCAGCATGGACTCCACGGCGTTGTTCCCCAGTTCGGGCAGCGACGAATGGCTCCGCAGGCCGCGGGTGACGAACCCCGCCTCCAGGTAGCCGTAATGGGCGAAGCAGGCCGCCAGTCCGGTCGGCTCGCCGATCACCACCCAGGGAGGGCGGTATCGTTCCAGAAAGACGGCGCTGCCGTCACCGTTCTCTTCCTCCCCCACCACCAGCAGCAAGCCCAGGGACGGCCGTTCCTCCGGTTTCAGGGCGTCGGCCAGGGCCAGCCACGCCTCCACCATGGCGGCGCAGCCCCCCTTCATATCGGCGCTCCCCAGACCGCGGATGAGGTTTCCCTCTTCATGCGCCTCGAATTCCTCCAGATCCCAGGCCGGGACCGTATCCACATGCCCGACCAGATAGAGTTCCGGTTCGCCGCTCCCCATGGTGACCCGCAGGTTATACCGCTCATGCTCCACCTCCTGGCGTTCCACGCGGAACCCGGAACGGGAGAGGATGTCCTCCAGATAGAGCTGGATATCCTCTTCCTTGCCGGAGGGGGAGTAGATATCAAGCATATCGAGCAGGGTCCTGCGCAGCCGCACCGGATCAATGGCCCTCCAGACCTCATCAAGGCGGGCGATCATGGTTTCTTCACCGTTTTTTTCCTGGTCTTGCGCGTCAGGTTGAGGGACATGTAGACGTGTTCCTGGATATCTCCGAAGCCCTGTTTCTTGAAAAAATTGATGGCGGCCAGGTTATCCGCCGAGGTATCGATGATGATCATCCGCACCCCCTGCTCCACCATGCGGCGCCTGATCTCATGGAACAAGCGGCTCCCCACGCTCCCCTTCTGGATGTCCCGCCGGACCCCAAGCCAGACCAGGTATCCGTACTTCCAGGGGGAGTTATGCTTCTTGACCGTGGTCCCCAGGGCAAAACCGGCGATGCGGCCTCCCAGTTCGGCCACCAGGCAGAGGTCGTTGTCCAGGTTGAAGTGGGTGGTAATCTCGAATTCGTCCCAGGTGCGGTAGAGGCTCTGGGAGTATTCGACGGTGAACACCTCCTCGCCGATATGGAATACCTCGGGGAAATCGTCGATCTCCATCTCGCGGATGCGAGGGGTATCCTCGCTGGTTATAGATGCTTCCGTCATGGCGTCACCTCGTGCATGTTTCATGCTTCAAGTATATCAGAAAATCCCGATCCGGCAGTTCCGGCGGACACTACCGAGCGGGACCGCACACCGGCACGGGCCGCATCAACAGACTTCAACAACGGTAAAGGACCGGGCCGCCGCAGCCTCTCCCACCTGCACCTCATCGCCGGTTTTCAGCCCCACCAGGGAGCGCCCCAGGGGGGAACGGGGGGTGATGACCATGATCTCCCCGTCACGATCCGCGACCTTCATGCCTCCGGCCTGGGGGCCGAGGAAAAGCCGCCGCACCTCCCCCTGGGCACTTTCAAGGGTAACCAGGGCCGTCAGCCGGATCGGCGTATCGTCGTCGAAACCATGCAGCGTCAGGGTCCGGTAGCTCTCCAGGGCGATCCTGATCTCCTGGGCACGGTTGGCCTGCCCCTGGGCGATGTAGGATGCCTCCAGGGCGGTGGTATCGTACTTGTTGTCGGGGAGGCATTCCTCGTGGGTGGCCGCCTCATGGGCCGTCCGCGCGGCGGTGGAGAGCACCGCAAGATCGGCGGAGAGCCGTGCGATTATCTCCTGAATCATCTGTTCCTTCGTCATGGGGTCATAACTCTCCTCTGGTTTCGGTAAAAAACAAGCATAAAAAAGGGGGCGGGCCGCATTCCATAAAGCGGGCCGTCCCCTCAAAATCTCGGGCAAACGCCGCTTCCTACTCTGTGTTCCCCCCGCCAAGCGTCAATCCCCGGATGAAGTTGCGGAGGAATTGGTCGCCGCAGGCCTTGTAGTTCCTATGTCCCTTTGCCCGAAACATGGCGGACAATTCGGACTTCGAGAGCTGGACCCCGGCCTTTGCCAGGACCGCGAGCATCCCCTCCTCGTTCAGCTCCAGCGCGATCCTGAGTTTCCGCAGGATAAGGTTATTGTTCAACGCCGCGTCCGGTGCCTTGGCTACGCCCGGTTTCGGCTCCTGCACGCCTCGCCGTGAGACGATCAGGCCGTCCAGAAAGGCCCCCATCACCGCGTCGTCGCAGGCCGCAAAGCCGGTTTCTTCTTCTTTTTTAAGTAGTTTCAACACATCTATGGGCTTGAGGTCATGCCCGCCCACCGTACACAATTCGGCGATGGTTTCGCCATTCAATTTCAGGGCGTAGCGCAGGCTGCGGAGAAGATCGTTATTGGTCATGGCGTTCCCTTCGTGACTGTAATCGTGGCTATGGCTACCGCATTTGCGGAGGGGGACACAGCTGGTCCCGCCCGCAGGGCTCAGCGGCTGCCCATCTTTACCTGGATGGGGCTTTCCAGCGTTTCTTCGCCGCAGGTCAGATAGAGCGTGCCTTCGGTTATGGTGACCGACCAGGTGATGGAGCGTTCCAACTGCGCTGCCAGCCTGGCAATGATTGCCGGATCGATGCTGATGACGATGAGGTTGGCGACCTTCTCCAACTTGGGCAACTGCTGTTGATCCCACGTGGCGAGCTGCCTGCCGCAGGCCAGCAGGGCGACCCGTTCCGAGTGGCGGCTCGCCTTGATGATGCGATCCGGCTCCGGCAGGCCGACCTCGACCCAGAGCCTGACCCTGTCGTCGCCCCGTTTCACCCAAAGGTCCGGTTCGTCGGTGGCGCTGATTCCCTTGGTGAACGTCAGCTCCGGTTCGTGGAAGATCGCGTAGGCCAGCAGCCGGGCCACAAGCCGCTCCTCGGTTTCGGAGGGATGCTGGGCGACCGTCGCCAGCAAGGTTTCATAGACGCCATGGTCGATATCCGAGAGTTGCAGGGATGCTTTGTAAACTTTTGACGGCAGTGCCATGTCGGCTGATATCCTTACTTTTTCCCGGTCAGGGGATGTGGGCGGTATGCGAAGTCAGGAGTATGGGTTATGAACCCCAAAATTACAACCGTCATCATGCGGTCGCGAGCGTCACGGATAACGAGTTGACCGGCAATGTTCCAGGGGCAAAGCCGGTTGTGGCCCGGTTTTTCTTGCTTGCCCCAGCCGGTTGACACGCTGTAAAGCGGCGTATTGCCTTTTTCCGCCAAGGGACTAAAATGGTCTCATAGGCAAAAGGCCCCCATGGTGGAGAGACACCCGAGTTAGCGTTACGCCACGGAAAGGAGAAGCATCATGAGCACCACGGCAAAGCCGATCCCGGCCGGCTATCACACGGCTACCCCCTATCTGGTTATCACCGATGCCGCCAAGGCCATAGAATTCTATAAAGAAGCATTCGGCGCCACGGAGTGCATGCGTCTGCCAACCCCGGACGGCAAATTGATGCATGCCGAAATCATGATTGGCGATTCGCCGATCATGCTGTGCGATGAATGCCCCGAGTGGAATGCCCTCAGTCCGCAGACCAGGGGGGGCACTACCGTATCCATCGTACTCTATGTGGCGGATGTGGACGCCGTCGTAAACCGTGCGGTTGCGGCCGGCGCCGAGTTGCTGATGCCGGTTGCGGACCAGTTCTGGGGGGACCGCATGGGCACGGTCGCCGATCCGTTCGGGCACAAATGGTCAGTTGCCACGCATACGGAAGACGTGACGCCGGAAGAGATCGGGGCGCGTGCCAAGGCCCTCTTTGCCGCGAAATGAACCGGCACGGTCACAAACCACAGGAGGTGGCACCATGAAACCATTCATGTCGGCCTACAATTCCCAGTGTTACGCCCTGATGCGGATCGTCGTCGGGTTTCTCTTTCTCTGGCACGGCGTCCAGAAGCTGTTCGGTCTCCCGATCCCGATGCCGCCGGGAGCCCCCGCATTCATTACCTACGTCGCCGGCCCGATCGAGCTGATTGGGGGTATTCTGGTCATGGTCGGGCTCTTCACCCGTTGGGCGGCCTTCGTCACCAGCGGCCAGATGGCCGTGGCATACTGGATGGCGCACGGGACAAAGGCGCTGCTGCCGATTCAGAACAATGGCGAACTGGCGGTGATCTATTGCTTTGTGTTCCTGTTCATCGCCACCCAGGGTGGGGGAATCTGGAGCGTCGATGCCCTCCGAGGCGGTAAGAGGCAAATGGGGAAGTGATTTTTTCGCCTCAGTGTCCCGGCACCGCTCCCCGCATGACGCCCGGGGGCCTGATGAATGCCAGGAAACGTTCCCGCAGGCGCTCCGCCTCCTCGTTTCTTCCTGTGCTGCGCAGAATCTCCATTACGCACTCTGCGGTACAGAGGCAGGCCTCCTTCTGGTTCTTCCTGAGGTTGTAGAGGGACTTCCCGGTCGGTTTGAGACAGACCCGGCGGAGCTTCAGGAGATAGGGGCTACGCTGGTGGATCTTGCGGGCCTCGTGCCAGGTGCCGTCGATAAGGACGAAGTGGTCGATACCGGTCAAATCGTCGTCATTTTCGTCCGGTGCGCCGGGATAGACCAGCGCCACCCCGCCCGCCTCGATCTCCTCCACGAGTCCGGCGGGCGGGTTCAGGCGGTCCCAGCGGACCTGCTCGGCCGCGTCTCCCAGGACTTCCAGCACCAGTTTGCCGGTATTGGAGGGTTTTTCGAACTCCTTGAAATGGGTCAGGAGGGTGAATTTCATCTCATGCGCCCCGCTGCCCATCCGTCCGCAAGGGGCGGAAGCGTCACTGCCGCTTCCGCTTCCCATGTGGCACACGGCCCCTGTTTCATGACAACGTCCTCTCCCATACCGCGTCCCTGACCGCAGCGCCCTACTGTTTGACGACCTGGAAGACCGCGGCAAGATCCTCGTCGGCGTGGCCCGCCATGCGGGCCCGCTTGAAGGTCTCGTTGACCGCGGCGATGCAGTGGAGCGGCTGCCCCAGTTCATCCCCCAGGGCCACGGCGAGGCGCAGGTCCTTCTGCATGTGCTTGAGCGGAAAACTGGTGGGGTATTCACCCTGCAACAACATCGGCCCCTTGCCCCTGAAGAGCGGGTTGGCGAGGGCACCGGCATCGAGGGCTTCCAGGATCTCGGCACCGTCGAGCCCCCCCTTCTGGCCAAGGGCCACCCCCTCGCAGAGGGCCGTCACCATCCCGCCCATGATCGCGTTTACCACCAGCTTCATGCGCGCCCCCTGGCCGACGGTCCCCAGGTACATACGTTTTTTCCCCATCGTGTCCAGGGCCGGGGCGGCCTCGTCGTAGAGCGCCCGGTCGCCCGCCGCCAGGATGACCAGGGTCCCGTCTTCGGCCGGTTTCTTCGTGCCGGAAACCGGGGCCTCGAGGAAACGCCCGCCCCGTTCGGCCACCGCCCCGGCGATGGTGCGGGCGGTCGCGTCGTCCACGGTGGACATGTCGATGTAGCCGCGCCCGCCGCCGATCCCCTCCAACACCCCTTTGGGGCCGAAGCAGACCTCCGAGGCGGCGGCGGGATCGGCGAGCATGGCAAAGGTGATGTCGCAGGCAGTGGCCACCTCCCGGGGGCTCCCCCCCTGGCGCGCGCCCAGGGCCACCAGGGGGGCGCATTTGGCCGGGTTGCGATTCCAGACCATGACCTGGAAACCGGCCCGCACCAGGTTGGCCGCCATGGCGTTACCCATGATACCGAGACCGAGAAAACCGTACTGTGCCATATTCCTTCTCCTTTTTACCGCGGTGATGAATGTTGGGACTCTTTATGAATCATAATATACCATCCTGTGCCGCCGGCGGTGGCGGTGGCGATGGCGGGACCGGTACGGGCATAGCCGCACCTCCGCCATGCTTGGGGCAGTAGCGGGTGGGCTCGGTCCCGGCGATATAGAATTCGTCGTGTTTCTTCGGGCACTCCGCCGTTGCCAGATAGCCCGTGGTGGGGTCTATGGTAACGGAAACCACCGTATCCGGCTTGGGAAAATCCACGGCAGGCTTCCCTGCCACAGCCCGGCGCATGAACCGCTCCCAGATGGGGGCTGCGGCCGCACCTCCGCTAAAGCCCTTCCCCCCCGGCCGGGGTTTGTCATAGCCGACCCAGACGCCGGTTATCACCTGGGGGGTATAGCCGACGAACCAGGCATCCCGGTAGTCGTCGGTGGTCCCGGTCTTCCCGGCGGCCGGGTGTTGTTGGCTGAACCGCCTGAGCGACTTTGCGGTGCCATAGGTCATGACGTCCTTCAGCATCTGGGTGGTGACGAAAGCGGTGGCAGGTGCCAGGACCGGGGTGACTATCGGAGGATTTTCCGTCCAGGCACGGCGCCTGTGGTCATAGATCCGGATAATGGTCCGACCTTCGGAGCGCATGCCCCCGGTGGCCAGAGGCGTGTACGCCTGGACCAGGTCGTTCAGGGAGACTTCATCCGTTCCCAGGGCCAGGGAGAGGCCGTTCTGCGCCCGTAACGGCAGCCCCATTTTTCCGGCGAAATCGGTAAAATACGGGACCCCGATGGCCTCAAGCACCTTTACCGTGATGACATTGTTGGAATATGCCAGGGCGCGCCTCAGGGAAAGATCACCATACCGCTCCCTCCCATAGTTCTGCGGTTTCCAGACTTGATTATTGCCCCGGTCGTAGGCCACCGGCGTATCGTTCCAGATGCTGCCGGCGGTAATCCCCTTTTCCAGGGCTGCGGCATAGATCAGCGGCTTGATGGCCGACCCAGGCTGACGCTTGGCGGAAAAGGCGCGATTATAGGACCCTTTGGTAACGCCCACGCCCCCCACGGCGGCCAGCACATCGCCCGTGGCGGGATCAAGACACACCAGAGCCCCCTGCATGCGGGGAGAAATGCGTTTTACCCCCTCGGCCAGCGCCAGCTCCGCCTGTTTCTGCAGGTTCAGATCCAGAGCCGCGGTCACCTCCAGCCCCCCCTGCTCAATGATCTCGGCACCGTACCGCTCGATCAGCTTGGCCCGGACATGGGCCACATACTGTAAGGCCTGTCCGGAGCGCATGAAGGTGACCCGCTGGGTCCTCAGCCGTTGTTGCTGCCGGGGGGTGATGATGCTCAACTCCACCATCCGTTTGAGAACAACGTCCCGCCGCCGCGTGACGCTGGCCGCTTTCCCCAGTGGATTATAACGCCCCGGGTTCTTCGGCACACCGGCCAAGAGGGCGCACTCCGCATCGGTCAACTCCTCCGGGTTTTTGTCGAAATAGATGCGGGCAGCCTGGACAATTCCCCAGGCCCCGTTCCCGTAATAGATCTCGTTGAAATACATCTCCAGTATCTGCTTTTTGGTATATTTCTTTTCAAAATCAATGGCCATGCGGGCTTCATCGAGCTTGCGCTCGATGGTCTTGGCACCGGAGAGGTATTTATTCTTGATCAACTGTTGGGTGATGGTCGAGCCCCCCTCGACCATCTTCCCCTTGACCACGTCCTTCACCAAGGCCCGGGCGATGCCGCGGATATCGATCCCCCCATGCTCGTAAAAGCGGGCGTCTTCAACGGCAACCACCGCCTTTTGCAGAAAGGAAGGGATGCGGTCGATGGAGGCCCAGTACCGCTTCTCCGGCAGGAGCCGGCCGACATACCTCCCCTGGTTGTCGAAAATCTTGATGGACGTATAGTCGGGTAGCAGCGGGGGGTAGTTGGCAAAATTGCCCTGGGCAGACGCCGGGGCGACCTGGGTCAGAAGCAGGGAAACAGCCAGAAGCACGGGATACAGCAGCCATTTACCACAAGTGTATCTGAGGATATTCAAGGTATTCAGTCCTAATGCGTAATCGCACGGTAATCCATCGGTTTTCGTCCTAGCGTCGCCTTCGCCAAGCCTGCCTCGTATTCCTACATATTTCGGCGGACGTCAAGGGGAAAAGGGCACTTACCCACCATTATGTCATTCTGCCCGTCCCTCTCAATCTTCCGCTCCGGGAAATCCCCGAGACAATCTCCGTTCGGGCGACCTGAGAATACGGAACATGGTCGAGCCGTTGACGATGGCGATGACGGTTTCCAGCAGCGTACCGCCAATGGAGCCGCAGATGATGTTGTTGGCCAGCCAGAGAAACGTGCTGACCAGCAAAGCCAGCCTCATGGGGATCCCCCGCATGGTGAAGACCGCCAAGGTGGCCATACTCGATGCGCCCACGGGAAACCAGCCGACCCAGCTCTTGGCGAGGGTGAGTCCGACGGCGATGTTGAGGCCGATTATCGCCACGGCCAGGAGCGGCGAGCGGATCTTTATGGCGAGAAACGAGCGCGCGCTCGATATCAGGGCGCTGGCCGCACCGGGGAAATTACCCAAAAGCATGAAATGCACCGCATAAGCGAGGCATTCGGCGGCGTTGAAGAATTTCAGGCGATGATCGATCTTCTGGAAAAAGGCCGTCACCCCCAAAACAAAGGCGCCATACCCGACGCACTGGGCCATCGAAAACAGTTCCACCCAACAAGACTCCCGCACCGGGGCGCTGCGCCCCGGAAATGCAACCGGCAGGAGCATCGGAACCCCGTATCGGCGAGGGACCGCCCCATGCCGGCGCGTATGAAATGCCCAAGCGTTTCCTGCTCTGGGAATAGCACAAAAGGGAGGGCACTGCAATGGGCGCATCTTGATGTCGCCCCAAGGCTATCCTGCCGAGCGGGGGCATCCCGGAGTTGCCGGGCGTGTTCCGTCGCTTTAGGTCTCCCCCAGGCTATTGACGCCGCAGGGAACAACAATGCCGCCGATGTACAGGACGCGGAATCGGCGCGGCGCCGGCATGAACGTAACCGTTCGCGCAACGCGGAACAGACAAAGGGCGGCCAAGCGGTCGCCCTTTGTCTATTCCGGTGTCAACCGTTCTCCCTATGCAGCATGGGAATCGGCCCTTCGGTGATTCACGCCCGGCGGGTCCGGCCATAGGATTTGTGACGATGATTCTTGCCGCCCTTTTTGGCGTACTGACGATACGCCTTGGTGTGCTTGGATACCGCCGCTACCAGCCTGATGCGGTGTGCAACGACCGGGGCCTTCCCGACCGCCACCTTCTGGTGCAGGTCCGAGGAGATTCTTGCAAGCTCCGGCGTTGCCGCCGGACCCCGTTCATCGCCCGATGTGCGGAACTCCGCCACGGCAATGGTGGAGATGTCGCTGCGCAGCTTGTTGAACTGTCTGATGTGCCGGTAATCCAGGCGGTTTGTCAGGAGAACCACGAACAGGTCCTGTTTCGGGTCGATCCAGATGGAAGAACCGCTGTAACCGGTATGGCCGAAGGAGGCATCTGAAAACAATTTCCCCTTCGGCGCCGAAAAGGGAGAATTCATGTCCCAGCCCAAGCCGCGCACCACCGTGCCGTTGCGGCAGGAAAACGGGGTGGTCATCTGCTTCACCGCCTGTTCGGACAGGATGCGCTTGCCGTCAAGCGCCCCCCCGGCCAGCATCAGGCGGGCAAACCGGGCGAGATCCCGGGCAGAGCTGAACAGGCCGGCATGGCCCGCAACACTGCCGAGGCGCCGCGCGTTCCGGTCCTGCACGGTGCCGCCGTCACCGCCCAGCGTGGGGGCGATCCGGCTTGCGAGATTCGGTGCGGGCAAAAACATGGTCTCGGGGACGGCAAGCGGCGTGTAGATCTCTTCGCGGCAGAAGGCGTCCAAGGTCCTGCCTGAAACCCGGTGGACGAGCTCACCCAGCAGAATGAAGTTGATATCGGCATAATGGAAACTGCTGCCCGGCCGGGGCCGGTTTTTCTCCGCCGCCGCCCTGATGACGGCTGTTTTCATGGCCTCGTCCGTACTCATATCGAAATCCGCGAGTCCCGAAGTATGGGTCAGCAGATGGATGATTGTGACGTTTTCAAGTTCGGATCCCTTGAATTCGGGAAACCAGAGGGTGAGGGGGTCCAGCAGGGAGATGCGCCCCTCATCCAGCAGTTTCATCACCGCCGGCGCGGTTGCGATTACCTTGGTCAGGGAGGCAAGATCGAAGATGGTCTGCCCGTCGAGCAACGGCGCATCAGGCCGGGCGTTCAGCCGTCCGCGGGCGGTACTGGAGAGGATACCATTGTGGTTGCCGATCACCACGACGCCGCCGGCGATGAGATTGCTGGAAATGGCCCGTTCCATGAGAAGATCGATGGTGGCGATACGGCCGTAATCCAGAATCTCATCCGATGCGAACAGGGGCGATGCAGAAAAAAACAGGCAGCATGAAATGATGCAACAAAAAAGACGCACGGTAGACCTTTGCAGGGTGCAGGCAGTTGATCGCAGGGCCCGGGCGATTATCCGGGCTGAGTGCGGCACTCCAGTGATTACCATAACATGGGAGCAGATGCAAATGTTGTGATGTCCATCACGTGAATCGCGGCAATCCGCAAGGGGGCACACTCGGCATTTCACACCGCACCCTTCTGCAAACCCATCGATGCTGGTGAAGGGCGGGGGCGCTTCCCGGGTTCGGCATCTCCCCCGGAAATACGAAAGGCGGCCGCTTGGCCGCCTTTCGTCGATTTTCCCATCCCAGGAAGTCTGCCCTATTGGTTCTTCTCAGCCTTTTTGATCTTCTTTTCAGCCCTTTTTTCCTTCAGGGTTTTAGCCGGTTCTTTTTTTGTTTCCTTCCTACTGTCCACACCTTTGCTCATGGCTGTTTCTCCTTGTCGCGTATGGTTATGGCGCCTCTCCGACAGAGTCGGTCAGGCACACTATACCACTCATTGAAGGCAGAGGCATTTTTTTATTACCGCCATACAGCAAAGCGGCTCGCCCCACGGCCCTGCGGTGGATTTCAGAAAGGCAGGCGCAGTTTCCGGGCCTTGAAGAAGCGCCCCTTGATCCTGTTGCCCCCCAGGCAGGCCACGGCCCGATCGACGCTGTGCCGCATGATCGCCACATAGGTGTGAAAGTCCAGGACATCGATCCTGCCGACCTCGCTCCCGGCGATCCCCCCCTCGCCGGTCAGGGCACCCAGGACATCCCCGGGGCGCAACTTGTTCTTGCGGCCGCCGTCGATGCAGAGCGTCACCATGGGGGGGCCCGGCGGCCTGCCCGACGCCGGGGTCAGGGCGGCAAGATCGCCGCGGGTGATCGTGCTCCCCAAGACATCTTCGATGGCGGCGACCACCCGGCTTTCCCGGGGGGTCGCCAGGCTTATTGCCAGCCCCTGCTCCCCAGCGCGACCGGTGCGGCCGATACGGTGGGTATGGATCTCCGGGTTGCGGGACAGTTCGTAATTGATCACCGCCGGCAACTCCTTGATATCCAGCCCGCGGGCGGCCACATCGGTAGCCACCAGCACCGAGGCGCTCCGGTTGGCAAAACAGATCAGCACCTGATCCCGCTCCCGCTGCTCCAGGTCGCCGTGGATAGCTAGGGCCGCAAAACCCCGGCTGATCAGGGCATCGGCCACTTCCTGGCACTCCACCTTGGTGTTGCAGAAGATCAGAGCCGACTCCGGCCGATAATGGCCGAGAATGCGCGCCACCGCCTCGGTCCGCTGCTCGTGGTCCACCTCGTAGACGACCTGTTCGATAGCCCCCTCGTCATGGGCCTCGTCCACACTGACCTCCACCGGTTCGTGCTGGATCGCCCCACTCATGGCGGCAATGGACTCCGGGTAGGTGGCGGAAAAGAGCAGGGTCTGCCGCTTGGGCGGGGCGGCGGCGATCAGGGCGCTGATGTCCTCCTGAAAACCCATGTCGAGCATGCGATCCGCCTCATCCAGCACCAGGGTGTGCAGGGCGGAGAGATCGAGACTGCCGCGGCGCAGATGGTCCAGCAGGCGGCCGGGGGTGCCGACCACCACGTGGGCCCCATGTTCCAGGGAGGTGAGCTGGGGACCGAAGGGAACGCCGCCGCACACCGTGAGAATCTTGATGTTGTCGGTAAAGCGGGCGATGCGCCGCAGCTCCTTGCCGACCTGGTCGGCAAGTTCGCGGGTCGGGCAGAGCACCAGCGCCTGTACCCGGAAGGATGCAGCGTCCAGGCGGGTCAACAGGCCGATGCCGAAGGCCGCGGTCTTGCCGCTGCCGGTCTTGGCCTTGGCGATCACGTCCTTGCCGGCCAGGATGAGCGGCAGGCTATGGGCTTGAACCGGCGTCATCTCGGCATAGCCGAGGGAGACCAGGTTTTTGAGCAGCGGGGCTCTCAGGTGGAGTGATGAAAATGCTGTGGGGTTCATGGCGCTGCGCTCCCGTTCTGCGTCCACAAAAAAACCACAGGTTGGTTGTCCCTGTGGTTCAGACGCGCTGCAACTATACCATGGTACCGCTTTCTGAGCAAATTATTCGCCAGTCACGCGGGCTGCCACAACAGCGTACGTTCGGAGACAAATTCCCGGGCCCGGCCGCTGAGGGGGTCCCTGAAGCGCAGCCTTTGAGCGACAAGCTGGAGCGGGGTTGCGAAGTTATCCTCTCGCTCGGCCTGCAACTCGGGGTAGTACCGGTCGTTCAGTATCCCGAAGCCGAGACCGCTCATGTGGAGCCGCAACTGATGGGTCTTGCCGGTGTGGGGGTGCAGGACAAAACGGGCCAGCGCCCCCCTGACCTCCACCAGATGGATGGTGGATCGGGCATTGGCAACGCCGGGTACGGCCTTCATCCTGAACCACGGCTCTCCCCGCTCGATTCTGTTCGCCACGTCCCACGCTCCCGGTTCCTGAAGCGGCCGACACGCCGCGAGAGCCTGATAGGTCTTTTCAACACGGCCATCCATGAAGAGCTGACCGTAGATTCCCCTGCTCCCCCGGTTGACGGAAAAGAGCACCAAACCGGCTGTTTCCCGGTCTATGCGGTGCAGCGGCGCCAACTCCTCGATCCCGGTGCTGGTGCGCAGGCGGTTCAACAGGCATTCATCGACATACCGTCCGCCAGGGGTTACGGGAAGAAAATGGGGTTTGCAGGCGACCAGGATCTGGTTGTCCTGAAACAGGATCTTTTCGCTAAAGGGGATGGACGGTTCAGCGCCGACCTCGCGAAAATAGAAGATGCGCCGCAAGGGGGCGTATTCCGTGTCCAGGGTTATGCACTGCCCCCCCTCGTCGAGGACCTTGCCCTCCCTGATCCTCCCTTCCCAAATTTCCCGGGAGATCGTGGGGAATCTCCCGCTCAGGAAAGAGAGGATGGTGGGGTACGGCCTCTCGGCCTTCGGCATGGTCACGACGGAAGGGTGTTTCGAAATCCCCATAAGGTTTCCTCGATCGCCGCGGGACGGTGTTCAGGCGATTTCAGGCCGGCATATCGCCGCTTCCCCGGAAAGCGCCGTCAGAAGCGGCACAGGCGCCTGCTATTTCCTGTTGGAGAATTCGAGGCGATCCAGGTGGTTGCAGATGTAGCTTCCCCCCATGCGGAGAGAATGCTCGCAGAATTCGGGGTCGGGCCGTTTCACCTTGCACTCGAAAAAATCCTTGCTGATCATACGGGTACGGCACACTTTCTCGGGGTTCCACAGGTTGAATATACTCATAGTTTCACCTTCAGTCGGTATTTTTTAAAGCTTGTTCGATCTTCTTTGCCGCCGGTGCGCTTTTATCCAAGGGCATGCGTCTCGTCGGCCCATGCCGCCGAAAGAAACGGAAGGCGGCCGATGGGCCGCCTCTGTCGTCGGGTCTGCTCTGTTGTGAGGTGCACGAGCGGCTAACGGGGCGGTTCCTCCAACAGCGGCAGGAGGAATCTTTCGAACGTGGCCTTCTGCTTGGCGGTCAGGAGGTCGATATCCCCTTCGTTATCGAGCAGAAAGGTGCCGACGCCCATGACGGTCTTTACCAGATAGCCGGTGCCGGCAACACTTTTTTCGATCTCATCACCCCGCTTGCTCAGCAGGTTTTTCATCACGTCCAGATCCACTTTCATCCGTTGCACTCCAGCAGGATTAATATGCGCGTCTCCAGTCAGGCGATGCCCCGCGCGGAATCTACTCTGTCAGTATGCACTATCGCACGCAGAACTTCCACCATCAATCGCCATGCTGCATGTATTCAGCACGTTATTCCCCGGAGTCCCTTGCGTGCCGCCCCATCCCATGATACCCTTTTTTCATGGCAGACAGCGCACTGGTAAAAAAGGCAGCCGCGGCAACCTCACCGGAACTGACCGAAAAGGTAATCTTCTATTTTGTCGATCACGGGATGCAGATCCTCACCGCCATCGTCCTCATGGGCATCGGTGTGTTTATCGCCCGCTGGGTCGGCAACCTCATCCATCGCTGGCTGAAGTCAAGGGCGTATGACGAGCCGGTGAGCAATCTCATCGTCAAGGTTGTGAAGCTCCTGATCATAGCACTCATAGGGATCATGTCCCTTGGCCAGATGGGGGTGCAGATCACGCCGCTCATAGCCGGGATCGGCGTGGCCGGGGTCGGCGTCAGCCTTGCCATGCAGGGGCTCCTCGGGAACCTGGTGGCCGGATTGACGATCATCTTTTCGAAACCGTTCACCATCGGCGATTATATTGAACTCCTCGGGGTCTACGGCCAGGTAACCGACATAGCCCTGTTCTCCACCACGCTGCTGCATACGGACAATTCCCTCGTCATCGTCCCCAACCGGAAGATCGTGGGGGAGATCCTCCACAACTACGGCACGATCCGCCAGCTCGATCTGACGGCGGCCGTAGGGTACGGTGCGGACATCGCCCTGGCGCTCTCACTGGTGAACACCATCCTGCAGCAAAATGCCTCCGTCTTACGGGAACCTGCCCCTGTTGTCGGCATAGCCGCCCTCAATGAATCGTCCATCGCCTTGGCGATCAAGCCGTGGGTGAAGGTTGAAGATTTTGTTCCCACCCAGGCGGCGATCTACCAAGCCGTACTAGAAACCTTCCGGGACAAGAAGATCGAGTACCCGGTTCCCCGCCGCGATGTTCGCCTCCTGAATCCCCTCCCCTGATCCCCAGGAGCCTATCTCCCGCTATTTACCTTGCCCGTCGCTTCTTCCCCCGGGGGCGGGGCGGTGTGGCAGCCGGTTTGAACTCAGGTTCGTAACCCACCACAAAGCTGTCGGCAGTACTGTTTCGCATGCCCAGGAAATGGGCGTTATCGGCATCGAACGGACAGAGGGGCGTGCGGCACGGCTCAAAGCCGAACCGGCTGTAATAGCCCGGCTCGCCCAGGACAAACAGGGGCTGGCTTTTGATCGCCTCCTGGCGCAGGGCAAACCGGAGCAGTTCCGTGCCCACCCCCTGCCTTTGAAAATCGGGGGCCACGGCCATGGGCGCCAGGTGCAGGCCGCAGACCTCATTGCCGTGATAGGCAGGGGAAAAGGCGATATAGGCGATGACCTTGTTGGTATGGATGCAGACCCACTCGTGCAGGGCCCGGCCATTCCCGTGGAGTTTCTCTACCAGCGCGGCTTCGTAGTCGCTGCCGGGAAAGGCGCGGCGCAACAGGGCATAGACCTTGGGCCGGGTTTCCGGCGTCACTGTTTGTATCTTCATAGGGCCCCCGTGGCACTGGCTGAAATAGGGAGAGGTGCTACCCGAGCAGCAGGGAAACGGCGTGCAGCAGCAGGCCGATCATGCCGCCCACCAGGGTGCCGTTCATCCTGATAAACTGCAGGTCGGAGCCGATGCTCAGTTCGATCTCGTTGGTATAGTCAGCGCTTTCCCACTGTTGCATGGTGCCGGAGATATGCCCGGCAACCGCGCTCCGCAGGGTATCTCCGTGGTGCAGCAGCAACCGTTCCAGGTATGCGTTCAACGACTCCTGCAACTCCCCATTGTGGGACAGGGTCGCGCCGATGCCCGCAACCACCGCCCCGATCTTCTCCTGCACCTGTGACTCGGGCCGGTGCAGGTCGTCGCTCAGCCAACTCTTCAGATCGCTGCCGATGCTCCGGGCGTAATCGGCTATGGCCTGGTTATGGACGACCTCACCCTTGATCGTCTCGACCTTGGCGCGCAGTGCCGGGTCGGATTTCAGCCGGGCAATGAACTCGGTCACGGTGGTATCGAACCGGTACCGGACCTCATGGCACGGATCGGCATTAACCTCCTGGATAAATGCGTTGATCCGGTGCGCGACCTTTTCCCCCACCCCTTTGGCGAACTGGTCCCGATTGGGGATGAAGGCGCTCAGGAGCGGATATTCTTTCGTACACAGGGTATCGATGGCGTTGGCCAGCCCGGTCTGCGCCTCGTCGGTCGCCAGCCACGCGGCGCAGCGGCGCAACAGGTCGTCGAGCACGATCTGATGGCGGTTGTCCTTTCTGAGGGCATCGAGCATCCCCCCGGCGGCAGTGGAGAGGTCGAAGCTTTCCAGCCGATTGCCCAGGGCGGCCCGCAACAACCGCTGCACCCGCTCGTCATGGATAAAATCCAGGGAGTCGGCCAGTACGCGGGTCACCCCCTTGGCCAGGCCGGCGGCATTATCCCTGGACATGAGGTACACGGCAAGATGCCCGGCCGGGTTGTACTCCCGCAGCCTGGCGATCAGGGTATCGGTGGCCAGGAACTTGTCGCGGATAAAGCCGGCCAGGTTCCCGGCAATGACTGCCTTCTTGTTCTTGATGATGGCCGTATGGGGTATGGGCACCCCCAGGGGGTGGCGGAACAGCGCCACCACGGCAAACCAGTCCGCCAATGCGCCGACCATGGCCGCCTCCGCAAAGGCGGCGGCCCACTCCCAGGCCCCCTGCCCCTTGTGCAAGCGAGCCACAACAAACAGCAGGGCCGCACCAATCATCAATCCCGTGGCGATTGTCTTGTTTCTGATCAGTAGTCGTTTTCTGTTGTCCACACACTATCTCCAAAAATTTTTTACAGGATCATCCAGGGAAAAACAAAAACCGCTTCATCAGGCAGAAGCGGTTTTCCCTTACCGGTTTATTTTATGGCACGGTTGCGGTGTTTTTGTCAACGGTTGGTGCGTCGAAATAGTCGTTTCAGAAGCACTGTATGTATGTCCTCGGAATTGATGACAAAAAATATACTTAAATCTAGAAGGAAGGGCAGCCGATCGGCTGCCCTTCCTCAATCCTACTTCAAATTCTTCTTGATCCTCTCCACCGCCTCAATGACGTTGTCTCTGTTCCCGAAGGCCGACAACCGGAAGAACCCTTCCCCGCTGGGGCCGAAACCGGAGCCGGGCGTCCCGACCACGTTGGCCTCGTGCAGGAGCTTGTCGAAGAAGTCCCAACTGGTCATGCCGGCCGGCACCTTGAGCCAGATGTAGGGGGCGTTGACCCCGCCGTAGACCGTGAGCCCCGCTTCCGCCAGTCCCTCGCGGATGATGCGGGCGTTCTCCATGTAGTAGTCGATGGTCTCCCGGACCTGGGGCCACCCCTCGTCGCTGTAGACCGCCGCGGCGGCCCGCTGCACCGGGTAGGAGGCGCCGTTGAACTTGGTGGTGGTGCGGCGCAGCCAGAGCTTGTTGAAACTGTACCGCTCGCCGGCCGGGGTGGTGCCCATGACCTCTTCCGGCACCACCACCAACCCGCAGCGCACGCCGGTGAACCCGGCGGTCTTGGAGAAGGAGCGGAACTCGATGGCGCACTTCTTGGCCCCTTCGATCTCGTAGATGGAATGGGGGATGGCGGAATCGGTGATAAAGGCCTCATAGGCGGCGTCGTAGAAGATCACCGCGTCGTTGGCCAGGGCGTAATCGACCCACTTCTTCAACTCGTCCCTGGACGCCACCACGCCGGTCGGGTTGTTGGGGAAGCAGAGGTAGATGATGTCCACCTTCCGGTCCGGCAGGGCCGGGATGAAGCCGTTGGCCTCGTTGCACGGCAGGTAGACGATGTTCTTGTAGTACCCCTTGTCGTCGGCCTCGCCGGTGCGGCCGATCATGACGTTGGTGTCGTTGTAGACCGGGTAGACCGGGTCGCCGATGGCCACCACGTTGTCCAGGGCGAAGATGTCCAGAATGTTGGCGCAGTCGCACTTGGAGCCGTCGGAGATGAACATCTCATCCGTCTTGAGACTGACCCCCAGCGGCTTATAGGATTTTTCGATGATGGCGTTGATCAGCCAATCGTAGCCCTGCTCCGGGCCGTAGCCGGCGAATTTGTCGGTGGTCGCCAGGTCGTCCACGGCGTCGTGGAAGGCCTTGATCACGGCCGGGGCCAGGGGGCGGGTGACGTCGCCGATGCCCAGACGGATGATCCTGGCGCTCGGGTTGGCCTCGCTAAAGGCGCGCACGCGGCGGCCGATCTCCGGGAACAGGTAGCCTGCTTTGAGTTTCAGGTAGTTGTCGTTGATTTTTGCCATTGGTGCTTCAATCCTCCTTGAAATGTCTGAATATAGCGTAACGAAGCTACAGTTTCGATTCCTTTTCCACCAGCTTGCGGCTCACCTTGTCCAGGTACATCTGCTGGTCGGCCAGTTGCAGGGCTTCATCCAGCTTGGCCGGGTTCTCAACCGTGGCGCGCCCCAGGGAGATGGTCAAGGTGAGGCCGTTTGCCTGGGCAGCATACTTGTCAGCCACGCTCCGGACCCGTTTCAAGGCAATCTCCGCATGGACGGCATCCACGCCCGGCAGCAGGATGGCAAATTCGTCGCCGCCGATGCGGGCCACCACGTCTTCGGCCCGGAACGATTCCAGCAGGATCATGGCGACGGTCGTGATCAGCACGTCTCCGGCCGCATGGCCGTGCCTGTCGTTAAAGACCTTGAGGTCGTCGATGTCCGCCATCACCACGGAGATCGGGGCGATGCGGCCGGCGGAGAGACGGTCCATCTGATCGTCGAAATAGGCGCGGTTGTAGAGTCCCGAAAGGGCGTCGTGGGTACTGATGTAGAACAACTCCTCGTTCTTCTTGTCCTGGTCCTCGACCATGGCGTTGAAGGCCTGCACGACGAACCCGACCTCGTCTTTGCTCTCGAGCTTGAACAGCCGGTCCGCGCCGATCTTTGATGAGATTTGCCCGACGTGCTCGGCGAAGCGCACCAGGGCGTTGGTGTAGCTGCCCATGATCAGCCTGATGATCAGGATGATCAGGACAGCGCTGAGCACCACCGCCACGGCAAAATATCTCTCCAGCCGGTAGATCGACTGGTAGGCTTCGTTCAGCGGATATTCCCCTCCCACGACCCAGTCGGTGGCTTGGAGGCGTTTGAAGGACGACAGGACGTGCACACCACGGGAGGTGGTGTTTTCCGCCACCCCCTCAAAGCCGTCCAGCGCCTTGTCCAAGAGCTTGTTGGCGCCCGGTGCGATCTTGGTGGATATGATCCTCGACCTGTCCGGGTGCATGATGACGGTCCGGTCGCCGGACACCAGGAAGAGATACCCGTTCTGCGCGATGCGGGTATGGGACAAATCCCCCAGGAAGTTGTCCTGCAACAGGTTTATGCTGCCCCCCAGGATGGCGATCAGGGCGCCGTTCTTATCCCGCACCGGGGCGGTGATGTTGAGCGCCGGGGTCCCGGGGGAGTGGGTCGAGATGAAAGGGGTGGAGATAGTCGGTTTTCCCGTGGCGATGGTTTGTCGGTAGAACTGCCGGAAAGAGATGTCCTTGCCCCGCCGGCCGGGAAGAAAAGGCGATTCTGCGATGATCCGCCCGTCCTTCGAGAAGAGGTAGATGCCGTTGTCGAAGAGGCTCTTGACGCTGTGCAGACTATCGAGAAACCGTTGCGCCGCATCCGGGTCGGCAACCATGCCGGGGGTGACGTCACGGGACGCCTCGACAACCGTCTTTTGGGCGGACGTCAGTTTTTGGTCGATGCCCTGAGCCACGACGGTCAGCAGGGTCATCTGCTGGTTGGAGATGGTTTCCTTGAGTTCCTGTTTGAAATAGTACAGGGAGGCGACCGCCATAAGCGACGAGAACAGGATGACGAAGGTGCAAACCGCCACGGTCATCCTCACGGTGATACTGTGTCGCCTGAACGGAACCCCGGCATTCATTGGTCAAAAAGCTCCCCGTTTTTAATGGCGTGACGTGGCCGCTGAGTTCTGTTCGAGGCTATCGCAGCCCCAGGACATCCTGCATATCGTACAGGCCCGGCTTCTGGGATACGACCCACTTGGCGGCGCGGACCGAACCGCGGGAAAACATGTCGCGGGTCATGGCCCGGTGGGACAGTTCGATACGCTCACCCATGCCGATGAAGTAGACCGTGTGCTCGCCGATGATGTCGCCGCCGCGGATGGTCTGCATGCCGATCTCTTCCCGGGTGCGCTCGCCGGTGATCCCCTCGCGATGGAAGTTGGCCACCTTGTTGTAATCGCGGCCCAGGGCCTCGGCCACCACCTCGCCCATGCGCACGGCCGTGCCGGAAGGGGCGTCCTTTTTCAGGCGGTGGTGCGCCTCGACGATCTCCACGTCGAAATCGTCTCCCAGGGTTGCGGCGATGTCCTTGAGAATCTTGAAGCAGACGTTGACTCCCACCGACATGTTGGGCGCCAGCACCACCGGGGTGGTCTTGGCCAGTTCCGCAGCCAGGGCGCGCTCCTCGGGGGTAAAACCGGTGGAGCCGATCACGATGGCTTTCTTTTGCAGGCCGCAGGCCTCCAGGTTCTTGAGGGAGACCTTGGGCGCGGTAAAGTCAATCAGCACGTCGCAGGCGGCGATCACGCCGTTCAGGTCATCGGAAACCGCGACTCCAAGCTCGCCGCAACCGGCGATCAGGCCCACATCCTGGCCTACCAGAGGGTGCCCCGGACGCTCCAGCGCGCCGGAGAACCGGACCCCTTCGGTTTCGACAATGGAATTGATGATGCGCTGTCCCATACGTCCGGCAGCGCCGCAAACGGCGATATTGATCATGGTAGATTCCTTACATCTGCCACAGAGACACGGAGACACAGAGGTTCACAGAGAACGGCAAAAGCAGGAAGCAGAGAGGGGTGAACCTGAATCCCGGATTTATGCTTTTGTTTCTCTCCTGCCTTTCTCTGCGTCTCTGTGGCAGGTTATGAAGTTAAATCAAGTTGTACTCTTTCATGATGGCAGCAAGCTTGGCCTTGTTGGCCTCGCCCATGGGGCAGAGCGGCAGGCGCATCTCGTCGCTGCACTTGCCCATCAGCCCCAGGGCGGTCTTCACCGGGATCGGGTTGCTCTCCAGGAACATGGCGTTGTTGATCTTGAGCAGTTTCAGGTGCAGTCGGCGGGCCTCATCCATGTTGCCGGCCTCGAAGGCGTCCACCAAGGCCGCCACCTCAGCGGGCATGATGTTGGCGGTCACCGAGATGACCCCCTTGCCGCCGCAGGCCATCAACGGGAAGGTGATGAAGTCGTCGCCGGAGAGCACATCGATCTGGCCGCCGCACAGGGCCAGGATCTCGGACGCCTGTTGCAGGGAGCCGGTGGCCTCCTTGACAGCAACGATATTCCTGTGGGGCGCCAGACGGGCCACGGTCTCGGGCAGCAGGTTCACGCCGGTGCGGCCGGGCACGTTGTAGAGGACCAGCGGGAGTTCGACGGCATCGGCAACGGCCGTGTAGTGGCGATAAAGCCCTTCCTGGGTCGGCTTATTGTAGTAGGGGGTCACCAGCAGGGCGCCGTCGGCGCCGAGTTTCTTGGCATGGGCCGTCATCTCGATCGCCTCGCGGGTCGAATTGGAGCCGGTGCCGGCGATGACCGGGACCCGCTTGCCCACCTGCTGCACGACGATCTCGATCACCCGGTCGTGCTCTTCGTAATCCAGGGTGGACGACTCACCGGTAGTGCCGCAGGGCACGATGGCATCGGTGCCGCCCGCAATCTGGAATTCCACCAGTTCACGCAATTTTTCTTCGTCAACCGCACCGTTTTTGAATGGCGTCACGATGGCGACAATGCTGCCTCTAAACATACCCTTTCCCTCCTTGCGGGTGGAATATTGTTATTTCAATTATAGGAACGTGGCGACCTTCTCGCCCTTGACCAGGTCTTCGATCGTCTCGCGCTCGCGGATAATCTCGAATGCGCCTCCCTTGACCATCACCTCGGCCACGCGGGGGCGGCTGTTGTAGGAACTGCTCATGGCAAAACCGTAGGCACCGGCCGACATGAAGGCCATCAGGTCGCCCTGCTTGAACATCGGCACCTCCCGCTCCTTGACCAGGAAGTCGCCCGACTCGCAGATCGGCCCGACGATGTCGGCGGTGATCAGGCCGTCCTGATCCTTTTTCAGCGCCTGCACGCTATGGAAGGAGCCGTACAGGGCCGGGCGCGCCAAGTCGTTCATCCCGGCGTCGATCATGATGAAGTTCTTCTCGTCCCGCGCCTTGGTGTAGAGGCAGCGGGCAACCAGGATGCCGGCATTGCCGACGATGTTGCGGCCCGGCTCGAACACCAGGTGCAGGCCCAGATCCTTCGTGGCGGCGATGATCTCCTTGCCGTAGTCGGCCGGCAGGGGCGGTTCCTCGTTGTTGTACTGGATGCCCAGGCCGCCGCCGCAGTCGAAGTACTGCAGGTTGATACCCATCTCCTTCAGCTTGCCGATCATGATCTTCAGCTTCTCGATGGAATCGACGAAGGGGTTGACCTTGGTCAACTGGGAGCCGATGTGCATGTCGATGCCGATCACCTCGATGCCCGGCAGGCCGGCGGCGCGTTTATACTCCTCCAACGCCCGGTCGATGGTAATGCCGAATTTGGCGTTTTTCAGGCCGGTGGTGATGTAGGGATGGGTGCCGGGGTCCACGTCCGGGTTGACCCGGATGGCGATGCCGGCCTTTTTCCCCAGGCGGGAGGCGATCTCGCTGATCCTGGTCAACTCCTGCTCCGATTCCACGTTGAACATCAGGATGCCGGCATTCAGGGCGTATTCGATCTCCTCGTCCTTCTTGCCCACGCCGGAGTATACCACCTTTTTCGGATCGGCACCCGCCTTGAGCGCCCGGTACAGTTCGCCGCCGGAGACGATATCCACACCGCCGCCGAGATTGATGAAGGTTTTGAGCACCGACTGGGTGGAGTTGGCCTTGACCGAGTAGCAGACGGTGTGGGGCACCGAGGCGAAAGCACCGTCAAAGGCCTTGAAGTGCCGTTCCAAGGTGGCGTGGGAATAGACGTAGACCGGCGAGCCGACCTTGGCGACGATATCCGCGAGCCGCACGTCTTCCGCATAGAGTTCGTTGGCTTTGTACTGAAAGTGGTTCATTGCATGCCTCCCTGTATGAACTATATAATGATTTCGTAAATATTTCAGACAATAATTTGAGGAAAAAGTGGATATTTATAACATGGGGGACCTGAAAAGTCAAAAAGTATGGGATTACTTTGGTCCCCTACTCCGGCTCACGGGAAAATGGTTTTGACTTCCCTCCCCATTGCCGTTTACAGTTCCGTAAAACAAAACATGTGGCAGGTTCCTGTATGACCCTCACCTTTGATACCATCTGCGCAACCATTTCCCGGTTGCAGCACGACGAAGCGCCCGACGACGGACGCAGCCCCGCAGCGGTGGCCATGGTTCTGGTTGAACGGTCCGCCGGCCTCCATCTGCTGTTCCTGGAGCGGGCAACCGACGAGCGCGACCCCTGGTCCGGCAACCTGGCATTTCCCGGGGGACGGGTCGAGCCGGGGGAGACACTGCGCCAGGCCGCCGAGCGGGAAACCCGCGAGGAGGCGGCCATCGACTTGGCTGCTGCCCGCCATTTGGGCAGACTGGGCGATATCGCCGGCGCGCACCTGCCGGTCAGGATCGCCTGTTTCGCCTACGGTTTCAGCGGCGCCCTCCCGGCAGTCACCATCAACCACGAATCGCGGGACGCCTTTTGGGTCAATCTGGCCGACCTTGCCGACCAGCGGCGACACATCACCGCTCAGGTCCATTTTCGCGGCCGACCGGTGGAGACCCCGGCCATTCGCCTGCCGCAGCCCGACAAGCCGGTGCTATGGGGCATTACCTATCGGCTGGTGATGCAGTTTCTAAAGATGCATGGCTTGTTTTGACGGGGGAGGGTTGCATTTTCCCGGTTACGGAGTAAAATTGTCCGAAAAGATACGCAGCTAATTTCAGGAGGACACGTCCATGAGCGAACGCAAAGGCATCATCACCTTCAAAGGGAACCCCATGACCCTGGTCGGACCGGAGATCAAGGTCGGGGACAAGGCACCCGATTTTACCGTGGCGGACAACGGACTGGCGGCAACCACCCTGGGAACCTACGCCGGCAAGATAAAGATCATCAGCGCCGTGCCTTCACTGGACACTCCGGTGTGCGACACGGAAACCCGCCGTTTCAACCAGGAGGCAGCCGGCCTGCCGGGCAACGTGGTGGTGCTGACCGTCAGCCAGGACCTCCCCTTTGCCCAGAAACGCTGGTGCGGCGCAGCGGGCATCGACCGGGTGGTCACCCTGTCCGACTACCGCAACCGCTCCTTCGGCAAGAACTACGGCGTTCTGATCGAAGAGTTGGTATTGCTTGCCAGGGCGGTCTTCGTGGTGGATGCCAACGATATCGTCCGCTACGTCCAGATCGTTCCCGAGGTGACCAGCGAACCGGACTACGCCGCCGCAATCGCTGCGGCCAAGGCGCTGTTGTAGGCTGTTTCCGGTTTTGGCGGGGCGATTCGCGAATCGCCCCGCATCCCCCCATCCTCTTCATCAGCCACGCCGTGTTTGTCCCCCGTCGCGCATCGCCTCGATCCCCCACGGCTCAATTCCGCGAAGACATGCTTGATGAGCAGCGAGGTATTACCCTCTTTGCGGGGACTGCCGCTGCATGCGACGATCTTCAAGAATGATCCCGTCGCGGCTCAGAAAAGAGCTTTCTTCCCTGCTTCCGTACAATACCACCACACCTCTTCCGGGTCATGGCCGGCAGGACAGGTAAGCTGCCTGAACGCTCTCGACTCTGTTTCGTAAAGATAGGCTTTCACCAGACCACGCCCAAGGTGTGCCAGCAGCACCCCGAACACCTCCCGGTCGGTGGCCTGACGGCCAAGAGCGGAAGAGACCTCGCCGACGATGGCAGGCGCCCGCTCATAGTCGAGGCACACCCATTCGAGGACGATCTCTTCCAGTTTGGTCAACACCGTCCCGCCTCCGGGGCCAGCCCCCTCACAGGCTCCGCTCCACCCGTTTCAACAGGATGGAGTTGAGCACCACCGAGACCGAAGAAAAGGCCATGGCCAGGCCGGCGTACTCCGGCTTGAGGGCTATGCCGTAACGGGAGAGCAAGCCTGCCGCAACCGGGATACCGAGGATGTTGTAGAACAGCGCCCAGAACAGGTTCTGCTTGACCTTGGCCAGGGTGGCCCGGCCGATGGCGATGGCCCGCACCACGTCCGTCAGGTCGTTGCGCATCAGGACGATATCGCCGGTTTCCTTGGCCACGTCCGTGCCGCCGCCGATGGCAATGCCGATATCCGCCCGCGCCAGGGCCGGAGCGTCGTTGATGCCGTCCCCCACCATGCCGGTGATCATACCGCGCTGCTGGTATTCCCTGACCACCTCCTGCTTGCGGTCCGGCAGCACACTGGCCTCGAAGCTGTCCACACCGGCCTGCCCGGCCACAATCGCGGCTACATCGGCGTGGTCGCCGGTAATCATGCAGGTCTGGATGCCCATGCGCCGAAATTCGGCCACCGCCTTGGCGGAACCGGGCTTGAGCGTGTCGGCGAAGGCGGCTACCCCCACCAGGGTCGTGCCGGCCGCTACGTAGATCAGCGACTTGCCGGCCCCGGCCAGTTCCCTGGCCTTATCCGCCAGTGCCTTGAGGCCGATCCCCTCTTCCTCCATCAGCCGTTCGTTGCCCACCGCCAAGCGGAACCCTTCGTGGGTGCAGGTGATACCGAAACCTCCCCGCTCCTCGAAGTCCGTTGCCGCCCCCGGCTTGATGCCCGCCTCCTCGGCCGCCCGCACCGCAGCCTGGGCCAGGGGGTGGGTCGAGTGGATCTCGGCCGTTATCAGGCACTCCAAGAGCCGCGCCGGATCAACCCCCGCCACGGCCGCCAGGTCGGTCATGGTCGGCGTGCCGATGGTCAGCGTGCCGGTTTTGTCCAGCAGCAGCACCTGCATGCGGGAGATGGCCTCCAGGGCCGAGCCCTTCTTGATGAGGATGCCCCGGGCCAGAGCCACGCCGCTCCCCACCATGATGGCGGTCGGCGTGGCAAGCCCCATGGCACAGGGGCAGGCGATCACCACGACGGCGATGGCAAAACGGAAGGCCGCCAGGAAACCTGCGTGAAGGGTATAGAACCAGATGGAAAATGTCGCAAGAGAAAGGAGGAGCACCACCGGCACGAACCAGCCGGAAACGGCATCGGCGAACCGCTGGATGGGGGCCTTGTCCCCCTGGGCCTCCCGGACCATGCGAACGATCTGGGAAAGGAGGGTAGCCTCCCCGACACGGGTGGCCCGGACCCGCAGGACGCCGTTTTTATTGATGGTGGCCCCGGTCACCGTGTCGCCGGCCTTCTTTTCCACCGGCAGGGATTCTCCGGTCACCATGGATTCGTCCACCGCGCCGTTCCCCTCGATGACCTCGCCGTCCACCGGGATCGCCTGGCCGGGCCGCACCAGCACCACGTCGCCCACCCGGATCAGGGATGCCGGCACCTCCCGCTCCCCCTCCTCCGTCACCAGGCGGGCCGTATCGGCCTGGAGATGGAGCAGCTTCTTCAGCGCCTCGCCGGCCTTGCCCCGGGCCCGGGCCTCCAGGTACTTGCCCAGGCGGATGAAGGCGATAAGCATGGCCGAGGTTTCGAAGAACACCTCCCGATGGGAGCCCAACAGGCCGGCATAGGCCAGGAGCGAATAGAAATAGGCTGCCGAGGTCCCCAGGGCCACCAGGACATCCATGTTGGCGCTGCGGTTTTTCAAGGCGCTCCAGGCGCCGCGGTAAAAGGTCAGGCCGGCCGAGAACTGGACCGCCGTGGCCAAAAGCAGATTGAGCTGCATCACGGCCCGATTGTCATGGATACCCATGGTAAGCATGATCGGCAGCGAGGCGGCCAGGGAGAAGAGGAACCAGTTGCGTTGCCGGCGGAGCGCATCGTCGGCCGAGGCCTCGGCGCCCTGCAGCTCAACCGGGGTGTAGCCGGCCTCGTGAACCATGGCAAAGATATCCGCCTTGCCGAGCTGGTGCGGGTCGAAACGCACAAACCCGGTTTCGGCCGCCAGGTTGACGATGGCGGCGGTGACGGCCGGGTTTTCCAGCAACTTCTTTTCCAGCCGGTTGACGCAGGAGGCGCAGTGCAGGCCCTGAACACCGAAGGTCAGCTCATCGGCCGGTTCGGGGCGAATCGCGCCGTATCCCAGTTTCTCGACGCGGCCGGCGATCTCCTCCAGCGAAACGACAGCTTCATCGAAACCGACGACCAACTCTTCCATGGCAAAGTTGACGGTTGCCGCGGAGACGCCGGGCTGTTTTCCGATCTCCTTCTCGATCCGGGCGGCGCAATTGGCACAGGACATGCCGGTGATTTTCATGCTGATCGTAGTCATAGGCCGACTTTCCAGAGGTCCGGTTCCCCATCCCTGATCAGGGCGAATGGGGGGGCCGGAACGTCTCGTAAGAATTAATCCCTGAAATCGCCGTTATGCAGGTGCCCCCACGTTATCTTTATGGCGGCGGCGATGGGCAGGGCCAAAAGGATACCCCAGAAACCGAGCAGTTCGCCCAGGGCCATGACCATGATGATGGTCACCAGCGGATTAAGGTTCATGGACCCCCTGAACACCAGCGGCTTGATCACGTACCCTTCCAAGAAGTAGATGACCCCGAAGGCGGCGGCGGCCTGGGCCAGGCTGGCCATGGTCTGGTATTTGAACCAGGCGAAGAACAGTGCCGGCAATGCGGCGATAAACACCCCGATAAAGGGGAGCACCGAAGCGGCCCCGGCAAAGATGCCGCTGATGATGGGGTGCGGGATATCCAGTATGAACAGCGCCGTCAGGGACAGGAACGCCACGATGATGGAAACAATGGCCTGCCCCCGCAGATACCCGCCGATACTGGTATTGACCTCGCGGCCGATACTGAGGAGCATCTCGCGGCGCTGTTCCGGGAGCCAGGAGGAGGCGGTTTCGATGATGGTCTGCTTGTAGTAGAGCATGAAAAAAACCAGGACCGGGGAGAGCACGATATTGAAGAGGTTGAAGAATATCCGCGTGGCGAAGACGTAGACCCAGGCGCCGGCCTTCTCAGCCGCCGTATCCACATTCGCCGAGACTTTGTCCAGAAGCCACTGGATCTCCTCGGAGCCGTAGCGGTCGGGAAGCCGTGACTTCCATTCCAGGGCGTCCAGCTTGATCCTCTGGATATAGGTGGGCAGTTCGGCGAGGATACCGTTCCAGCTGATGGTGAGCTTGGGGAGCATGAAGGCAAAGAAGAAAACGATCAGGATACCGAGGGCGACGTAGAGCAGCCCCAGGGCAACGAGCCGTTTCATACCATGCCGTTCGGCCTGTACGAGCAGCGGGTCGAGGAGATAGGCGATTATCCAGGAGAGCAGAAAACAGGAGATGGTATGCTGAAGAGCGTATCCGGCGGCGGCCAGCAGGCAGAGCAGCATGATGATGGCGATCAGCCGGCCATAATCGCTTCGGCGAACACTCTGGTGCTCGGTATGGTGTTCCATGGCCGCCTTCCTTACATACGCGATGAAAGCAGCGTTTCCGAATCAACCGTGAACAGATTGTTTTCGTCGAGCCAGGTTTTGACCCTGCTGGCAAGGAAATCGTCCTTCATTGCCCCGAGCCGTTCCTCCTCTTCGGGGAAGAAGGAGAGGATCTCCTTGATGTTGCCATAGGGTTTTCTACCGGCCAGGGAGCCGTTGAGTATGCTGCGCAGGCTCGGATCCTGGATGGCTCCGACGAAACCGGACATGAGCTGCCGTTCGACGCCGTAATCGAAGCGGGGAATCTCCAGAAAACGATCCCGGCCGGTATCCATCTGCTGCCAGACATCCTCGTCCTCCAACGCGGTCGGAATGAAGAAAACCTCGCCGGTATAGCGGTCGAGAAAGTATACCCGGTCGCTCTGCCCGCTGGTGAAAGCGTCCATCAGTTCATCCCAGACAATTTCCACATTATGTATAATAGCCATGACGCCTTATCCTCTTATCCTGTTGACATATCGTGCAAGTGACAGCACAATCCCCGGCATGCGAACCATCTTCCTGGCCGATGCCCACCTGAAAGCGCCGACGGACCCGAATTACCGTTTGCTGCTCCGTTTTCTCGATTCCCTGAAGGGGAACACGGAAACCCTGTTCATCATGGGCGACCTGTTTGACTTCTGGGTCGGCTTCCCCTCCCACCCATTCCGCCAGTACGACGCCGTGCTGGAGGCCCTTCTGGACCTGACCCGCAACGGTTGCCGCATCGTCTACTTCGAAGGCAACCACGACTTCCACCTGGGCACGATCTTCAGCAGGCATCTCAAGGCCGAGATCCACCGGGGGCCGGCTGTCGTGACGGTGCAGGGGAAGCGGCTCCTGCTCTGCCACGGCGACCAGATCAACCGGGAAGACCGGGGCTACCGCCTGCTGCGTTTCTTGTTGCACAACCGCCTGATTGCCGCTGCCGTCCGGCATTTTCCGCCATCCCTGGCGCTGAAGGTCAAGGAACGCCTGCAACGCACCAGCCAATCCGGCTACCAGGCCAAACGGAAACGATGGAACTACCGGGAGATCATCCTCACCTTCGCCCGCTCAGCGCAACAGCAGGGGTACGACGGGCTCGTTACCGGCCATTTCCACCTGGCGTTTCGCCAGGAACTGGGCTCCCCACCCTTTACCGTCCTCTCCCTGGGGGACTGGATGGAACAGTTCACCTACGGCGAGATGCGGGGCGGGGAGTTGCACCTGCTCACCTACCGGCCGTAAATCGCGCCAAGAGGCTGGACCCTATTTTCTGAAAAACTCTTCCAGGGCCTGCTCCCCCACCTGCGCAGACTTGATCTTCCACCGGTCCTGGTTAATGACCAGCGCCACCAGCGCTATGCGCGGTTCATGGGCCGGCGCGTAGGCGGCAAACCAGGAATAATGTCCCTTGGGTGAGACCCCGTCGATGGAACCGGTCTTGGCGGCGATATCGATCCCGGCCAGCATCGGCCTTCCCCGGCGATCATGGAAGGCGCGCCGGGAGGTGCCGCGGGTAACGGTATTGGAGAGCATCTGGGTGAGGGACGCCGCCGTTTCGGGCGATACGAGCCGACGGAGTTCACGGGGCTTATGCCCATCCTTCTCCGTTCCTGCGGCGCTGACCACCTTGTCGGTCAGGGTCGGGGCCATCATCCGTCCCTGATTGGCGATGGCCCCCATGATCACCGCCGCGTGCAGGGGCGATATCTTGACCTCGTGGTCGAGCCCTGCCCCCATCAACATCAAGGCATGGCCCGGCTGGGGGTCGCTGGCCCGGCTTGCCTTGACCGGAACGCCCGGGAAAAGCGCCTGGTTAAAGCCGAACTTATGCACGTACTCCATGACGGACGCCTTGCCGACGATATTGTTGGCGACCCGGCCGTAGACCGGGTTGATGGACTTGCCCATGGCATAGCCCACATCCATGCGGTTGTTGTTGCCCCTGGGGTTGATATCCCAGTAGCGGGGATTTTCCGAATAGGGGGCGCCCCGAAACTCGACCACCGTCTGGGGGGTGATCTTCTTGTTCTCCAGGGCGGCGGAAGCGATGATGATCTTGAACAGCGACGCCATGGGATAGAGGTCGAAGAACGCGGATTGCGTCCACTGGGGATCGACGGCAGAATAGGACGTCATGGCAAGGATCCGGCCGGTTGACGGTTCAATGGCCACAAACACCCCGAACGGCACCTGCTTTTGGGCCATGAAATCGTGAACCCGCTTCTGCAAATCGTCCTTGATGGTGTAGTGCAGGGTATCGCCGCCCGCGCTGCGGGCCGTGAGCTGTCCATCGTTCACGACCGCCGTATCGAACAGGCGCACGGCAGACTCAAAACTGCCACTGGCCGGGGGCTTGGCCGCCTCGGCCGCTTTGATGTCGGGAGTGGAGTGGGAATGGAGCCAGAGCGTCACCGCCCGCACCACGTGGGGTGACTTCTGGTACACAAGGGCGCAAACCGGCGTCAGCGCCAGTACAACGGCCAGAAACAGGAGGACATGCTTCAGCTGTTCGCGACGTTTGCCTACCGGGATGGGTAGCCGCAAGACCGTGCGTTCGCCAGATGCCTTGATTTTCCTGTTGCTGCGATAGAAGCCGAAAAGCCGGAAGGCGGAAAACTGCTTTTTTCTGGATAGATGTTTAAGGTCCTGCATGGCGTTCCGGGAATAAAGAGTCCGAGTAAGATAATGAGACTATACCGCCAATCGGCGGCCTTTGTCAACGAATGCCGGGCGCGTCCATGAGAGCGTTTGCTCAGAAGGTGTTTATCCGATGAATAAAGGCCAACAGCAGGCCGTAGTGGTGGTGGTTGAACTTCATGGTTATACGCGGCAGGGCGACCAGGTCGGGCTGATCGGCCTCTTCGGGCATTGCCCCGCAGCAGACGATATGTTCGCCGTCCTGGAGCAACTCGGGGAACTCTTCCTCAAGGGTGCGGATCTGTTCCGGGGCCAGCGTCTTGTTCAACCGGATGACGAGGCGGTGGTCGATGAAACGCATGGAGTGATAGATGCGGTAAAAGGTTTCAATGGCCTCTGCCGCTTCCTGTTCGTCCTTGGTGATGGTGAACAGGGAAAAATCCTCCCCGGAAATAAAGCCTTTCACCAGCAGGCTCTGTTTGACAAAGGCAAAGAACTGCTCCCAGTAGCCACCCTCGTCGTCCACCAGGATCAGCGGTTTGGGCGAGGTCTTGCCGGTCTGGATCAGGGTGAAGACCTCCATGGCCTCGTCCAGGGTGCCGAAACCGCCGGGGAAAACGGCGATGGCGTCGGCTTCCTTGACGAAAGCGACCTTGCGGTTGAAGAAGTATTTATAGGTGATCAGGCGCGGGTTGCGGTACATGACCGGGTTTGGCTGCTGTTCGAAGGGGAGCCGGATATTGACGGCAAAAGAATTCTCGCTGCCCGCCCCCTCGTTGCCGGCCTGCATGATACCGGGGCCGCCCCCGGTGATGATCATGTAGCCGTTATCCGCCAGGATGCGGCTGAAGCGGATGCATTTCCGGTACATCTCCTCATCCCGCCCGGTACGGGCCGAGCCGAAGATGGTGACCTTCTTGCGGCCGCGATACGGGCCGAAAACCCGGGCCGTGAACCGCATCTCGCGCAACGTGCGGTTGATCAGCTTGAGATCCGCAGGGTAATCGACCTCCTGCCCGATCTTGAGGGTCGACAGGATCATCTCGCGGGTGATCTCGGCGTGGTGAATGTCGCCGGCCGCCTCGACCAGCCGGTTGATCAACTGGTCGATTTCGGCGTTGGGCCGTGAAAAGCTGAGTTCCATTACCACATCCCCGTGCTTGGATTCGGAATCTGATCGCTCACCCTACCACAGGTCCGGGCGCAAATCAAACGCCGCAAAGAGGGCTCATCCGCCCGATCGTGAAGCCAAACAAGCATCTTGCATTCGGGTGGGACGTATAGTAGTATTTGTTTTCTTTTTCTTCCGCCACTAGGGCACTTATCCGCGAAAACCAATCTATTCAAGGAGTATTTCGGCCATGCTGGACTTCATCCGCAAGAAGAAGGAATCCTTCATCATCAAGATCGTGTTCGTCGTCATCGTGCTTTCCTTTATCGGTACCATGTTCCTCGTATGGGGCAAGGGGAGCGAGGGTGTCGGCGGGCGCGGGGGGTACGCGGCCAAGGTCAACGGCACCAAGATTCCCCTGGAAGAATACCAGAACGCCTATCAGCGCATCCGCAACATCTACCAGCAGATCTACGGCCAATCCATCACCCCCGACATGGAAAAGGCCCTGGGGCTGAAAAAGGTGGCCCTGGACAGCCTGATCGACAACTTCCTGATCGCCAAGGAAGCCAAGTCCATGGGGATCAAGGTATCCAAGGAAGAGGTGGCCAACTCCATTGAAGCCCTGCCGACCTTCCAGAAAGACGGAAAGTTCAATTTCGACCTGTACCAGCAGCTGTTGCGGAGCAACCGCCTGACCCCCAAGGACTTCGAGGAGGGACAGAAGCAGGAACTGCTGCTTTCCAAGACCCGCCAGGCCATCAAGGACAAGGCCACGGTCACTGACGACGAAGCCCTGGCCCAGTACAAAAAGGAAAACGACAAGATCGAACTGGAGTACGTGTCCTATGCGCCGAATGAGGTGATCTCCGAGGTGAAGCCGACCGATGCGGAACTCAACGACTATCTGCAGAGAAACCAGAACGAGTTCAAGACACCAGAGAAAACGGCCCTTTCCTACATCCTGCTCGATCCGGCCGCCCAGGCCGCAAAGCTGACGGTCTCCGAAGAGGAGATTCAGACCTTCTACCAGAAGAACATCGACCGCTGGCAGGGCAAAGACGGCATCCTGCCCCTCAAAGAGGTAAAGGACAGGGTCAAGGCCGACGCCCTTCGGCAGAAGGCCACCAAGCAGGCCTTTGAACTGGCGGCCGACACCCTCTACAAACATACCAAGTCGAACGATCTGAAACAGATCGCCGGACAATTGAACCTCAAGGTGCAGGAAACGCCGCTGTTCGACGCCAATGCCCCGGTGGCCGCCCTGGCCGGTGAGACGGCCGTTATCAAAAAGGCCTTTGAACTCAAGGAGGGCGAATTGGGCGGCCCGGTCGAAACCCCTAAGGGCATTTACATCATCAAGGCCAGGGAACGCAAGGCCTCGGTCGTCCCGCCGCTCAGCGAGATCAGAGCGACTTTGGAAGTGAAGGTCAAGGCCGCCAAGGCGGTGGAACTGGCCAAGAAAAAGGCTGCCGACGCGGCCCGGAAGCTAGCCGCCAAAGGAGCGCTCAAGACCCAGACCACCGGCACGTTCGGCTTCTCGGACAAAGGCAACATCCCGGTGATCGGCAACGCCCCCGACCTGATGGAGGCGGCCTTCAAGCTGACCGCGGCAGCGCCGGTAACCAACGAACCGTTCAAGGTCGGCAACCGCTGGTATGCGGCACGCCTCAAGCAACGCATCGAAGCCCCGAAAGCGGACTTCGACAAGACCAAACAGCAGCTCAAGCTGAAAATGCTGCCCAAGAAGCAGGAAGAAGCGCTGGCCGCCTGGGTAAAGGGGCTCAGGAACAAGGCCAAGATCGAGATCAACCAGACGCTTATTGCTGAAAAATAGGAGAGAGATCATGTCACAACCAGTTCTGCAGACCAATTTTCCCACCCTGAATCTTATCGCCCGGGGCAAGGTACGCGACATCTATGACTTGGGGGACACCCTGTTGTTGGTCACATCGGACCGTATCTCGGCCTTTGACGTAATCATGAACGAACCGATCCCGGACAAAGGTTTCGTGCTGACCCAGATATCCGCCTTCTGGTTCCGCCAGATGGAGGACATTGTCAAGAACCACATCATCTCCACCGATGTGGCCGATTACCCGGCGGCGTGCCGGCCCTATGCCGATGTGCTCGCGGGGCGCTCCATGCTGGTGAAAAAGGCCAAACCGTTGCCTGCGGAGTGTATCGTGCGCGGTTATGTTTCCGGCTCCGGCTGGAAAGCCTATAAGGACACCGGCTCTATCTGCGGCATCAAACTTCCGGCCGGGCTCCAGGAGTCGGACCGGTTGCCTGAGCCGATCTTCACCCCTTCCACCAAGGCGGAGCTGGGCACCCACGACGAAAACATCTCCTTCGAAAAGATGGCTGAAATCTGCGGCCGCGAACTGGCGGAGCAGGCCCGCGACTATACCGTCAGGATCTATAGCCGGGCCCGTGACTTGGCCGCCCAGAAGGGCATCATCATTGCCGACACCAAATTCGAGTTCGGCGTGTATGAGGGTGAACTGATCATCATCGACGAGTGCCTGACCCCGGACTCCAGTCGTTTCTGGCCCAAGGACCTCTACAAGCCGGGCGGCCAGCAGCCCAGCTTTGACAAGCAATTCCTGCGGGACTATCTGGAAACCCTCGATTGGGGCAAAACAGCCCCTGCCCCGCCCCTGCCGGCGGAGATCGTTGAAAAGACCGCCGAAAAGTACCGCGAGGCGCTCTTCCGTATCGCCGGCATCCGCGCATAACTTGCGTTTTCAAACCATGCCAAAAGGGCGGGCCACTGGCCCGCCCTTTTTGTTTGCGTTTTTTTACGCAACCGTTGTGGAGATTTTACCAAGCTGCGTTATTATCTTACGAGATGTCATCACCGAGATGATGGGAGAACACGGCATGAAGCTTGATGAAATCAAGGAACGGGCGAAACAGCTCAACATCAAGACAGGCAGGATGAAAAAAGCCGACCTGATACGCGCCATCCAGCAGGCCGAAGGGAACGAGCAGTGCTTCGATTCCGGCAAAGCCGTCACGTGCGGCCAGGACAACTGCCTCTGGCGGGAGGATTGCGACTGACAACGGGGAACAGGCACGGAGCCATCCCTACCGCCCCGGGAGCAATCGCCCCGTTCGCACTATTGCGCCCTGGTGGCCCGCAGGTACTTGCCCAACTCCGCATCAACCTTGGAGATGTGGTTGATCAGCCATTTGAGCAGCATGTTGTTGGTTTCCGTCACATGATGGACGGCCACCCCTTCTGACTTTATCTCGTCCTTGACCGCCTTCACCCGGGCGATGAATCCGTCATGCTCTTTTTTGTGGGCGGCATATGCGGGATAATTGCTGCTTCTCTGGATCCCCTCTTCGTCGCTGAAGTGGCTGATCACATAGTCATCGAGAAACCCCAAAAGCCTCCGCAATTCATCCATCCCCTTGCCCGCCTCGCAGGCCTTGAGCAGGCTGTCGAAACGCGCAAGCAACTCCTTATGCTGATTGTCGATCTCCGGTATGCCGATTGCCAGCGACTCTCTCCACGCGATTCCCATACCCAATCTCCCTCTTTACAGTCTTAAATCACAGACCGGTCAACCCGACTCATTTTCTTGTTTTTCTTTTACCCTTTTCTTCTTGTTTTTGCAACAGCTCCGCCATCCGCCCCAGACGGGCATCCACCAGATGGTACAGCGTCCCTTTGGGAAAGGCGCCGTTCTTGGCCCGCACTCCGGCGGGCATGCCGGTCAGGATCTCGATCCCCTGCTCGATGGTCTCCACGCTCCAGATGTGGAACTGGCCCGCTGCAACGGCGGCTACCACGTCATCATGCAACATCAGATTCCGTTCATTGGCCTTGGGGATCAGGACCCCCTGCCGCCCGGTCAGCCCCTTGGACTTGCAGACCGCAAAGAAGCCCTCGATCTTGTAGTTGGCCCCGCCGATGGGCTGGACGACGCCCCGCTGGTTGACGCTGCCGGTCACCGCGATCCCCTGTTTGATCGGGACACCGGACAAGGCGGACAGCAGGGCGTACAACTCGGTGGAGGAGGCGCTGTCCCCCTCGACGCCGTCGTAGGACTGTTCGAAACAGATGGAAGCGGAGAGGGACAGGGGATGCTTGGCGGCAAAGGTCCCTCCCAGATACCCGGTCAGGATCAGGACCCCCTTGTCGTGGATCGGGCCGGAGAGCTTGACCTCCCGCTCCACGTTGACCATGCCGGCCTGCCCGGTGTAGACCCTGGCGGTGATGCGCGAAGGACGGCCAAAGGTGTGGTCGCCGAGGGACATCACCGACAGGCCGTTGATCTGGCCGGCCACCTCCCCGTCCGTATCCACCATGATGGTGCCGTCGTCGTACAGCTCCTGCAGGCGTTCTTCGATGCGGTTCACCCGGTAGAGCTTTTCATCGGCGGCGCGCTGCACATCGGCGCTGTTCACGATGGCATGGCCGTCTTTCTGAGCCCAGAAAGCAGCCTCACGGATAAAATCGGCGATCTCCATGAACTGGGAGGAGAGTTTTTCCTGGTCTTCTACCATGCGGGCGGTGTACTCCAGCAGGCGGGCGACGCCGCTCCGGTCGAAATGCAGCAGTTTTTCGCACCGGCAGTGGGTGGCCACGAACAGGGCGTAATCCCGCATGATCTCCGGCGTGCGGGCGACCCGGCTGTCGAACTCGGCCTTGACCTTGAAGAATTTGCGGTAATCCGGGTCCAGGTGGAACAGCAGGTAGTAGATCCAGGGGGTGCCCACCAGGATGATCTTGGTCTGGAGCGGCACCGGCTCCGGCTTCAGGGATACCATGGTCATGAAGCGGTACTGTTCCAGCACGTCCTCGATCCTGATCTCGCCGGTCCGGATGCAGCGTTTGAGCGAGTCCCACACAAAGGGGTTGATCAGCACCTCACGGGCGTCGATCACCAGATAGCCGCCATTGGCCCGGTGGAGCGCCCCGGACCTGATCATGGTGAAATCGGTCACCGCCACCCCGCCGTACTGCATGACGTGCTCGATACGGCCAAAGAGATTGTTGTAGGTGGGATTCGACTCGAAGATAACCGGCGCGCCCTTGGCCTCTCGATTGTCCACCAGCACGTTGACCTCGTAGCGTTCAAAGGTCGGCTCCTGGCGCGGCATCTTCAGCCCCGGGATCTGGGACTGGGGCGCCTGGGGCTTGAAATCCTCGAGATTATTGAGGATATCCTCCTGTACCGCCTCCAGATAGGCCAACACCTTGGGAAACTCGCCATACTTCTGGCGCAGCGGGTCGAGACGATGCCCCAGGCACGACATGCCCAATTCGCGGTCGGCCTGGGCGAGCGCATCCTTGGTCGCCTTTTCGCTTTCCCGGACCTGACGCAGCACCTCGTTCAACCGTTCCGTCAGCTCCTTGCCGTCCTTTTCCAGCTTTTCGCGCTTTTTCTGGGGCAGCCCCTCATACTCCTCCTGGGTGTAGTTGCGCCCCTCCTTCTGGGGGACGACAACCAGCCCGGAGACCGTTCGCTGCAAGGTAAAACCGCGTTTCCCGCACTCCTTTTCAAGCACCTGAAACAGTTCGCTATTGGTGGCCTGATAGGTTTCCAGTATCTCGGCGCGACGGTTCTCGTACTCCCTGCTTTCCAATGCCTTGGGGATATCCTCCTTGAAGGCCTCGATCAACTCCTTCATGTCCGCGGCCAGTTCGCTGCCCATGCCGGCCGGCAGCGACAGGGATACCGCCGCATCGTGATCCTTGAAATTATGGACATACAACCAGTCGCAGGGTTGGGGCTCGCTTGCGGTCCGTTTCCTGAGAATGTTGCGGATGGTCGAGGCCCTGCCGGTGCCGGTCTCGCCTGAGATGTAGAGATTGAAGCCGGTGCCCTGCATACCGAGCCCAAACTCGATCGAACGCAGGGCCCGTTCCTGGCCGATGGCGTCTTCCAGGTCGGGAAGATCTTCGGTGGTCTCGAAATCGAAGGTATGGGGGTCGCACGTCCAACGGAGCTTTTCAGCAGGTATGAGCAGTTTGGTGGATGACATGGGGGTCTCCTGCACAAGGGAAATGGGAATCATGCTCCATGGCCGGGGGGTATGTCACGGCGAACCATGGGCGGCCAGCAACAAAACCGGGTGTTCCAGAACATGGCGCAATTCGGCCAGGAACCTGGCGGCATAGGCGCCGTCCACCACGCGGTGGTCGCTCGACAGGGTGACCCGCATGGTGGGGGCCACACAAAGCTGACCGTTTCTGACCACGGGCCGCTCGGCCACTGCGCCCACAGCCAGGATGGCGACCTGCCCCGGCACGATCAGGGCATCGAATTCGTCCACACCGTACATGCCCAGGTTGGAGAGGGAAAAGCCGCCACCCGACATCTCTTCGGAGGTGAGCCGTCCGCTTCTGGCCTTGTCCGCCAGGCGGGCGGCCTCGCGCTCGATCTCCGCAGCCCCCAGGCGCGCGCAATCCCTGACCACCGGCATCAAAAGGCCGTCCGGCAACGCCACGGCAAAGCTGATGTTGACCGGCCCGTCGGCGCTGCCGGCCGAGAGCAGCGGAAAACCTTGCAGGGCAACGCCGCAGGCCTTGAGCAGCAGGGCATGGTAGCCGACCGACCCGTCGCTCCCCTTGAGCTCGCTCACCACCTCGCGGCAGGCCTCCATCCCCACCTCCACCGTAGCGGTGAAAAAGGGAATCTCCCGCCAGGAGCGGCTGACCGTGGCGGCAATGGCCTGGCGCATGGCGCTCGAAGCCGGCAGGCCGGCAGGCGGGGCGGCCTCCGGCGGGCCGGGGGAAACAGAAGCCGAATCAAGGGGCGGAACAGGGGCTGCCTGCGGCTCAGGGGCTTGTGCCGGTTGTGCCGCCGGTGCCGCCAGGTCTTCCTGAAGAATTCTCCCCTCGGGGCCGCTGCCGCGCACCAGGGAGAGATCGATGCCCATCTCCCGCGCCATGCGGCGCACCAGGGGGGACGCCTTTTCATGGTCGTCCGTGCCGTGGTCCGTCGGCGCGGGGGAGGCCGGCGCCGCGGGCTGCGGCGGGGGCGCGGCATCCCGTGGCTCCGGTGCCGCCGGTGTCACGGGAAGAGGCGCAACGGCGGCTGTTCCCGTGTGGGAAGGCACTGCCGTCCCGGCCGCCAGTTCACCCGGTTCGCCGATCACCCCGAGCACCGTGCCGACCGGGACGTTTTCGCCCTCGTTAGCCATGGTTTTGAGCAGGACACCCGAGGCAAACGCCTCCAGTTCCATGACCGCCTTGTCGGTTTCCACCTCGGCGATCACCTCGCCGCGCTCGACCCGCTCGCCCACCTTCTTGCGCCAACCGATGAAGCTCCCCTCGGTCATGGTATCCGACAGTTTGGGCATGGTGATTTCATGTGCCATAGAGACGTGCCCCCTTCTTTCCCCGCTGAGTGGGAGAGTGCTACCTTCAATAACGGCCGTTCACCACATCCCTCACGGCCTGGACGATGGTTTCCGCCTGGGGGATGCAGAGCTTCTCGATCTTGCGCGAGTAGGGCATGGGTACGTCCAGCCCCGAAACGCGCCTGACCGGCGCCTGGAGGAGATCGAAACAGTTCTCGAAGATCCGGCTGGCGATCTCGGCCCCCAGGCCGCAGGTGCGCCAGCACTCCTCCACCACCACCGCCCGGCCGGTCTTTTTCACCGAGGCCATGACGGTATCGTCGTCCAGGGGTGCCAGGCTGCGCAGGTCCACCACCTCGCAGGAGATCCCCTCCTTGGCCAACTCCTCGGCCGCCTGGAGGGCCAGCACGGTCATGCGGGCATAGGCCACGATGGTGACCCGTTCCCCCGGCCGCTTGACGGCGGCCTTGCCGATGGGGACCAGAAACTCGGGATCTTCCGGCACCTCCCCCTTGCTGTTGTAGAGCAGTTCATGCTCCAGGAAAATGACCGGGTTGTTGTCCCGGATAGCGCTCTTCAGAAGCCCCTTGGCATCGGCCGGCGTGGCGGGATAGGCCACCCGCATGCCGGGGCAGTGCATGAAAAAGGTCTCCAGGCTCTGGGAATGCTGGGCGCCCAGTTGGCTCCCCCCGCCGCCCGGCATGCGGATCGTCATGGGCACCACAGTCTGACCGCCGAACATGTAATGGATCTTGGTCATGTGGTTGACGATCTGGTCCATGGCCAGGAGGGCGAAGTTGACGGTCATCAGCTCGGCCACCGGGCGCAAGCCCCCCATGGCGGCCCCCACGGCCACACCGACGATGGTATTCTCCGAGATGGGCGTATCCTTGACCCGCTCCTCGCCGAATTCGGACAGAAGCCCGCGGGTCACCTTGAAGGAGCCCTCGTAGAGCGCCACATCCTCGCCCAGGACCACCACGGACGGGTCGCGGCGCATCTCTTCCTTGAGGGCCAGGTTGATTGCATCACGATAGGTCATTTCAGACATAGATATCCTCCCGAACCTCGCTATCCTCCGGCCAGGGCGACTCTTCGGCGAAGGTGACCGCCTCCTCCACCTTTACCGTGCAACGCGCCTCGATGGCGTCCAGGGCCGCGCGGGTGGCGATCCCCTCCTCCAGCAGGCGCTTGGCAAAGCCGGGCAGGGGATCGCGGGATTTCCATAGTTCGTGCTCGGCCGCCGAACGGTATTTGCCCGGATCGGCCATGGAATGCCCCCGGAAACGGTAGGTGGCCGCCTCGATGAAGTAAGGCCGACCGGTTTCCCGCACCTTCTCGGCGGCGTACTTCACCGCCTTGTAGACCGCGATCACGTCCATGCCGTCGACCTTTTCGGAGGGGATGTCATAGCCGCAGGTGCGGCGGTGGATGGAGGCCAGGGCCGAGGAGCGGTGCACCTCGGTGCCGATCCCATAGAAGTTGTTCTCGCAGATGAAGAGCACCGGCAACTCCCACAACTGAGCCCAGTTGAGGGATTCGTGGAAGGTCCCCTGGTTGACCGCACCGTCGCCGAAGAAGCAGGCGGTGATGCGGTCCTCGTTCCGGTACTTGGCGCTGAAGGCCAGCCCGACCGAGATGGGGAACTGGCCGCCGACGATGGCATAGCCTCCCATGAAATTCAGGGAGGGATCGAAGAGGTGCATGGAGCCCCCCTTCCCCTTGCAGAGGCCGGTGGCCTTGCCGAACAGTTCGGCCATGACCCGCTTCGGGTCGGCGCCCCGTACGATGGCCTGGGCGTGCTCACGGTAGGCCGAGAGGATATAGTCCTCTTTGTGCAGGCCGGCCGTCGCCCCGACCGCCACGGCCTCCTGGCCGCTGTACAGGTGCAGGAAACCGGTGATATTGCCCTTGGTATACTGTTCGGCGCAATGTTCCTCGAATTCCCGCGAAAGAAACATCTGCTCGTAGAGCCTCAGCAACTCCTGATCCGGCAAAACCATGCGTAGTTTGGTTTCCATCATCGCCTCCGCGTTGGTCACTGGGTTTGAAAATTTTCCGCCCGCCGGGCGGCCTCTTGCCGAATATATTCGATGGCTGCCCCGATATCCAGTTTACCATTGATGGTGCCTGCCAGGCGAGCGATATAGTCGCGCTCCAGCAGCAGGCGATAGGACGAGGCAAAACCAAGGTCCAGTGCCCAGGAGATCTGCAAGAGCTTGAAGTCGTTGAGGACCCGGCACAGGTCCAGTCTGACGACCTGGTGGGCCAGAAAGGCGTCCCGGCAGGCGGGCGTGCACCCCGGCAGATCGGGTAAATCCAGGGTGGCGGCGGAGGCCCGCCGCTCTTCTGGCAGCGTGAAGAGTTCGAGAAATACGCGCCAGATATCCAGCTTGTCCGCATCCCGGATCAGTTTCATGAAGAGCCGGGTCGGCGAACTGACCCGTTGGGGCAGTTCCAGAAGGTTGTGAAAACGCACCGCCTCCTCGATCAGCAGGCGCTCGGCGGGATCAAGGCCGTCCAGCAGGTGGTGTTCCCGCAGGACCTCCACCGAGAGCCGGGCATGGTTGTCGGACCGGCTGTCGCGAAAGGTGCGCCAGCGCCGGTACTGGGGGAAACGGCCCACGTCGTGCAGCAGGGCGATGGCCCCTGCAATGCGGGCCTCGCTTGCCGAAAGCCTTTCGCCGGTTGCCAGAATGTCGCTGACCGCACATACCTTGCGGGTGTGTTCGATCTTGAGCCGCATATTTACAACCCCTTCCGGGTCGGTATCGAGAAAGGTGCGGGTATAGTCGTCGAACCATCGACTGATGCCCGCAAGCTGTTGTTGTTCCATGAATCGTCCGGTTCTTGCCTGCGGCGTTGAAATTGCTGAAATAATACTGTAATCTGCGGTGAAGTCAAATACCATCTCCCGGAGCCGCCCATGCAAATGCCCTTGTTGCCTGACATACACGATCCTCAGGAGAGTGTTCGGGCCAGGGCCGAGGAACTTCGCCGCCTGCTCGAACACCATAACCGGATGTACTATGTGCTGGACGCACCAGAGGTCACCGACGCCGACTACGACGCCCTGTTCCGTGAACTCCAGGCAATCGAGGAGCAGTACCCCGGCTTGGTGACGCCCGAATCACCTACCCAGCGGGTCGGCGGCGCAGCCTTGGATAAATTCTCCCCCCTGCCCCACCGCCTCCTCATGCTGTCGCTGGAAAACGCCACCAATGAAGAAGAGATCAGGGAGTTTGACCAGCGGGTCAAGAAGATCCTGGCGCTGCCGGCCGAGGCGGAGGTGGGCTACGTCTGTGAGCCGAAGATGGATGGCCTGGCGGTGGAACTGGTGTATGAGAACGGCGCACTGGCGGTTGCCTCCACCCGGGGGGACGGCCTGACCGGTGAGGACGTGACCGCGAATATCCGCACGATCCGCTCACTCCCCCTGCGGCTTTCCGGCAAAGACGCCCCGCGCCTGCTGGAGGTGCGGGGGGAGGTTTATCTCTCCCTGGAGGCATTCCAGCACATCAACCGGGAAAAAGAGGAAAACGGCGAGCCCCCCTTCGCCAACCCGCGCAACGCGGCGGCCGGTTCGCTGCGCCAGTTGGACCCGCGCATCACGGCGCGGCGGCCGCTCTCCCTCTTCTGCTACGCCCCCGGCGTCAGCGAGGGAACGGCCTTCGATTCCCAGCAGGAATTCTTCGCCGTCATCGGTGCCAAGGGGCTGCCGGTCAACCCGCTGGTGCGGCAGGTAACCGGGATCGAGGCGGCGGTGGCGTATTACCGCGAGATGCAGGAGCGCCGGGAGTCGCTCCCCTACGAGATCGACGGCACGGTCATCAAGGTGGACTCCTATGCCCTCCAGCGGGAGTTGGGAGAGAAGAGCCGTTCGCCCCGCTGGGCCATTGCCTGCAAATTTCCCCCGCGTCAGGCGGAAACCGTGGTGGAGGACATCGTCCCGTCGGTCGGCCGCACCGGGGTCATCACGCCCGTGGCGCACCTGCGGCCGGTGGTGGTCTCCGGGGTCACGGTGGCCCGCGCCACACTGCACAATTGGGACGAGATCGCCGCCAAGGACATTCGCATCGGCGACGCCGTGCTGGTGGAACGGGCCGGCGACGTCATACCGGCGGTGGTGAGGGTGCTGACGGAAAAACGCACCGGCCGTGAGCGGCCGCTGCCGCCGCCCCAGACCTGTCCGGAATGCGGCTCGGAGGTGGTCCGCATCGCCGACGAGGTGGCGGTGCGCTGCATGGGACTTTCCTGCCCGCCCCAGATCCGCGAGTCGATCATTCACTTTGCCTCGCGCAACGCCATGGACATCGAAGGATTGGGGGAGAAGTTCATCGAACAACTGCTCTCCCTGGGGCTGGTGCACAACGTGGCCGACATCTACCGCCTGACCCGTGACGATTTCATGCGGTTCGAACGCATGGGGGACAAACTGGCCGGCAACCTTTTGGCAGCCATCGATAACAGCAAACAGCGGGAACTGGGCAGGTTCATCTTCGCCCTCGGCATCCGCCACGTGGGCGAACGCACGGCCAAGACCCTGGCCCAGTCCTACGGCAGCCTGGAGAATCTGGAGCAGGCGACCATCGAGGAACTGACCGGCATTCGCGACATCGGCGCCACCGTTGCCCAAAGTATCCGCACCTTCTTCGACAACCGGGACAACGTGGCCGTCGTCCGGCGCCTCCAGGAAGCGGGCGTGGCCCCCACCGCCGAAGAGAAACGGGTCGGCGGCAGACTCAGCGGCAAAAGTTTCGTATTCACCGGCGGACTTGCCCGGTTTACCCGCGATCAGGCCCGCAGGATCGTTGAAGACGAGGGGGGGCACGTGGTCGGTTCCGTCTCCCGGAAGACCGACTACGTCGTCGCCGGAGAAGAGCCGGGCAGCAAGCTCGACAAGGCCAGGGAACTGGGCGTTGCCGTGCTCTCGGAGGCCCAGTTTTCCGAGCTTGTGCAGAAGACGGACTGATGTCCTGAATCCGTGATGCTGGAATGCCGCAGCGTCCGGAAGAGCCGGGGCCCGCACGCCGCCGTGCCGTAACAGCCCACTCACCAGGCTGGTCCTCCGCCTGATTGTCGCAAACTTTGCAAACGCAAAGGCAGAGGTCTTCCGGACCGGCGGCATGGAGGCGTCGCGGATTCAGGGCATCCCACAACCGGCAGACCGAAAGGAACGACTCTTGGACAAAGCAGCAATGATGATCAAGGCCCGCAAGCTGTTCAAGGATGTGAGCGACCTGCCGACCATCCCGGTGATCGTCTCACGGGTCATCAGGCTCCTGGACGATCACGAGTCCAACCCGGACGAGGTCGCGGACCTGATCCTTTCCGACCAGGTCCTGGCGGCGAGGGTCATCCGGGTGGTGAACTCGCCGCTCTACATGCCGGGGAGCAAGATCACCTCGGTGAAACGCGCCCTGCTCTACCTCGGCTTCAGGAGCGTACGCGAGATGATTCTGACCAGTTATTTCGTGGACGGCTTCAAGGCGCCGGAGCAGCCCTTCGACATGAACATCTTCTGGATGCATTCCTTCAGCGTCGGCTCCATGTCCCGCCGCATCGCCGCCATGGTGGGGTACAACGACACCGAGCTGGCCTATATGGTCGGCATCATCCACGACATCGGCAAGGTTTTTTTCGGCCATTACCTCAGGGAAGAATACGGCGAGATGCTCGCCCACATCAACTACACCCGCTCCACGACCTACGACGCCGAGCTGGAGTGTTTCGGCACCACCCACAGCGAGGTGGGGCTCTGCCTGGCCCAGCGCTGGAACTTCCCGCCGGTGTACTGCGATGTCATCTCCCACCACCACACCTCCGAACTGGCCATAGAAGACCCGCTCTTGACCGCCATCGTCGCGCTGGCCGACTTCTTCTGCCTGGCCTACACCATCTCGGACAGCGTGGCCCAGGCCACCAAGCCGGACCGGTCCGAGGAATACGCCTGGAACCTGCTCAGGCAGCAGTCGCGCCATCCCCTTCCCGACAACCTGGGAGACTTCTTCTTCATGTTGTCCGATGAGTACGTGGAGGTCTTCCGCGAGGTGAACCAACTCTTCAACACCATGACCACGACGTGAAGCGGCGCCCGTGACCGTCCGGCTGATCGTCTCCCTGCTTACCTTTCCGGGCGTTATGGCCCACGAGTTTGCCCATGCCTGGGCCTGCCGCCGGCTCGGCATCCGCGTCCTGAAGGTATGCTACCTGCGCCTGGGCAACCCATTGGGGTATGTGCTCCACGAACAGCCGGCATACGCCGTGCAGCACATCATGGTGGCGGTCGCACCATTCTTCGTCTCCACCGGGGCCGCCCTGGCGGTCAGCCTGCTGACATCCCTCCTCGTCACGAGCCCGGCGGCGGCTGAATTCAAGGACCTTGCCGTGGTTGCCGGGGCCTGGCTCAGCTTTTCCATGGCCCTGCACGCCTTTCCCAGCAGCGGCGACGGGGATGCGCTCTGGCAGGATGTTACCAGCCCCCACGTAGGCATCCTTGGGAAATTTCTGCTCGTACCGGCGGTGGGACTGATCCGCCTGTGCCAGGCCGGAGCCGCCATCTGGCTCGACGCCCTGTTCGCCATGGGCGTGGTGGCGCTGCCGCCGCTCCTGCTGGTGGCGTTCATGGGGTGACCCGCAACCTCAATCCCCAAAAACACTGAAAAACCTCAAATCTGCCACAGAGACACGGAGACACAGAGGTTCACAGAGAAAAACAAAAACTATTTTTCGATAATACTATCATCAAGAACCTTTTTTGCTTGTCTTACTCCTGGTTTTCTCTGTGTCTCTGTGCCTCCGTGGCGGGTTTGGATTTTCAGCGAATTTTTAGGTTCATACAATTTCAGATTCGGGAGGTTTATCATGTCAGACGAAACACCGGTCTCATGTTCCAAGTGCAGCGCCGTATGGCAAAAGTGCGGCACCACCAACTGCTGGAGCGGCGACCCGGCAACCGCGCCGCCCAAACCGGGCAACTGCCCGTCCGGCACCTATGACGACGTGGTGAAGGAGGCGTTCGAGGACTACCGGGGGGACAGTGAGGAGGCCCGCATCGCCCTGGTGGCGGCGCGTGTGGAAGGGCTCTGCTACCAGCGGGCGGAGGGCGGCGATACGATCATGCCGCGCTGGACCCGCGTGGAGGACACCATCGCCTTTGCCAAACTGATGGGATACACGAAGATCGGCATTGCCACCTGCATTGGCCTCCTGGACGAAGCCGACCGCCTCGTGGCCATCCTGAAGGCCCAGGGGCTTGAACCGTTGAGCGTCTGCTGCAAGGCGGGGAGCATCGACAAACGGGAACTGGGGCTGGAGGAAAGGGACAAGGTCAGACCCGGCACCTTTGAGCCGGCCTGCAACCCCATTGCCCAGGCCGAGATCTGCAACCGGCTCGAGACCGACATGAACATCATCCTCGGCCTGTGCGTCGGCCATGACATGCTCTTCAACAAGCGCTCGGAGGCGCCGGTCACCACCTTGGTGGTCAAGGACCGGGTCACCGGCCACAACCCCATCGCCGTGCTGTACGGGCAGAATTTTTATTACAAACGGCTCCAAAAACAAAAGATGGAGCTATAGACCGTCAGTGCTGCAATCAAGAACCACGTAAAAAGATACGGACGAGCCATCATCCGTATGACATCACAGAAATGGAGATACGAATGGTTAGAATCACACCCGACCCTATTGACCCTGCACAGATTTATGACTTGATAACGACGAAGAAGGCCGGGTCGGTCGTTATCCATTATGCCGTGGTAAAGCCCATGGCAGGGGTTGGCGGGACCACAAGCTACATCGACTATGCCACAAACGGTGATACCGAGGCGGAGCTGCGCGACATGGCCGGCAAACTGGCCGCGGAATTCGCCCTGGAAGATATCCTCCTGATCCGACGCACCGGCCGGCTCCGCGTCGGCGACATTATCTCGCTTGCCGCCGTCAGTTCCCCCAACAGCGGCGATGCCTTCGAAGCCTGCAAACAGGCCATAGGCCGGCTGAAGAAGATGAAGACCATCGCCAAGACCGAGGTTTGCGGCTGACACGCCGCCGGCAGAACCGCTCCGGCAGGGCGACATCCAGGCGCCTCGCGGCACGGCAGTTCAACACACTCTCCGCAATTCAGGGCAGCGCCTACAGGATGCAGAAATCAACGGGCTTAAGCGCCTCGGGAAGCCCTTCTTCCCCCAGCGCCTCACGGATACTGATTTCTATGCCGCGGCAGATCCCGGCCAGGGGCAGATCGTTGGGCAACGTCCCGAAAGGCTCGGCAATCTCATCCCCCAACGCATCGAGCCCGAAAAAGGTGTAGGAGATCAAGCCGACGACGAACGGCGTCATGAAGCCGATGGAGTCCACCAGCCCGAACGGGAGCATGAAGCAGTAGAGATAGGCCGTACGGTGGATCAGCAGGGTATAGGAGAACGGGATCGGCGTCTGTTTGATCCTCTCGCAGCCGGCCAGAATGGTGGCAAAACTCGTCAGGGTTTCGTCGATGCGTGCGGCAAAGAGCGGGTTGGTCGCCCGCTCACCGACCAGGCCGCGCAGGTCGGCGGCCATGCGGCGCACCAGGAAATCCGGTTTGTTGACGGCCCCCTCGAGCGCGGCGAACTCCTCGGCCGTCAGCAGCGCGCCCACCTCCTCCCGCGGGTCCGATCCGCGCAGATGGTGGCGCAGCGCATGGGCAAAAGCGATGGCGCGGTATGCCATGCGGCGGCGCGCCTCATCCGCGCCGCTCCCCGTAACAAAGGTCTGCATCTGCCGCGTGATGGTACGGCAGGCGATCATCAACTCACCCCAGAGCTTGCGCCCCTCCCAGTAGCGCTCATAACTCGCGTTGTTGCGGAAGCCGAGAAAGATGGCGAGCGCCAGGCCGATAAGGCTGAACGGGATCGGCGTCATGGTGATCTTGATGGCGAACAGCATGCCGTGGGTCAGGTACACGGCGGCGGCCACCAGTACGGTGCTGACCAGCTGCCAGCGGATGCTCTGGAGCATGGAGCCCTTGAAGATGAAATAGAGGCGCAGCCCGGAGGGGCGTTCGCGTACGATCATGGTATCGTCCTTGGCTATGAAAAGTCACTCGTGCGAGTGCCGTGCAGGTCGCCGAACTCCCCCCGTGGCACTGTTTCGCGGGCCTGTTACGGCAACTCATGGCAGTTGAGGCGCAGCATCACGGAGCACTATGGAGGAATGCGGGAGGAGGCGACGGCGGTTCCGGGTCTCTGGAGGCTTGACCTGAAAGGGGAGGCAATGTAGCACGTCTGGGGGGGCAATGAAAAGGTATACAGGCAGGTCCCGGCAGTTTGCAGCGCGGGCTTGACGCAAGGGGGGAATCACTCCGCCATCGGATCAGGCGGCGCGCACACCGTTCTTTCTGACATACTCGATGAATGACCGCACAAAATCGGGGGACATGTCCTCGATATTCCCGCTGATGCGGCCCCGATCCGCAAAGGATACGGAAAACGGGGTTCTCTCGGCGCCTTCGATGGCCCACAGGCTGATGACCCCTTCGGGGTCGCGTATGATCCGGTACGAACCGCATTGCCGATACCGGCGCACCAGCAGCATCAGCGCGTTTTTGCCCTGGTTATAGAGGGTTGCGTCCCTGTTCATGGTACATCCCTGTTCCTTGTGTATTTCCAGACGACTACAGACATTGGGGCAGATCGTCCCACAATTCGCTTCTGCTCGTGTACATCTTCAGCCGGTTGACCACGCTCTCCACCGGGGCCGCAAAGATCGCCTCGTAGATGAACTCGTCCGCCTCCGGGTCCATGGCAAAGGCGAGCTGTTCTTTCTCGACGCTGAATTGGGCGTTGATCCCCTTGCGGTTGCCCCGCGCATCGACCCGAATCCACTTATGGAGGGTCGCCAGGTAGATGCCGTTGAAGCCGTGCAAGACCGGCTCGTTATCCACGGGCGGGTCCAGCCGCAAGACCTGGTAGCAGAAACCGGCCGGGATGCCGACCGCCCGGAGCAGGGCGGCCAGGAGGTGGCTTTTGGCAAAGCAGATCCCGGTGCCGTGACGGAGCACCTCGCTGGCCGTGCAGGTCACGATGTCCAGACCGGCGTCGGCGGAATGGGGGATGGTGTCCCGCACCCATTCGAACAGACAGCGGGCCTTGGCGACCTCGTCCGGCAACGACCGGGTAAGTTCCAGGGCCTTCTCCCGGACAGCCGGGGTCTGCCAGTCGATAACGGCATCGGAAACCAGATAGTCGTTCAGATCGTCCGACTCAGGGTACATAGGGTCCTCATTTAATAGTTGTATTTGTGGGCGACGGGACGGGAATGATGTCATGTGCGTTTAGCGTTCCCGCCGGACGGATGAAACCGCCGCTATTTGCCCGTAAAGACCGCCCGACGCTTCTCCACAAAGGCCCCCATCCCCTCCCGCTGATCCTCGGTGGCGAAGAGCACGCCGAACAGGGCCGCCTCGTAGCGGAAGCCGTCCTCCCTCCCCATGTTCAGGCCATTGGCGATGGCATCCTTGGCGCTGCCCGCACCCAGGGTACTCACCTGGGCGATGGCCCGGGCCGTTTCCCGGGCCTTGGCCACAAGTTCCTCCGGAGGAAAAACCTCGTTGACGATCCCCCAGGCCCGGGCCTGGTCGGCATCGAGCATCCGGCCGGTGAAGATCATCTCGTTGGCCCGGTTGGGGCCGATCAGGCGGGCCAGGTTCTGGGTGCCGCCGAAACCGGGCATGATCCCCAGGGTCACCTCGGGAAAACCGAACCGGGCCGTGGTGGCGGCGTAGATGAAATCGCAGGCCAGGGCCAGCTCCAGCCCGCCCCCCAGGGCATAGCCGTTGACCGCCGCGATGACCGGCTTTTTCATCCTCTTTACGAGCAGCATCACCTGCTGCCCCTTCCGGGCAAAGGCATGCGCCTCAGGGGCGTTCATCGCGGACATCTCCTTGATGTCCGCCCCGGCCACGAAGGCCCGCTCTCCGGCGCCGGTCAGCACCACCGCCCTGACGTCCGCATTCAGGTCCAGGCCATACAGGGCGCATTCCAGCTCTCCCAACACCTCGCTGTTGAGGGAGTTGAGGCTCCTGGAGCGGTTGACGGTCAGGGTGGCCACGTTGTCGACGGTTTCGATCAGCAGGTTTTTGAATTCCATAAGCTCTCTCCCGGCGCAGGTTTCCCATTATTGGGACGTAGCGGGTTGTTGAGGGATGGCCACGTGCGGACCCACGGGGCCTAAAGGTGTGCGTGAGGGGGGCGGATCGTATCCCCCCCCGATTCAGGAGGGCCCTCTGGGGCCTAAAGGGTTAGGGGTGGTGCCTGTAACAACAAGACATTAAAAATGTTTCTTGCTGAAATCCCGGTAGGACTGGCCCTTTTGGGACGGTGCAGGGGGAGTGGGGGTGGTGTGGTCCCAAATGAACTTGGAAAGCCCGCGCTCGATGGGGGCAAGGAACAGGGCCAGGAGGAACATCATCAAAAACGCCAGGAAAAAGGCTATAAGCATGGTCAGTGCTATGAAGATCGCTTCTACAATCAGTGGCATGGTTCGTCTCCTGCGGCCTGTCGGCCCACTCTGGCTGCCAATCCGTTTTTACTATACACTATCGTAAAAAAATAATACACCCAGTTTAATGAGTTTCGCCTCCCCTTGACTTTGGGAGATTCGACATTATGTTTGTGATAGAAAGGGTTCGCCATTTAAAGAACAAAGGAGGATACGGATATGGCACTTGTCAAATACAACCCGCTCAGGGAGTTGCGCACCATGCAGGAGCAGATGAATCGGCTGCTGAACGTCTCCTGGAACCATGATATTTCCGGGGAGGAGACCCGCGAGGGGATCTGGCAGCCGGCGGTGGACATCTACGAGACGGAAGACGCCATCGTCATCAAGGCCGAGGTGCCTGATGTGGACCAGAGGGACATCGATGTCCGCATCGAGGATAATACCCTGACCCTCAGGGGGGAACGCAAACACGAGGACTCGGTCAAGAAGGAGAACTATCACCGCATCGAGCGCTATTTCGGCTCATTCCAACGCAGCTTCAGCCTGCCGGCGACCATTGATCAGGAACATGTGCAGGCCACCTGCGAGAAAGGCATCCTGAACATCGTCCTCCCGAAAAAAGAGGAAACCAAGCCGAAACAGATCAATATCGAGGTCAAATAAGCGACCTGAGGACCACAGGGTATAAAAAAAGAGCCGGGCGCGACCCGGCTCTTTTCGTTTTTGAAGCGTTGCGCCAGCCGTCGGATCAGGCGTGCGGGGCATCCTTCTTTTCCCCGGCAGCATGCTCAGCCGGCGCCGCTGCGGCCGTAGCCACATGCTCGGGCTCGGCGGGCGGCGTCACGGCCTCCTGGTGCGGCTCCACCTTCTCCTCGCTCTTGCGGGCCTCTTCCTGGATGTTGCGCTGGAAGTCCTCGGAGGCCCTCTTGAACTCCGCCAAACCTTTGCCCAGGGACTTGGCGAGTTCCGGCAATTTGTGCGGTCCGATAACGATCAGGGCGATGACCATAATAATGATAAGTTCCGGCATCCCGATTCCAAACATGTTCAACTCCTTGATTGCGCTGGCCTGTCACCCAATGCGTGCGTAATGGTTAGAATAATATTAAAACCGTAAACAGCCATCTTGGCAACAACTATTTTCTGAATTTTCCCTTTGCCATTTTAAATGGCTGTGATATTATGCCCAAAAATTAGGCATCGCTCGACTATTTATTCTCCTTCCGTTAGCCATTACCCGTGTGCATCATGCTGAAACCATTGAAAATCGGTAGACTATCCCTGGCGCACAACGTTGTGCTTGCCCCCTTGGCCGGAATCACCAACCTGCCGTTCCGTCTCCTCTGCCGCCGCAATGGTGCCGCCCTTGCCTTCACCGAGATGGTAAGCGTCAACGGTTTGGTCCGCGAAGGCACAAAAACCCTGGCCCTGCTCAAGAGCTGCCCGGAAGACCGGCCGCTGGGCATCCAACTCTTCGGGGATACGCCCGAGAGCCTGGCGGAAGCCGCCCGCATGGTGGCGGAATACGGGGAACTGCTCGACATCAATATGGGGTGCCCGGTCCGCAAGGTGGTCGGCACCGGCGCAGGCAGCGCCCTCCTGCGCGATCCGGCCGGCATTGCCGCCATCGTCAAGGCCGTGCGGGCCGCCACCGACCTGCCCCTGACGATCAAGATCCGTTCCGGCTGGCATTGCGGAGACGATACCTATCTTGAGATCGGCAGGATCGCCGAGGCCGAGGGGTGCGACGCCGTTACCCTGCACCCCCGCAGCCGCTCCCAGATGTTCTCGGGACATGCCGACTGGAGCCAGATCGCCCGGCTCAAGGAGTGCCTGACCATCCCGGTCATCGGCAGCGGGGATATCTTCAGCGCCGACGACTGCCGGGCCATGATGGCCGAAACCGGGTGCGACGGGGTGATGATCGCCCGGGGCGCCCTCGGCAATCCGTGGATATTTCGGCAGGTCCTGGAACTGGAAGAGCGGGGGGCCGTGACGCCGGCTGCCGCAGCCGAGCGGGCCGACGCCATGCGCCAGCACCTGGAGCTGTTCGTGCAGGAAAGCGGCGAGGCTGTGGCCGCCCGGGAGATGAAAAAGCACATCGGTTGGTATGCGCGCGGTTTTGCCGGCGCCGCCGACATTCGGCGCGAAGCCAATTCCGTCCGCACCGTCGCTGATTTGTTCACCCTGATCGAAAGGATAACCGGCACACCGGATGACCACCATGCCCACGCCTGACAACATCGCCGAACAAGGCAGCTATCCGGGCGATTACTACGCCACCGTGCTCGACAGCGTCGGCGACGGCGTGATCGTCGTGGACCGCAACGGCGTGATCACCCTGTGCAACCCGGCCGCCGAGGAGATCACCGGATTTTCCCGGCGCCAGGCCATGGGCGCCAGCTTCGCCAAGCTCTTTGTCCTGGAAAAGGCCCTGGTGGAGATGGTCCAGAAGGCGACCCAGACCGGCATCACCATCTCGGACCATGAGAACGTGGTGGTCCGCTCCACCGGCAAGGTCAAGCCGGTTGCCGCCACCTGTTACCCGCTCATGCTGGGGACCGGCGAAAACATCGGCACCATCCTGTCCCTCAAGGACATCACCTACATCCGCGAGTTGGAGGCGGCGGTCCGTCAGGCCGACCGGCTCTCCACCATGGGGGCACTGGCGGCCGGGCTGGCCCACGAGGTGAAGAACCCCCTGGGTGGCATCAAGGGGGCGGCCCAACTCCTGGAGCGGGAGTTGGACGCCGAAAGCGAACTGCTGGATTACACCCGGGTGATGATCCGCGAAACCGAACGCATCGACCACATCATCCGCGAACTGCTGGAACTGGCCTCGCCGCGGGGGCTCAAGCTGGGGCCGGTCAACCTGCACAAGGTGCTGGGCGACATCCTCCTGCTGCAAAAGCAGGCCGTAACCGGTCGCGACATCACCTTCAACAAACACTTCGATCCCAGCATACCGCCCATCATGGCCGACGAGGAGATGCTGACCCGGCTGTTTCTCAACCTGATCTGCAACGCCATCGATGCCTTGCAGGATACCGGGCAGCTGACGGTGGCGAGCCGGGTGCTGTCCGATTACCGCATGGCCCAGAATGACCGCCGCTCCCGTATGGTTGCCGTGGAGATCGCCGACGACGGCCCCGGCATCCCGGCCGAGGACCTGGAAAACATCTGGACGCCGTTTTTCAGCACCAAGTCGTCGGGCACCGGCCTGGGGCTGGCCATCTGCCACAAGATCGTGGCGGAACATCGCGGCATGATCAAGGTGGAGTCCGATGCCGTCCATGGGACCAAGTTCACGGTACTCTTGCCGCTGGTGCAATGACCTGGCGGCACGCGCCAACCAAACGCATCCGTCGGGAGCGTCCATGATGTTGTGTAATGCAATTTTATTCGTGACGAACAGGGGACAACAACAATGCCGTTAAACAGAATCCTGGTGGCCGATGACGAAGAGAGTATGCGCTGGGTCCTTTCCAAGGCCCTGAAACGGAAAGGGTTCGCGGTGGACCTGGCCCACGACGGGCGTCAGGCGCTGTCGCTGGTCCAGGACAACAACTACGACCTGGCTATTCTCGACATCAAGATGCCGGGTATCAGCGGTCTCGACCTGCTGGACAAGATCCGCGAACTGAAGAGCGACCTGCTGGTGGTCATCATGACGGCCGAGGCCAGCATGAAGAACGCGGTGGAGGCCATGAAACGCGGGGCCTACGATTACATCACCAAGCCGTTCGACCTGGACGTGATCGACGCCATCATCGAAAAGGTCGGACGCGCCCGGGAGATCGCCGGTCAAGTCACCATGCTCAAGCAGGAACTCAAGGAGCGCTACCAGGTCGAAAAGAATATCATCGGCAACTCGCCGGCCATGCGCGAGGTCTACAAGACCATCGGCAAGGTGGCCGCCAGCGACGTCACCATCCTGGTTCAGGGAGAGTCGGGGACCGGCAAGGAGTTGGTGGCGCGGGCCGTCCATTTCAATTCGCGCCGGTTGGGCAAACCGTTCGTCGCCATCAACTGCGCCGCCATCCCCAAGGAGCTCCTGGAAAGCGAGCTGTTCGGCTTTGAGAAGGGGGCCTTTACCGGCGCCGTGGAGCGCAAGCTGGGCAAGTTCGAGCAGGCCAACCAGGGAACGCTCTTCCTGGACGAGATCGGCGACATGCCGCTCGACCTGCAGGCCAAGATCCTGCGCGTCCTCCAGGAACGGGAGATCACCCGCACCGGCGGCAACCAGAGCATCCCGGTGGATGTGCGCATCGTGGCCGCCACGAACCAGGAACTGATCGAAAAGGTCCGCCAGAAGGAGTTCAGAGAGGACCTTTTCTACCGGCTGAACGTGGTTCCCATCAACCTGGTTCCCCTGCGGGAGCGCCGGGAGGACATCCCCCAGCTCGTGCAGTACTTTCTGGGCCGGGCCTGTGCCGAGATGGACATCAGCGACAAGCAGTGCACCGACGAGGCGATGGCCGTATTGACCGCCCACTCCTGGCCCGGCAACGTGCGGGAGTTGGAAAACACCATCAAGCGCGCCGTCATCCTCTCCAGCGACCCGCTGTTGACCCCCCGGGACTTCGAAGGGCTCGAGCCGCTCTCCGGAGGGCAGGCAGCCGTATCCCACGACGCCTCCCTGGAGTCGATCGTGGACCTGAAGCTGCGTTCCTGCATGAACGGTATCGAGAAACTGGAAAAAGGGGATATCCACGCCATGGTGCTGGAGCAGGTGGAGCGCCCCCTGATCCGCTTCATCCTTGAAAAAACCCGCTGGAACCAGGTCAAGGCGGCGGATATCCTCGGCATCAACCGCAACACGCTGCGCAAGAAGATCAACGATCTGGGCATCGAATTGAAACGGGATTGACGGGCTGTTGAAAAACTCAGGTTGTTCAAAAATAGTCAGATCGTCGCACCCGCTAGACAAGCTCTGAGGAGGCGTAGCAGCGCTACGCCGCACGAAAGAGGCTTCGAGGATGGCGGCGAGATGGCTGTTTTTCAACAACCTCTTAGAAAGGAGATCAACCATGTCGGTCAAGGACAGATTCTTTCTGGAGCGTGACAAGGCGGTGTTGGTGGTGATCGATGTCCAGGAGAAGCTCTGCCTGGCCATGGACGACAAGATCCTCCACAAACTGACCAGGAATATCGCCATTCTGCTGGAAACCGCCCAGGAGTTGGGAATTCCGGCACTCATCACCGAACAGTACGTCAAGGGTTTGGGCGCCACCCTGCCGGAGCTGAAGGAGAAGGCCGGTGATGCCGGCTATTTTGAGAAGATGGCCTTCAGTTGCTGCGGCAGCACCGATTTCATGGAGCGGCTCACGAGCACCGGCCGCACCCAGATCATCGTCACCGGCATGGAGACCCACGTCTGCGTGCTGCAAACCGTCATCGAGCTGCGCGACGCCGGCTTCGAGGTCCACGTGGTCAAGGACGCCGTCATGAGCCGCAGCAAGCGCAACTGGCAGACCGCCGCCGAAGCCATGACCCTGACCGGCGCGGTCCCCACCTCCACCGAATCGGTCCTGTTCCAGCTCCTGAAGGTCGCGGGAACGGAAGAATTCAAGAAGCTGTCCAAACTGGTGCGGTAACCGCCTCACCCTGGCAGTCTACCGACCGCATGGGGCGGGATCGCGCGATCCTGCCCCATGCGGTTTTGCACCTGCCGCATGATCGACCTATCCCCCCTCCCCGCAGTGTTCCTCCCCCATGCCGTAATCGGATTTGCAGAGTGGCAGGTTTGATGTACAATACTACCTATAAAGACATACGGGGTCTTATTGGTAATCATCTAACGAAAGAGGTTCTACCATGACACAATAGAGATGCATACCGTTTCCCGCCCCTGCCGGCCATGCGGCCCCATCCCGAATCGGTCCGGCGGCAAGGGAGGAAACCGTGCGACCTCTCGCGAGGTTCGTCATGTGGCTAGTCAGATTGGCCCTGCGCCGCCCTTACAGCGTTGCGGTGATGGCCCTGTTGATCCTGGTGCTGGGCACCCTTTCCCTCACCAGGATGATCGTCGATATCTTCCCGGTGATCGACATCCCGGTGGTCGTGGTGGTCTGGAACTATCCCGGCCTCTCGCCGGAGGACATGGAGCGGCGCATCGTCCTGATCAGCGAACGGGCCTACTCCACCACCGTCAACGGCATCTCCCGCATCGAGTCCCAATCCATCCCCGGCACCGGGGTCCTCAAAGTCTACTTTCAGCCCGGCACCGAGATCGGCGCCGCCATCTCCCAGATCTCCTCCGTCTCCAGCACCCTGCTCAGGATCGCGCCGCCCGGCACCCAGCCGCCGGCCATCGTCCAGTTCAACGCCTCCAACGTGCCGGTGGCCCAGTTGACCCTGTCGAGCAAAAATCTTCCGGAAGAAAAGATCTTCGATTACGGCCTCAACTTCATCCGGGTCAAGCTGTTCACCATCCCGGGGCTCTCCACGCCGGCGCCCTTCGGTGGCAAGAGCCGCCAGATCATGATCGACATCGATCCCACAGCCTTATCGGCGCGAGGGCTCTCGCCGGCCGATGTGGTGAGCGCCCTCCAGGCCTCCAACGTGATCATCCCGGCCGGCACCGCCCGCATCGGCGGGCAGGAGTACAACGTGCTGCTCAACTCCAGCCCGCGGATCATCGACCAGTTCAACGCCATCCCGGTCAAGGTGGTGGGCAACGCCCCGGTCTATCTGGGTGATGTGGCCCGAATCTCGGACAGCTATGCCGAGCAGAACAACATCGTGCACGTCAATGGCCGGCGGGCCACCTACCTGTCCATCCTCAAACACGCCGACGCCTCCACCCTGGCGGTGGTGGACGCCGCCCGCGAGGCCCTGCCCGCCATCAGGGAGGTGGCGCCCCAGGGACTGGAACTGAAGATCGACTTCGACCAGTCGCTCTTCGTGCGGGCGGCGGTGGAGGGGGTGGTGCGCGAGGCGGTCATCGGCACGATCCTGGTGTCCCTCATGATCCTGGTCTTCCTCGGCAGCCTGCGCAGCATGATCGTGGTCTCCACCTCCATCCCCCTGGCTATTTTCAGCGCCGTGATCGCCATGAACCTGGCCGGCCAGAGCATCAATATCATGACCCTGGGCGGCTTGGCCCTGGCCATCGGCATGCTGGTGGACGACGCCACGGTAGAGGTGGAGAACATCCACCGCAACCGCGCCCAGGGCAAGCCGCTCACCATGGCGGTCATGGACAGCGCCCGCCAGGTGGCGATGCCGGCCATCGTGGCGACCATGGCCATCTGCGTGGTCTTCTTTCCGGTGGTGCTGCTGGTCGGGCCGGCCAAGCACCTCTTCACCCCACTGGCGTTCGCGGTGGTGACCGCCATGCTGGCCTCCTACCTGCTCTCCCGCACCCTGGTTCCGGTGCTGTCGCGGATGCTGCTGGGAGGGAAGCACCACCAGGGAGGGGCCCCGCCATCACCCGGGAGGACGGCCGACCTCTTCCGGAGGTTGAACCAACGCCGCGAGGAGGGCTTCGAGCGGTTCCGGGAACGCTACGGCCGGTTGCTGGCAACGGCCCTGCACCACCGCGCCTTCACGTTGGCGGTGGCGGCCCTGGTGGGGCTGGCCAGCCTGGGGCTGCTCTTCATCATCGGCACCGACTTTTTCCCCCCGGTGGACGTGGGGTTGATGAAGCTGCATGTGCGCGCCCCGGCCGGAACCCGCATCGAGGATACCGAGAGATTGCTGGCCCGGGTGGAGGAACGGATCCGCGGGATCATCCCGGCCGGGGAGATCGACACCATCAACGATATGATCGGGGTGCCCACGTTCTATAACCTGGCCTTTGTGCAGACCGAGAACATCAGCGGCATGGACGCCGAGATCCTCATCTCCCTCAAGAAGGGGCACCGGCCGACGGCCCTGTACCGGCACCGGATACGGGAGGTGCTCCCCCGTGAGTTCCCCGGCTCATCCTTCTATTTCCAATCCGCCGACATCGTCACCCAGGTGCTCAACTTCGGTCTGACCTCACCCATCGATATCCAGATCGAAGGGGCGGACTTCAGCAAATCCTACCCGTACGCCCTCAAGATCAGGGATGCCCTGCTCACCATCCCGGGCGCCGCCGACGTGCATATCAACCAGGTGCTGGATTACCCGACCCTGCAGGTGGACGTGGACCGGGTCCGGGCGGCCCGGCTCGGCATGAGTGAACGGGACGTGGCCACCAGCGCCCTGATCGCCCTCTCCTCCAGTATCCTGATCGCCCCCTCGTTTTTCCTCAACCCGGCCAACAACGTCAACTACACCGTGGCGGTGCAGATCCCGCGCCGGTACCAGACCACCCTGTCGGACCTGGCAGCCATGCCGGTCACCCCGCCGTCGGCCGGCGCGTTGCTCCAGCCGCCATTCCAGCCGGCACCGGCGGATACGCCCCAGATCCCGGCCCAAACCCTGGGCAACCTGGCGCGCATCTCCCACCGGGTGAGCTTCGAGAACATCACCCACTACACGGTGCAAAGGGTGCTTGATGTGGATGCCGGCGTAGAGGGGCGCGACCTGGGCTCCGTGATCCGGGATATCGACAAGAGCATCGCGGCACTCGGAAAACTCCCCCCGGGCATGCGCATCACGGTGCGCGGCCAGAACGAGGTCATGAACCAGTCCTTCCGCAGCCTGGGATTGGGGCTGGTCCTGGCCACCCTCCTGGTCTATTTCCTGATGGTGGTGCTGTTCCAGTCGTGGATCGACCCCTTCATCATCATGATGGCCGTGCCGGGCGCCCTGATGGGGATACTCTGGATGCTGGCGCTGACCGGCACCACCATCAACGTGGAATCGCTCATGGGGTCGATCATGGCCATCGGCATCGCCACCTCCAACTCGATCCTGCTGGTGAGCTTTGCCAACGACATCAGGGTGGAAAAGGTGGTCACACCGGCGGAAGCGGCCCTGGAGGCTGCCAGGACACGGCTGAGGCCAGTGTTGATGACCGCCCTGGCCATGATCATCGGCATGGTGCCCATGGCCTTTGCCATGGGCGAAGCGGGCGAGCAGAACGCCCCCCTGGGCCGGGCCGTGATCGGCGGGCTGCTGGTGGCGACGCTCCTGACCCTGTTCGTGGTGCCGGTAATCTACTCGTTGCTGCGCACCAAGATGCCGGTCAAGCATCTCCTTGACGATCGGTTCCTGGCTGCGGAGCGGGGCGAGGACGAGGGAGAGAGGGGAAATCCCAATGAATGAACGTGCTTTGACATCACGAAGACGACTCTTCCTGGCCGGCGGCCTGCTGGTGGCGCTGGCAGTGGTCCTTGTGGCGGTGCTGATGGGCAGTCGCCGCAGTCAGGTGCGGGCTGAACTCCGGGTTCGCCAGGCCGCCCTCACGGCCGGACCTCGCGTGACGATTGCCGTTGCCGGCCGCTCCCCCGCGCAGCGGAGCGTGGTACTATCGGGCGAGGCACGTCCCTTTGCCGAGGTTACCCTGTACGCCAAGGTAAGCGGCTATCTGCGCGAAATCCGCGTGGACAAGGGGGACCGGGTCGACCGCGGCCAGGTACTGGCGCTGATCGAATCCCCCGAACTGGACCGCCAGTACGATGCGGCCGCGGCCGATGCCCGCACCAAGAGGCTGTTTGCCGACCGGGAGCGGCTCCTGATCAAGGACGGGGTGGTTGCCCGGCAGGACTATGACAACGCCGAGGCCGCCGCCAGGAGCGCCGAAGCTACCGCCGCGGGGCTGAAGAGCCAGAAGGGGTACGAGACGGTGCGCGCCCCGTTCAGCGGTACGGTGACGGCCCGCTTCGTCGACCCCGGGGCGCTCCTGCAGAGCGCCACCACCAACCAGACCGCGGCGCAACCGGTCGCGACCATCTCCAAAACCGACCGGCTGCGGGTCTATGTCTACCTGGATCAAAAGAACGCCGCCTTCGTCAGAAAAGGTGACCGTGCAGAGATCGCCGACGCCACACGCCCCGAGGTGAAACTTCCGGCCAGCGTGACCCGCATCAGCGGCGAACTCGACCTCAAGAGCCGTACGCTCCTGGTGGAGTTGGACCTGGATAACCGGGAAGGCGTAATTCTGGCCGGAGGATTCGTGCAGGTCAGTCTGGCGCTGACCGCCCCGCCCCATGTCCAGGTACCGGCAGAGGCGCTGCTGGTGAAGGGGGAACAGTCCTACGTGGGAGTGGTGGGGAGCGACAACCGGGTGAGGTTCCGCGAGGTGTCGGTGGCCGACAGCGACGGCAAGATGGTGCGGAGTGGCGCGGGGCTGAAAGAGGGGGAACGGGTCGTGCTCAATCCGGGCAGCGGCATCAGCGAGGGGCAGATGGTGCAACCGGCCGAGGCGGGGAGGAAGTAGCGGCCATGTTCCGTGTCGAATGGTAGTGCAGACTATTTTTTCTCAGGGCCTTACCGACGTGGAAAACAGGTTGATGACGGCAACCCCGGCGATGATCAGCGCCATGCCGAGGATGGCGGGGAGATCGAGCGCCTGCTTGAAGAAAACGGCGCCGACCACGGAGATGAGGACGATCCCCAGGCCGGACCAGATGGCATAGCTCACCCCCACCGGGATGCTTTTCAGCACCTGGCTCAGACAGTAGAATGCGATCCCGTACCCCAGCACGACGAGCGTACTCGGGATCAGGCGGGAAAAGCCCTCCGACGCCTTCAGGGCGCTCGTCCCGATCACTTCGGCAACGATTGCCACCAGCAGATATACGTAGGCCATGTTTCTTTCTCGTATCCCGATTATTCCGACAGGCCCCTGCCGGTGGTTCTCAACGGCAGCGCGCATCGGTGTACAGCTTTTCCGGGCTTTCCCGGGCGACCAGCACCATGAATCCCCCCTCGCGGTGGGCGACAACCAGCACGCCGTAATCCGTCAGCCCCTCGACGGCAGCCCTTTGGGCGGCGACCTTCCAGACCTGATCCAGGTTCCGCACGCGGTCTTTTGCGCGTTGGGCGATGAGTTCGCCGGCATCGCCATGCAGCCGGAGGAGGTGGACGTGGAGCTGGTCCTGGCCGCGCTGCCCCTGCGGGTTGACGGCAAGGGCGATAGCCGGGTCGTCACCCATGCGCTTGCGGGCCGCCTCCCAGGCAAACGCCCAGATGCCATCGGGACGCCGCGGGTCTTCGACGCCGGTCACCCGGGCGCGGGGGATCGCCAGGCCGTGCACAAAGCCCTCCGGGCAGCCGCACATCTTGGAGTCGCGCAGCACAACGAAATCGCCCGACTCGGCCCAGACCTCCGTCGCGCCGTTGCAGGCGCCCCCGTGGAAGCAGGTGCTGTCGACCCGCGGCCAGCGGCACGCCGTACAGTAATCCGCACCGGAAGCATCCAGGCAGTTGGTGACGATATTCCAGAGGACCGTGCGGTCGCCGGCAGCGCCTGCCGGCAGCGGGAACGAAGCACCGACGAACAGCAGCAGGGCGGCGAACAGCGCCCGGAGGCGGGCCATACGCGAGAAGGGCCCCCTCACCGACTGCCGCACGGCGCCGGAAAGGCAGAGGTATGTGGTGGTCCTGCAACAACGGGACAGCGCCTGATCACGGGGTGATCTCCGTCCCCAAAACCTTCAGGAATTTCGCCAGCCATTCGGGATGGGCCGGCCATGCCGGGGCCGTGACCAGGTTCCCGTCCACATGGGCCTTGTCCACGGGGATGTCCACGTAGGTCCCGCCGGAGATGGTCACCTCCGGCCCGACGGCCGGGTATGCGGAACACCCCTTCCCTTTCAGCACCCCGGCGGCGGCCAAGAGCTGCGCTCCATGGCAGATGGCCGCGATGGGCTTGCGGGCGGTGTCGAAGTGCCGTACGATCTCCAGCACCGCCTGATCCAGGCGGATATACTCGGGTGCCCTGCCGCCGGGGACCACGAGGGCGTCGTAATCCTGGGCGCGGACCTCGGCAAAGGTGGCATTCAGGGCAAAGTTGTGCCCCGGCTTCTCGCTATAGGTCTGGTCCCCCTCGAAGTCGTGCACCGCCGTGCGCACCGTGTCGCCGGCCTTCTTGCCGCTGCAGACCGCGTGCACCGTATGCCCGACCATCTGCAGGGCCTGGAACGGCACCATGACCTCGTAGTCCTCGACATAATCGCCTACCAGCATCAGAATCTTTTTTGCCGCCATAACGCCCTCCTCTTTCCAGCATGGCTGACAGAAATCAGCCGGACCGCTTCAAATCTTTCCAACTATACCACCCGAGGGCTGTTCTGTCGACAGGCGCGTGGACAAGGCGATGATCACAAACGCGGTCGCGAGCAACAGACCGATCAATCCCGCCACACCGCCCCATCCCCCGTGGGTCCAGCAGAACCCGCCTGCGGTCCCGGAGATGCTCGATCCCAGGTAATAGAAGAAGAGGTAGAGTGAGGAGGCCTGGGCCTTGCCGGTTTTGGCGTGGCGCCCCACCCAACTGGAGGCGACGGAGTGTGCGCTGAAAAAACCGCAGGTGAATACGGCCACCCCGACGATGATCCAGGGGAGCGGCGCGGCCAGGGTGATGGCCGTGCCGGCGGCCATGGCGCCGAGGCCGGCGCAGATCATGGCGCGGCGGCCGAAACGGTTCACCATCCGTCCCATGGAGCTGGAACTGTAGGAGCCTAAGAAGTAGACCAGGAAGATCAGGCTGACCAGGGTTTGGGTCAGGTCGTAGGGATGCCCCAGGAGCCGGAAGGTGATGTAGTTGTAGAGGGTGACGAAACTCCCCATGATCAGGAAGCCGAGACCGTAGAGGCAGAGGAGCGCCGGGTCCCGCATCTGCCGGTAGAGCGAGGTGAAGAGATACCCCACCTCGAAGGGGTGCCGCCGGAAATGGGCGGAAGGCGGGAGGTGGCGGACAAAGTAGACGCTCAGTCCCAGGCAGGCGACCCCGATGAGCGCCAGGGCCGTACGCCACGAGGAGAGGTCGGTAACGGTGGCCGTAAAGATCCGCCCCGACATGCCGCCGATGGCGTTACCGCTGATATAGAGCCCCATGGCGGCACCGATGGACGGGGGGTCGATCTCCTCGCTCAGGTAGGCCATGGCCACCGAGGGCAGCCCCGCCAGCACCAATCCCTGCAGAAGCCTGACGACGATCAGCGAGGAGAGGGTGTGGCTGAAAGCGGTCGTGAACGCCAAAAGCGAGGTCAAAAAAAGCGAGAACACCATGACCGGCTTGCGGCCAAGGGTTTCCGACACGGTTCCCACGAGCAGCATGGCTATGGCCAGGGTGCAGGTGGTAACCGAAAGGGGCAGACTGGCAAGGGCGGCCGGAACGCCGAATTCCCGGGCAAACTCCGGCAGGAGCGGCTGGACGTCGTACAGGGTGATGAAGGTGACAAAACCGGCGGCAAAAAATGCCAGATTGGTCTGGCGGAAGGTGGTGCTGCCGCTGCGGATGAACTCTGCTTCCGTAGTAATGGTCAATTCGCTCATGGTTCGCTTTCCTGTTTCGAATATATTGGTAGCGTACCATTTGCATTACGATAACAAAAATATATAATATCTATCATATCGATAATAATTTTATATGGAGGATGCGGAATGGACCTGCGTCAACTGAAATTTTTTGCGGAGATTGCCCGGTTCAGCAACTTTACCAGGGCGGCTGAAGCGTTGCATGTGGCGCAGCCCGCCGTCAGTGCGGCCATCCGCAAGCTGGAAGAGGAATTGGAGTTGATCCTGTTCAACCGGCAGGACCGCAAGATATCCCTGACGGCAGAGGGGGAGATACTGCTGGGGCACGCCCGCCGCATCCTGGGGGACTTGAAGGCCGCCGGTCAGGAGATGGCCGACCTGCGCGGTCTCGGCAAGGGCGAGGTGCGGGTCGGCGTCCCCCCCATGATGAGCGCCTACTTCTTCCCGACCATCATCTGCGCTTTTGCCGAGCGCTATCCGTACCTCCACCTCGCGGTTTCCGGCGAAGGCGCCGCCAGCATCCTGAAGATGATCATCCAGGGGGAGTTGGACATGGGGGTCATTGCCGGAGGTCATGTCCCCGACAACCTGGAGGTACGGCCCATACTGCGGGAAGAGGTGGTGGTCTGCGTCCCTCCCGACCACCCCTTCACCGCCCGTTCCGCCCTGACCATGGAGGAGTTTGCGCGACAGCCGCTCATCATGTTCAAGGAGGGGTACTACCAGCGGGAGATGCTCTTCGAGGAGATGAAGGAAAGCGGCATAACGCCCGAGGTGGTCTTCGAGACCAACCTGTACACCATGGTCAAGTCGCTGGTGAAAAAAGGACTCGGCATCTCGACCCTGCTGCGCATGGTGGTGGAGGACGACGCCGAACTGCGGGCCGTCTCCTTCGACCCGCCGCTTCATCTGGACCTGATGTTGGCCTGGAAGAAGGGGGCCTACCTGTCGCGGGCCAACCGGGCCTTCGTCGATTTTCTGATGGAGCAGGTCCGCGGTTACGGCGCGGCAGCCGGCGGCAAGGATTGAACCAGGGAAACGCAGTTCACCACAAAGACACAAAGGACACAAAGCTACACGAATAATGATTTTAGCTGGTTATATGATAATTTCATAATTGGCTGGACTCACCTGTTGGTTGAATATCTTTCGCCGCTAACACTGTGGGTTCTTTGTGCTCTTTGTGCCTTTGTGGTGAAGGACTGACGTCTTTAGGTTGAAAGGACGATCATGGCGTAAGCCGGACGTCTTCCGGCCCCCCAAAGAGATGCGCCATGATCTCGGCGTGGTGCTCGATGCGGGTCTGACCCGGCAAATAAGTCTTGTAGGCGACAAACGGGACCCCCGCGCCGCGGGCCGAGAGCATGTCAACCTCCCCATCCCCCACGAACAGCGCCTCGTGCGGTTCGATGCCGAAATGGTCCAGCACCTTGAGGAGCGGTTCGGGGTGCGGCTTGGGATTCGTCACCTGGGATGCGGTCATGACGCACTCGAAGTAGCCGTTCAGCCCGAAGTCGTCGATGATCATGTCCATGGAAACCGCCCGGTTGGTGCAGATGGCCAGGGAGACCCGCCCCTTGAGCCGGTCGAGGGTCTCGATCAGCCCCGCCTCCATACGCATGTAAGGGGCAAGGTCCCGGTAATGGATGGTCTTGGCAAAGCGCAGGGCCTCCTCGTGGCACCGGTCGCCGGCAAAGAAATACGCCATCACATCGTTGAACGAATAGGTGTGCAGCACCTTCCGGGCATGCTCGTCCCCCCGGTCCAGGGGGGGCCGGTTCAGGTGTTCCATGACCCGGTTATAGAAGATGTAGTTGGATTCCAGGGAGTCGAACAGGACCCCGTCGCAATCGTAGATGACCACCTTGTAACGGCTCGTCGCGGCATTCGTCATTCACTGCTCCTGCTTTTCGAACTGTCTCACGTAATCATCCCACTCCATGGGGAGCAGGTACTTCTTCCGGCTGTTGCATTCCTTGCAGGCCGGCACCACGTTGTTGCGGGAGCCTTTCCCCCCCCGGGCCAGGGGGATGATATGGTCCATGGTCAGTTCATCGGGGGGGAACGCACCGCCGCACCAGTGGCAACGCCCCAGGGCGAGGCGATTCTGCCACCAGCGGCTCCTGCGCAACTCCCGGGACTTGTCCCGTTCCCGCCTGACGTCCTGTTCGCTGACTTCCATGATGAAGCTGTCCAGAGTGTACCTCCCCGCAGCAGGTTGTTGAAAAACAGCCATCTCGCCGCCATCCTCGAAAGCCCCTTCGTGCAGCGTAGCGCTGCTACGCCTCCTCGGGGCCCTCTGCGGGTGCGACGATCTGACTATTTTTGAACAACCTGGGTTTTTCAACAACCTCGTAAAAGCACCACCGTGGCGCCGTCTCTCCCCTCATGGGGACCACCGGAGCGAAACTCCGCCACCAGCGGATGGCGGGTCAGGTGGTCGCGCACGGCATCGCGCAGCCGCCCCGTGCCGACACCGTGGATGATGCGGACCTCCGTCAGGCCGTTCAGGGAGGCGTGGTTGAGGAACGGCTCCAACAGGTCCAGGGCATCGTCAACCCGCAGACCGATCAGCTTCAGCTCCCGCTCCCCGTCTTCCTCCGTCTCCACCTGCCCGGCCTTCCAGGCACCCGGGGCCGGACGCCGCGCCTTCTCTTTCCCCTGCTTGCGGGGGGCCGCCAGGTCGCCGACGGCCACGTCCACCTCCATGCTGCCGGTCCTGACCCGCGCCTTCTCCTGCCGGGGGTCCACGGAAACGACAACCCCGTCGTGCCCCAAAGAGCGAATATGTACCGCATCCCCCGCCGCGACCTCCTTCAGGGGGAGCAGTTCAAGCCCCTCGGAGGTGCGGGGCTTGAGCTGTCCGGTCAGGTCCGCCTCGCTTTGACGCAGTCGTTCGATGGTTTCGGCGCGTTTCTCCCGTTTGTACTCCTCCAGCAGCTCGTTCATCTGCCGCCGGGTCGTGGAAATCAGGTCCCGGGCCTCGGTCCAGGCACGATCCGACGCCTCCCGCCGCGCCGCCTCGATGGCGCCGGCGCGCGCCTCCACCTCCTGCTGTTTTCTGCGCAGCGCGTCCCCTTGCCGGTCCAACTCCCGCTGCGCCTCCGCCAGTTCATCCCGCCTGCGGTGCAGGTCGGCCAGGAGCGCCGTGAATTCCGCCCCCCCGCTGCCCACCATCTCCCGGGCAAAGGCGATCACCCGTTCGGGCATGCCGTAGCGCCGGGCGATCTCGACGGCGTGAGAATGCCCCGGCTCGCCGCTGATCAGGCGGTAGAGCGGGGTATAGGTCGCGGCGTCGTACTCCATGCCGGCGTTGATCATGCCCGCGGTGCGGTGGACGAACCCGATGATCTCCGAGAGATGGGTGGTGGCGATCACCGTGGCGCCCCGTTCCTGCAGGTCCCGCAGCACGCCGCAGGCGATGGCCGCCCCCTGCTGCGGCTCGGTGCCGGCGCCCAACTCGTCCAGCAACACCAGGGAGTGCGGGCCGGCCTGCCCCAGAATGGTGACGATGCGGGCCACGTGGGCCGAAAAGGTGGAGAGGCTCTGTTCGATGGATTGCTCGTCACCGATGTCCACCAGCAGGGTATCCAGCAGCGGGAAGGTGGAGCGGGCGCCGTCGCACGGCACCGGTATGGCGGAGAGGGCCATCAGGGTCAGGACCCCGGCGGTCTTCAAGGCGATGGTCTTGCCGCCGGCGTTGGGACCGGTGATGACCATGACCCTGCCGTCGTCCCCCATCTCCAGATCCAGCGGCTGCACCCTCGGAATGGCCCCCTGGCGCTGGAGCATCATGAGCAGCGGATGGCGGGCCTGGACCAGACGCAAGGCCCCCTCGCCGTTCAGATTGGGCGTTTCCAGGCCGTGGCGTTCGGCAAAACGGGCCGTGCAGTTGAGCACGTCCAACGCAACCAGCGTGGCGAAGCACCCTTCCAGGGCCGGGGCATCCTCACGGAGCCACGCCGAGAGCTGCCTGAGGATGCGGATCTCCTCGGCCTTCTCCTCGGCGCTCACATTTTCCAGTTCGTTGACAAAGGGGATGATCTCCAGCGGTTCCATGAAGGCGGTCTCGCCCGAGGCCGAGACGTCGTGCACCACGCCGCGCACCATCCCCTTGGAGTCCATGCGTACCGGGATCACCCACCGCCCCGAACGCTGGGTGATGAAGTCGTCCTGGAGAAAGATCTCGATTGCGTTGTCCCGGACGATCTCCTCGATCTTCTTGCGAATGCGGGCCGCCAGGGTGCGTTTGGCCCGGCGGATCTCCCGGAGTTGCACCGAAGCGCTGTCCATGATGCTGCCGTCGTGATCGATGGAGGCGACCAGCGGCTCCAGGATGTCGGGAAAGGGGCGCAACGGTGGGGCCAGCGATGCAAGGCCGGGGCAATCGCTCCGCGGGGCGAGTTGGCGCGAGATGTCGCCGAAGGCGCTCAACACGGGGATGAACAGCAGCAGGTCCTGGGGCGCCAGAAAGGCCCCCGCCGGACGAACGGCCTCCAGCAATGGGCGGATGTCCTGGAAGGCGTCAAGCCGCAGGGCGATGCCGAGGCTGATCAGCTTTCGGACCTCGGCGACCCGTCCCGCCGCCAGCCGGATCTGTTCAGGAGTGTCCAGCGGCGCGGTGGCCATGACCCGTTCGTAGGTTGCGTCGCTGTGGGCCAGGGTGGCGATCTCGGTCAGGATCTTGTCGTATTCCAGCCGTTTCAGGGTTTCGGGGGCGATCATGATACAACCTTCGTGGCGGTCCGTCTGCGGCGCCTGTTTTTCTGTTTGCGTAGTTTTTCGACCCGTTTCATCTCGGCCGTCTGCACGCCGTTCCGTGCCTCAAGGCGCTCCAGCAATTCGCGCCGCGCCAGGAAACGGTTTACCGACTGGCTGCGCTCCCGGGAAGCGCTTACGGTGATGCCGCTGGGCTTGTGGCGCAACTGGACGCAGGTGGAGGTCTTGTTGACATGTTGGCCGCCGTTGCCCGACGACCGGACAAAGGTCTCCTCCAGGTCCTCCTCCGTCACCCCCAGCTCGGCCATCTTGCGGATGAGCCAGCGGTTTTTCTCCTCGCTTACGGCATAGGCACTCATGTTCAGAACATCCCGCTGCGCCAGCCGTAGGCCTTGACCCGGGCTTCCAGCACGCCTTCCCGGGAGAGGCTGAGATTGGCGCGGATTCCTTCATTGCGGTCAAGGACCGGCTGTCTGCCGATCAGGTAGTTTGCGTCGTGCATCTCTGGTCCCATCTGAAAAGGGTAACTATGGTTTTGGCATCGCTGATGCGCCCGTCGGCAGCCATGGCCAGGGCTTCGGCAAACGGCATGCGGACGACCTCGATCTCCTCGTCGTCCTCCGGTTCCGCCTCCCCCTGGGAGATGCCGGTAGCCGCATAAAGGTGCACGAGCTCATCGAAAACGCCGGGCGACGAATGAATCGTGCCGAGCGGAACCAACCGTTCGGCCCGCATCCCGGTTTCTTCCCGCAGTTCGCGGCCGGCACAGCGGAGGGGCGGTTCCCCCGGGCCGAGGCGACCGGCCGGGATCTCCAGGAGCACGGCGTCGACCGCCGGGCGCAGTTGCCGGATCAGCGATACGCTCCCGTCTGCATGCACCGGGAGCACCCCGGCGCCGCCGGGATGCCGGATGACCTGAAAGGTATGGCTGCCGTGGGAGCCGATCTCCACCTGCATCTGCTCGATATCGTATACGAGTCCGTTGAAGACGATCTCTCGGTTGTCTGCGTTCATGCCTGAACTATAGCAGCAATCCTGGGCAATTCCAACGCAGAACAATCTGCCCCGGTCGAGGTTGCCGAATTGTGCCGGACATGGTATAAGCGGGGAGCTTGCAAGGCCATTTCTGCCGCACGGCGGCATTATGAAGGAAGTAGACGGATGAACGGGTCGCTTGTACGACGTAGTTGGGTAACATTTTCCTGCTGGGTGATCGGCTCCTATGCCTCGGCACTGAACCGCTTCACCTCCAAGGGGGGCGGGCAGATACCGAACAGCGGGGGCGTTCTGTTTACCTCCAACCACATTTCCGCCTACGACACGATTTTTCTCCCCTGGGCCATCGTCCGGCACCATCCCTTGCAAATGGTATGGGCTCCGGCCAAGGAGGAGCTATTCCAGAAACTTATCCCGCGTCTTCTGTACTCCTCGTGGGGGGCCTTTCCCGTCAGGCGCGGCCGCGACGTCAGGGCCAACCGGATCATCAACCAACTGCTTGCGGACCAGAAGGTCATGCTCTTCCCCGAAGGAACGCGCCACCGGGACGGACGCCTGGGCAAGGGCAACCGGGGCGTCGGCAAGATCATCTTCGACACCCGGCCCACGGTCATCCCGACAGCACTGATCGGCCTGAACCACTGGAAATTCCCGGGATTCGGCCAGTCCGCCTCCGTTATCTTCGGCGCCCCCCTCGACTTCAGCGACCTCTATTGCCTGGAAGACACCCGGGAAACCCACCAACTCATCGTCGAACGCGTCATGAACGCCATCGCCGACCTGCTGAAGAAGGAGGGGGCCTATGCCGGCGAAGCGTAAAAAAACCGAACAGGAGCAGCCGGGCGGGGTGGTGGAGATCTTTTGCGACGGCGCCTGCAGCGGCAATCCGGGCCCGGGCGGCTATGGCGCGATCCTGCGCTGCCAGGGGCGCACGAAAGAGATCTCCGGCGGGGAAACGCCCACAACCAATAACCGCATGGAGTTGACCGCCGCCATTGAGGCATTGCGCCAACTGACCCGTCCCTGCCGCGTGATTCTGACGACCGATTCCCAGTACCTGGTAAAGGGTATGACCGAATGGATCACGGGGTGGCAACGGAAGGGGTGGCAGAACAGCAAGAAGGAACCGGTCGTCAACCGCGACCTGTGGGAGACGCTTTTGGGGCTTGCCCAGCGCCACTCCATAGAATGGAGGTGGGTCCGCGGCCACAACGGCCATAGCGAGAACGAGCGTTGCGACACGCTGGCCCGGGAGGCGATTGGCACCCAGGGATGAACGCCGTGGGGCGACAGCGCTCAGGGACGGCTATTTGGCGGGGACCGCATCGACCAGGGTGAACCCATAGTTCGGATGCATGAAGGTGTTCGTCGGAAACCGCGCAAAGAGCCACCCTTTGAAGATGATGTTCCCTTTTTCGGTTATCGTGACTTTTGCAGCGGGATTCTTCAGGTCGTTTGAGGAGGTGGTCATGACGGCCCCCTCCATGATAAAGGCGGGGAGGAAGGCCTCAACTGCGATATCCAGGGAAAATGCGGGGACGGAAACGGAACTGCCGATGGGAACGGTATAGACGGTTTCTTTGATGTTCGCCTTGTCTATGACGGCGATCCGAACCGCCTTCCACGACTTCTTTACGGCATCGGGGACAACAACCGTCGCTTCCTTCTTGGTGACGTGCGACCCGGCGGCATCGATCTTCGGCTGCGGCTTCTGCTCTTGTCCCTTTTGCTGACAGCCCATCAGGAACGCCGGCAGAAAAAGCAAAACAATAAGTAGTACCTTGTGCACGCGAGCAACTATAGTCAAAAAAACACCCATTATCACAACGCAATGGCGGAGAGAGAGGGATTCGAACCCTCGATACCGGTTTCCCAGTATACTCGCTTAGCAGGCGAGCGCCTTCGACCTACTCGGCCATCTCTCCAAATATCGCAGCCCTGATTCAGCAGGGTTTTCTAATTACCATGCAGGCTCGAAAAAATCAAGCCGAAAGAAAGCTACAGGGTGTCGCTCTTATTCCAGCGGTCCTGCATCTTCTTGCGATGGATGGCATTCTCGCCCTCCACCTCGCTGATGATCCGGTCCGCCTCCTCCAGGCTCAGCCCCACGCTCGGCCGCACCCCCATCCAATGGGTTACTTCTTCGGTAGGGTTATCAAGCGGGTAAGGGATCGGCGGGCCGGGCTTGTATTTGTCGTTGATGAACAAGGCGGCTTCATATTGCCCGTTCTGCATAACCAAGTAGACATCAGCAAAATAGCCGGGGGTCTGGAGACGCTTGACGAGGATCGATTTGACGATGCTCATCCCCTTGGGTACGTCGATCAGCTCCGTTGACATATCTGAACCTCCACGATTACTCATTCAAAAGCCCATAGATACCATCCATGGGCCTTGAATGATGGTGTCTCGAGTGTTACTTACCTTTTTTCAGGTCAATCAGGATCAACTTCGCCACCGCCTTGAGGGTCTCGAACACCCCCTCGCCGGTCGTAGCGCACCCCGTGAATTCAGGGACATTCGTTGGATTGATTTCGCGGCGCAACTCTTCAATACTCACGATATTGTCCAGATCGCGCTTATTGTACTGGACAACATAGGGGAGCTTGTCAAGGTCGTACCCCTGTTCCTTGAGGTTGAAACGCAGGTTATCCAGGGATTCCACATTGGCGTCCATGCGCTCTTCCTGTGAGTCGGCCACAAAGACAACGCCGTCGACCCCCTTCAGGATCAACTTGCGCGATGCATCATAGAAGACCTGCCCCGGAACGGTGTAGAGATGAAAACGGGTTTTAAAGCCCCGGATCTCACCCAGTGCCAACGGCAGAAAATCAAAGAAAAGCGTCCGCTCCGTCTCGGTTGCGAGGCTGATCATCTTGCCCTTGGCGTCCGGGGCGGTTTTTTGATAAATATACTGAAGATTCGTGGTCTTGCCGCACAACCCCGGACCGTAGTAGACGATCTTGCAATTAATCTCGCGGGAGGCGTAGTTGATAAAGGACATTGCCAGCTTACCTCGAAACCTTAACTGAAAAGGCTATCAATATCATCATCAGTAATCTCGGCAAAGGGAAAATCAGAAACCCCGCGCTTTTCCTTATCTTCCGCTTTTTTGAGTAATTTTTCAAAAATGCCCGAGAGCTCTTCCGAAGACTTTTTCACCCGCAGCCGGACCAGCCCGAGGGATGAGCGGCTGTCGAACAACACGACCAGGATCACCCGGCCGCCGACGATCGATATGTGCAGATTATCCTTTTCGCCCTCATGGAAAAGGATCGAGAATTCCTTTTCACCGATCAGCTTGGCGAGGCCGCCCGTTGCAGCGATATTGCCGGCAGTGAGCGAGGCCAGCGATGTCGTATCAAAACGCTCGGTCTCCCCCACACCGGAAATGAGCTGGCCGTTTTTGTCCACCAGAAAGATAACCTTGGCATTCGCCTCTTTCAGGAGTCTGCCGATAACCTCGTTGATCTCCTGGAACTCTTCGTCGTACATGACCATCTGCGGAGTGGACATGCCTCGCTCCTTGCATTTACCCGTAGAAATTCAGGCAGAATTGCACGTATCTAGGTTAATAGGCTTTTGTATAACAGAATTGGTGTGCCCTTTCAAGTTTATTAAAAAACGGGGAGCGCCAATATACGCCGTTTGGCAAACAAACGGTTCTCCAACAATTATCCTTGAGTTTACACGCCCATTCGCGGTAAAGTCTTGAATGGGCGTCACGAATGGGCGCCCTATTATTTGAGACGGGAGCCTTATGCGCGAGGAATTTGTACCCAAATGGATCGCCTGGGAAACCACGCAGAAATGCAATCTGCGCTGCGTGCACTGCCGCTGCTCTTCGGACATGACCTCATCGGAAGGCGACTTCACGACGGATGAGGGGAAAAAGCTGCTGTCCGAAATCGCCGCATTCTCCAAACCGGTCATCGTACTCTCCGGCGGCGAGCCGCTCTTGAGACCGGATATCTTCGAACTGGCAGAGTTCGGGACATCCCTGGGCCTGCGCATGTGCATGGCAAGCAACGGTGCCCTGGTAACCGACGAGATTTGCCAGAAGATGAAAAAGGCCGACATAAAGATGGTGTCACTGTCCCTGGATGGGTCGACACCGGAAATTCACGACAACTTTCGCCAGTGCCCCGGCTCGTTCGAGGGGGTTATCCGCGCGGCCGAGATCTTCCGCCGCAACGGCCAGAAATTCCTGATCAACTCGTCCTTTACCAAGCGCAATCAGCATGACATTGCCGATACGTTCAAGCTGGCCAAATCGTTGGGGGCAACCGCCTGGTACATGTTCATGATCGTCCCCACCGGCCGCGGCGAAGCGATCATGAACGAGCTGATCTCCAAGGAGGACTACGAGGAGATCCTCGACTGGCACTACCAGCAGGAAAAGGTCGAAGACGACATCCTCATGCGGCCGACCTGCGCCCCCCATTACTACCGGATCGTTCCCCAGAAAGCCAAAGCGGAGGGGCTCAAGTTTGAGCGGCGCTCCCTGACGTTTTCCACCGGCGGCGGCAAGGGGTGTATCGCCGCCCAGACCATCTGCCTGATCGACTGCTTCGGCAACGTCAAGCCCTGTTCCTACTTCCATCGGGTCGCCGGGAACGTCAAGCAGACCCCGTTCCGCGAGATCTGGGAGAATTCGGAAATCTTCCAGAATCTCCGCGACTTCAAAGCCTACAAGGGCAAATGCGGGCAATGCGAATACATCAACGTCTGCGGCGGGTGCCGGGCCAGGGCGGATGCGGTGCACGGCGATTACATGGAGGAAGAGCCCTTCTGCAACTACGTTCCCATCCGGGTTCAGCGGGCCGAAGAGAAATAATGTGAGACAGGCCCGGCAAAGGGCAGTTTTTCATTGACAGTTCGAATCAAATCGGGGTATATAAAAAATCCTTTTTCGCCCAGGTAGCTCAGTCGGTAGAGCAGAGGACTGAAAATCCTCGTGTCGGCGGTTCGATTCCGTCCCTGGGCACCATTATTTTCCAGAGGGTACCGACCCTTTTGTTTCAGGAAAATCAGCTTGCGCTTGTAGCTCAGCTGGATAGAGCAACGGACTACGAATCCGTAGGTCGGGAGTTCGAATCTCTCCAGGCGCACCATTAAAAAGATAACTATTGCAGATAGTTATCAGCATAGAGCCCTTGGCTTTGACCAAAACTGTGACTAACAGCTATGGCAAGGTCAGGGGCTTTTGCTATCTGGGACGGAATTACCGGCTCGGACATCTTTTTCTGTTAGCGGCCCGAAAATGTTCGTGAGCTCCAAAACGTTATTGAGCGGAGCCTGGTTGTTTGTAATGGGAATTGCATTGAACCGGAAGACTTTCCCGAGGAAATTCACCTCTCCACCACGACAGCGGTTTTAGCAAACCGGGATTTTTCACGGGAAGAAATGGAGAGGGAATACATTTTGTCCATGCTACGCTCGTGTGGCGATAATAAGAAGCTCGCAGCAGCCAGATTAAAAATTGGCAAAACTACACTCTATCGAAAGCTTGACGAATAGGGGAAGTTGGGAGCAAAAAACATCCTGAAATAAGGCACCAGAAAGCCTAAACTCTCGCTCAGCAGCTACACGGCCTGCCCGAGGCGAAAGAACGGGGAAAAGCCGTCAAGGCTTTCCCCTCCGCACAACAAATGTCAGGTCGCCAGGGTTTGCTCCTTGCACACGGATTAGAGCCCCGTCACATAATTTTCTGTATTACCTCTTTCAGTGCCGATAATTTGTAAGGCTTTTGAATGAATCCGGTTAAGCCCTTGCCAACAAATTTCTGAGTGACATCTTGCTCGTTGTAGCCACTGGACATAATCACCTTGACATCGGGATTGAGACGTTTGAGTTCCCGGAAACACTGTTCACCGTCTATGTGGGGCATGGTCAGGTCGAGAATGACAAGGGCGATATCTGGGTTCTGTTTAAAAACTTCAATGGCTTCTAAGCCATCAATTGCGGTAATGGCAACGAACCCCAACTCCTTCAGCATTTCATTGCCAATGCCACGTACGGTTTCCTCGTCGTCAACCAGCAGGACTTTACCTTTCCCCTTCCAGTCGTCTTCGAAGGATTCAACATTGAAGATCTCAGCAGGTTTGCCGGATGTCGGCAGAAGTATCTTGAACGTGGTGCCCTTTGAGGGTTCGCTGTAGACCTTGATGGCCCCTTTGTGCCCCCGGACAATACCCATCACTGCTGACATGCCCAAACCTCTCCCGGTAAACTTGGTCGTGAAGAAGGGGTCAAAGATCTTCGCCACCGTTTCCTTGTCCATGCCGCAGCCGGTGTCGGCGATCTCCAGATAGACATAAAGTCCATTGGTGATGTTTTCGGCAAGCCAGGTGCCCTTCAGATAGTTTTCGTCGCAATCCATGCAGCCGGTGGTGATGCTAATGACACCACTCTTGTCGCCGATAGCCTCTGAAGCGTTGATAACCAGGTTCATAATCACCTGGTTCATCTGGGAGGGATCAGCCTCGATAGAGGGAAGATTCGGGGAGGTGTTGAGGCGCAGTACCACTTTCTTGGAAATGGATACCTCCAACATGTGGAGCATTTCCTCCAACAACAGGCCCAGATCAAGTTTTTTGACAATAAACTTTCCTTTGCCTGAATAGGCCAGCATCTGCTTGGCAAGATCGGCGGCCCGAGAGGCTGCCTGCTCGATATTGTGCAGGTTTTGTATTATTGGTGATTCTGGATTTATCTTCATCAATGCCAGGTCGGCGTTTCCAACAATGGAGGTGAGGATATTGTTGAAGTCATGGGCTATCCCACCAGCCAAGACACCCAAGCTTTCCAATTTTTGGACGTGCTGTAACTGCTGTTCAAGCAAATTTTTCTCTTCCTCCAACTTCTTTATCTCTGTAATGTCACGGGCAATCGCATAGGTGCGTTTTTCGTCTCGGTTATATACGGCTCCCCAAGATAGCCAGCGAAAAGAACCATCCTTGCAAATATAGCGGTTCTCAAATGCCAACGAGGAACCGATTGTCTGCTGCCGTGCCATTTCATCGAGCGTTTTCTGTTTGTCGTCAGGATGGATAAAATCGATAAAGGGTTTTGATACGAGCTCTGCTTCGGAAAACCCGAGAATCTCAGTACAGACAGGGTTTACATTTATAAAAGCACCATTGGGGTCGGTAAAACACATCATGTCGCGGGATGTTTTAAAGAAGATATAATACTGCTCTCGTTCATGCTCAATCTGCTTACGGTCGGTAATATCTCGGGCTATGGCATAGACTACATTATTTTCAGGAAAAGAATTGGCTGCCCAGGAAAAACATTTATAAGTACCGTCTTTACAGCAAAATCTATTTTCAAAATGGGACACAGGGATTCCGAGTTTCAAATTATTTTGCACTACGTTAAGAGTCTTATCCTTGTCTTCCGGATGAATAAAATCAACATATGGCCTTCTTAATAATTCTTCATTGTTATAGCCAAGGGTCTTTTCCCAGCTTGGGCTCAACACCTTGAAATAACCGGAAATATCAGCTATGCACAACAGGTCGGACGAGTTCTCAAAGAATAAATAAAACTGTTCCAATGCATAATCCGCCATTTTCCTATCGCGTCGGATGGTTGGCTCTATTTCGGTTGTGGTAGTTGGCATTGTTTCCTCCTGAGGTGAGCGGGGCTTGTGAGACAGTGTGAAAGGTGAAATGAGCAATGACCTGACGTTTTGGCTTCAGGTGCCAGATCCGGTTGCATAAATAAGATTCATTCGATGTTCGCTTGTCAAGCGAAGAATGCTTCCGGTTGTCGTTGTACCACGTGAACCAGGTTATCAGATTGTTTGAAAGCTCGGTTACCGTTTCATATGCATGCAGGTGATTTTCTCATCTTGCGGATAATTTGAAAACAGTTGTAAGCCATGGAGGGGGCATTTCGGTTTACGATTCCGTCAAGCAATGCACTATGCGGCAGGTTGGTTACTTGTCAATAACGCGGGGGAGCCTACACGAAAACCAGCCCCCATGATGACTGAATTGTTACGAATCAACCGGGAATACAACAGTTCCGACTCCATCGATAATAACAAGGTTCGTGAGCTTGAGGAGAACCAGAAGGAACTCAAAAAGGAGATTAATGCCGCGGCGCAAAAATACGGTATTCCGGCTTGCTGCCGCAGTTAGCCAAACACTTTGCGTGTGGAACGGGAGATTGACATGAATCACGTCGTACGCGATCCGGTCTGCGGCGAATTGATCGACGGGGAGAAGGCCGCAATGGTGCTCAGCTACAAAGGAGAACTTCATCATTTCTGTACCGTCCGTTGTAGCAAACGATTCCGGCATGATCCGCCCCGCTTTATTTCACTTAAATAGTTGTTATGGGCGTACCCCGGTCTCCCCTCCTTTCTGGAGGTACACCATTTTTATTGACGGGCTCAAGGCCTTTGACTTAACTTTGACCAATCGCTTGGTAACCGATGCATCCTGTTGAACGTTTGCAAACGAAAACCAGCCGGCACATTAGATATAACTATCTAACATATTAGTATTTTTACCAAAAAGTAGAGATTCAACTGACCACTGAAAGTGGATTCGAATCTCTCCAGGCGCGCCAATTAAAAAAAGGGCTAGCTCATCAGCTAGCCCCTTTTTTATTTGCTGACGCAGACGGCAGCCGAGCGACCGCTTTTCCGGCAAACGGCCTTACATCCTCTTAAATAGCCCCCCGGCCAACTTGTCAAAATCGAACTTCCGCTTGTCCCATATCTTGTTTCGCATGTCCTCCCTCTGCTGAAATATGCTTAATAAACAGCGCCACGGCGCCGAGCCCCATGATCCCTGCAGCGTAGAAGACGGCGGTCAGTCCGAGGGTATTCTGCAACCCCGCCCCCAGGAGCGGTCCCGAGACGAAGCCCAGGTTGAGCACGGCGTTGAAGGTCCCGACCGTCACCCCCATGCCATGACGGCTCCCCTCCTCCACCAACAGGGCCGTGCTGGCCGGTTGGGACAGGACGCTGAACAGGCCGATCCCCACCCCGAGGGCAAGTATCTGGGAGAATCCGCCCGCCATCGGTATCAGGAAGTAGAGCAGCGAGACGATGGTGCCCCCCGCCGCGACCAGGGACCTGCGCGGCGCCCGGTCGGAAAGCATGCCCACGGGACGCAGGAGCAGGGTCATCACCAGGCTTGTGGAGGCCATGACCAGGCCGGTCCGGGTGCCGTTCAGCCCCAGCCGGGTGGTGAGCATGATCGGCAGGAAGGCGCCCAGGAGGGAGATGCCGCAGGCCCGGCCGAAGATGAAGGCCAGAAGGCCCCGCAGGGTGCTGTGGCGGGTCACGTCCAGGATGTCCCGGAAGCGCCCCCCTTCGCCGGGTCCCCTTTGCCGCGGCGCGACCCTCTGGGCAGGGATGCAGACCAGGGCCACTGCCAGCGCCAGGATGCACAACAGGGCCAGGGTGGCGAAGATCCCCCTGAAACCCCACAGGTCCTTCAGGATGCCGCCGATAACCGGTCCCACGCTCAAGGCGCCGTAGAAGGACATGTCAAAGGTCCCCATGACCGTGGCCCGCTTCCTGGCGGAGCTGCAATCGCTCACCAGGGAAACCACCACCGGCCGGAACATGGCGCAACCGATCCCCTGGAGCAGGCGCAGGACCGTGATCAGGGGCAGGCTGGTGGTGAAGAAATAGCAGACCGAGACGAACAGGTAGAGGCCGAGGCTTATTGCAGCGATCTTTCTGCGTCCGATCCGATCGGACCAGGCGCCCATGAAGGGGCTGAAGAGGACCTTGGAGAGGGAGTAGAATACCAGGGGCAGCCCCAGGAGGAGGCCCCGGGCCCCCAGGCTGAAGACGTACATGGAGAAGAAGGCGTCGGCGATGCCGAAACCCAGGGTAATGGCGAAGTTGATCAGGAACAGGCCCCGGAACAGGTTACGGGTCTTCATGGTCGTCGTTCCTTTTCTTGCAATGCGCTTTTTTATTCGTTCCTGTGGCGATATATGGGGCGCGACCCGAAATCAGCGCCGCGCAAGGCTACTAATGAGCGTGCCATGGTCGTCACTCTTTCCGAAGCAGTCTAAAAAGCGGGGGGCTTACTCCCCACGACTAGCCGCGCGGCCACTAGCAAGCCAGGAACACTTCGAAAGCCCGGTCATGGACATGGATGTGCTCCATCCAGAGCAGGCGCACCTTGCTCAACTCTTCGGGCGTTATCTCCTGCCCCTTGCTGATGCGGTAATGCAATTCGGCCGTCCTGGCGCAGATGAACTGGTGGTGGAGACCGTGCTGCACGGCTTGGGGAAAGCCCACCATCCTCATGTAACCATTCTCGCTATCGATATGCTCCATCATGGTGTCCAGCAGCCGGTCAACGTCCGCTCCAAGATCTTTATCCGGCTTATGCAAAAGTTGTTCAAACATGGCATCCAATCGACCGACGATGTTCCGGTAGCGGCTGTCGCTGACGGTCATCCCCCTACTCGGCATGCGTGAATCATTGTTCATGGCCTTATGCTGTCTCTTGAATCGATGGTTATTTTGAACTTCCATGCCACGTCCTCGTCTTGCAGGTTTGCCAGCAGATGGCCCCGTTTTTCCCGTTTGGTCCTCATGGAGCGGCTGCGGGTCCCGGTGGGCGGGATTTCCATGGGGAATCCGTTCCACAATCTGCAGGCCGACCATCTTCCCGGGGGTGTCGGTTAACAGCCGAATCCGACGGGCGCCTGATTCCACCAGCCGACGCCGCGACCTTGGGCGCAGATCACCGCACATCGGATTCAGGGGAGCTCATATACGTGCAGTACCGCCCTGCGAGTCGAAAAAGGGCTGTAATCGGGAAGGGCAACAGCGGTCACAAGCGCCTTGACTCCCCGGTTATTCGCATCCGCCAGGCGAAAGTCGGCCACGTAGCTCTTTTCCTGCGTCGAGTGCCATGCCTCGCGCAGGGTCGAGCCGTCCCACGTCATGGCTTTCATCTCCGATTTCGAAAACACCCGCACGCGCGAGAGCAGGCTGAAACCGCTGTTGACCGGAACCAGGATTTCCCCGTTTTCATTCACCTCGATACGGGCAGGGATGTACGAAATCCGGCTTTCTCCCCCACTCGACACCTCTTCGTTCATCTCCAGGTACGATTCACTCCCCCCCATCCTGTCGACGCTGCTTCCCACTACCTGACCGTCCGGCGTGACGATATTCAGATAGCCGTCATCTCCGAGACAGGCGAACAGGTTCCGCCCTTTGGTGGGAAGGAGGGCAAAAGCGTACAGATTCGTTTTAGAGGGCACGTCCACCGTCGGGCCTTCAACGAGCTCGCCGCCGGCCAGTTTGACCCGGAAGATGGGGCCGGCGAATTCGCGTCCCTGGAGCCCCATCTTCTGGGCAAGCAGGACAAGGCCCTCGCCCGGCATCGTCAAGCGGCGCAGGTGCCAGGGGATGTCGTTCCGGGTGATGCGGTACTGGCCGTCCTGCGATTCGATGATGACGCCCGACAGGTTCCCGGCGTTTGTGACGGCTGAAACGAAGAGTTGCGGCCGGCCGTTTCCCTTCAGGTCGACCCCATCGAGATGATAGGCCCTGATCGCGGCGCCGAGCGGGACCGTGGCCAGTTGTTGATAGTCGTGACCGGTCAGGCGGTAGATTTCTATCCTGTCGCCGAAGGCCACCGCAATCTCCTGCTTGCCGTCCCCATCGAAATCTCCCGTTTCCACGCCGACCGGCATCCCCTTCATAGGCGGGCTGGTCCAGTAGGTTTTCGAGCCCGGGTCGGGTCCGCGGCTGATCATGGCGGTATCCTGCGTCACCGATGCCGGCTCGATGGCCGAAGCCGGAGCGGTTCGGGCCTGGTACAGGTCGAAAACAGGATACCTATGGATAATTTCGAAATCGGACGAGCGTACATCCAACCCCAGGCTGGTAAGGACGAAGTAGAGGGCGGGAGGCCTTCCCGGAGGAAGAGCCGGGGTTGCAGGCCTGTTCTTCTGGGATGCCGCATAGCCTTGCCATGGGAGCTGGGGCAGAGCCGCGCGTAATTCCTTGAAGAGCTGTTCCCCGTGGCCGGTATAGTCCCAGAAATCAACATCGATATTCTGGAACCGGCGAATGACGTCTCCATTCCGGATGGCGGATACGGACCCGAGGGGGCGGCAATAGGAGTAGCCCGCCTTGATGCGGGTGACCTGCAAGACGCCTTTCACGGTATCCTGGGTTCCGAGCACCTCTTTTGTCACCGGGTGGACAATCTTTTCACCGGGGGTCACGACGCTGAAGATGTCGCCGACGGCAATCTGCTGCCGCGCATCCAGATCGATGATGAACTCGCTCCCGGCCGGCTGGACGACGTATCCCGAAACCGGCGCGAAATCACGAACCAGCGCCTCATTGACGGCCGCCGAAGCGTTCAGGACGGGAATCAGCAGGAACAAGGCGAGTACAAAGAAAGGTGCCCGTAGTGTCGGTAACATACCTGTTCTCCTTTTGGACAGCCGGGACGATGGTGGCTGTATGGTCTTTCTACCGCATGGTTGACTGATCGTGGATACCGGAACCTGGACATGGCAGGCATCGGCCCATACAAGCTTTTGATGTCCAGATACTCGAACCGCAACGGGAGCTGACCCGCGAGTCCGGCTACCCGTGAAAAAGTGGGGGGGACTGCTCCCCCCCATAACATGAAGGAGGCCCTTGAGGCGAGCCTTGTGGTGGTGTTAAAAGGCCATTTCCCATTTGGCGCCGGCGACGAATGTTCTGGGTTCTTTTGCACCGGTCGTGCTGGTCATGTCATTCATGAAGTCTATTTCAGGCACGATCTTGAAATTCTTGCTGACTTGGTACTGGGCATTGACGAAGGTGGCCAGGCGCTCGTCGGCGTGGGTCTTGCGGTTGTCGTCCGCGACATAGGATGCGCCGGCATAGAGCTTGAGTTTGTCGTTCACGGTATAGCCGACCTGGCCCCAGCCACCGTAGCTGTAGGCGTTTGCCTTGTTGGTGACATCATAGTATGCGCCGGTACCGGCACCGTTGGGGTTGGCGCCGCTCGTGACATAGGCGCTGGCGGCAGTGCTCATCAGATCGCCCAGGTTGCGGCCGGTAAAAACGTTATAGGATAGCTCCACCGGCGCCAGATCGATCTTGCCGTGGAAAAAGACCAGGTAGGAGTGGATGTCCGTTTTGACAGGATTGGCCGTTGCCGTAGCGTATGTCTCCACGTTGTACATATTGTAGGCCACGCCGCCGCCATAGGTCCACCTGTCCAATTTGCCCTCGTAACCGGTTACAATCTTTGGCATTATGGTGTTATAGTTGGTGTAAGCCGCGGTGGGATAGAGGTTCCCGGTTTGCGAGGCGGCGGCAGTGGCGTCGCTACTTGTGACGTTGCCGGTGTTGTTGGCCTGGGCGCCGACCCTCGGCTGCATGAGGGTAAAGTAGAAGCCGTTGTTCATGGTCAGCTTGATATTTGCATAACGGCCGTCCCACAGGGAACCGTAGGCGTTGAAACCGCCGTCGCTGTCCCATACCTGCTGGGTGCGGTAGACATAGGGGCTGGGGGTCCTGCCGATGCGCAGCTTGCCGTTGCCGAAATTCCATTCGCCGAACAGCAGACGGAGTTCAAGGCCTTTCGAGTACGCCTTGGGGTTGTAGGCGCCGAGTTCCGCGACTGCGGAGAAGTCGCCTTCCTTGGCGCGCACGCCGACCAGGCTGTCGCCCATCAGGTCAAGGCTGAAGTCGCTGTCGCTTCTTTTGGCACCCGCAGCATTGTAGTACTGGTTCTGTTGCCAGAAGGTCCCCAGCCTGATGGCGCCGTACCCGCTAAAGTCAATGGCCATGGCGGGAACCGCAAACGCCACCGCCGCACCAAAAGCTACCACTCCGATCATACCTCTCTTCATGCGTGTCTCCTTATGCTCATTTTACCGATTGGCTGGCGCCAATTGGGTCTACACGGGTAATATGCAACACAGACAATCCATGCCGCCCGCTCAGGCTCCCCTCTTCCCCCAGTGGGAAGGGGGAGCCGAAGCAGAAGCGTTATTTGGTGATACCTGCGTATTTCAGGGCATTTTCAGCAGCGATCCGACCGGAATTGATGGCATAGCCGGCGGTGCCGCCGCCGAGCAGCAGGTCATAGCTGTCGCCGTACATACCGCCGGAATCGGTGCCGACGGCGTACAGACCGGGGATGGGGACGCCCTTGGTGTTGACGGCTTCAGCCTCGGCCGTCACCTTGACGCCGCCCAGCGTACCAAGGTGGCGGGGCAGGAGTTTGGTTGCATAGAAGGGCGGAGTGGCGACCGGGCGGAGGAACTTGGCCTGCTTGTTGAATTCGGTATCCTCACGGGTTGCGGCGGCCTTGTTCATCTTCTCGACGCTGGCTTTCAGGACGGCCGCGTCCATGCCGAGTTGCTTGGCAAGGTCTTCGATGGTAGTGGCCTTGAAAACATTGCCCCGCTTGCGGGCCAGTTCCTTGTTGAAGGCATCTTCCCACTTGGTAAGCTTGGTCCCCTGGAGAACCCATTCGCCCAGGGGCATTTCAATGCCCTTTTCAACGGCAAACTTCCGGGTGGCATCGTCGTAGATGGCGTATGTCGTGCCGCCGACCCTGGTCAGCGCATTCCCGGCATAGGGCCAGTATTCGATGCTGGATTCGTCGGTGTAGCGTTCGCCGCGTGGGGTCACCCAAAAATAGGGCTGAACCGCCAGGGCGATCATCTGGTCAGCCGGGTGGAAGCCGGCCAGTCCGGGGCGGTACGCCTGGACGGTGGACATGCCTTCGAGGGAGGCGCCAACCGCTTCGGCCATCCTGATGCCGTCGCCGTCTTTGCCTATTTGCCCAACCGGGATGACGTCAGGATAATCTTTCACATATTTCTTCATCATCTCCTTGTTGTTGGCGAAACCGCCGGTAGCGACCACAACCGCTTTGGCGTTGATTCTGATCTTTTCGCCGGATTTATCCTTGGCTACGACGCCGACGACCTTGCCATTCTCGGAGATAAGCTCCGTGCCGGGGGTCTCAAGGAGGATCTTGCCGCCATGGTCGAGGACGTATTTGTTGAAGACGTTGATCATCCTCTGGCAATGGAAATCGCGCGGATCTTTGACCAGGTCCGGGCCGGGGGCGATGACATGCCAGGTCAGAGGACCGCCGAAACCGCCAACCCCCACATACTCGATCTTGACACCCAGGTCATCGAGCCAGTCGATGGTTTCGGCCGACTTGTCCACAAAGGCCTTGGCCAGCGCGCCGTTCGCCTTCCAGTGGCTGTAATTCATGATGAGTTTGAAGGCGAAGGATTTGGACACGTCAATGCCGATACGTTTCTGAATCTTGCTCTCTGCTGCGAAGACCCCTTCGCAGAAGCTGCCGGTCCCGCCGACCTTGGGCTGCTTCTCAAGGACAATGACCTTGGCCCCGCCCTGCAGTGCCTGGACGGCGGCGGCCAGGCCCGATGTGCCTGCTCCGATGATGGCAACATCGGTGTCCATGGTTTTTTCCGCCAGAGCCGGTACCGCCATGGCCGTCACCAGTGCCAGCGCCAAGCCAATCTTTCCGCAAAACCTCTTCATTGCTTCCTCCTCGTGTGGTGTGGTATGCCCCTTAGGGCACCCTGATCTCTTGTCTTCACCTCGAATTCCGCACCAGCCATCTCGAACACGATCAAATAATTTGGAATACGATAATTAATAGTTTATTATTTTAGTTTGAACTCAAACTCGCTATGACACTCCAGGCATACGATCTCGCTCGGTTTGTGTATGCCGTGGCACTTGGTACAGGCGAGTCGTCCCAGGTGGGAATCGTGCGGATTGGCGTGCAAGGACTTGGTCAGGGCTGCAACCTTGCCGTAATCGCCATGGCACTCCATGCAGGCATCCGGCGCCGCTGCCGAGACCGGCTTGTCCACCTTGTGGCAATCGACGCATTTCAGCCCCTCCCTGGCATGCTTGCCGGAAAGTTCGTGCGCTTGCGCACCGGCCGACATGAGGATAACGCCCGCGATAAGCGCAGCAGCGCATGTTCCCAGTTTCAGTTTGTTCATCCCCTTCACCTCCTTTGTCGTAATGGCTCCCAACCGTTGCGGCGGTTGCGGGATGGTTATCCGCCGTACGCGTGCTCCTAGCGTTGGTTTCTGGTCGTCACACGGATGTAGCATCCGCCATGCCATTTGTTAGAAAAATGTAACAATCTGTTATTATTGACTTTGTAAATGTATACATAGACAGGGGTTTCTCGTTTTGATACAGGGTTTATCATTATGAAAAAACGTGGGGGGGCGCCATGAAGATTGAGAGTCTGGACCTGCGTGAGCTGCTTTCGTTCGACCCCAAGGGCGGGGTGATACAGCTCATGGGACAAAGGGCGCTTCTGTTCGATGCTGCCGCCATGGGACTGCTCCGCAAGGAACTGATCGATACCTTGGGAACGTTCGCCGCGCGGAGCATTCTCACCCGCTTCGGCTATGCCTACGGCTGGCGGGCTGCCGAGAACATCCAATCGACCTTCCCGGAGGTATGGCGGGATGCACGGGGAAAAGCGGGACCGAAGTTCCATTCATTGACAGGCCTGGTCAATGTCACGCTCAACATACGAACCAATGGGGAAGGCGACGAACCGCTGGTCGACTCGACATGGGATGACAGCTACGAAGCCGAGCAGCACCTTCTGCATATCGGGCGGGCGGAGGAACCGGTTTGCTGGACGCTGGTCGGCTACGCCAGCGGGTTTGTGTCCCATATAGAAGGCCGGGAGGTGTATTTCATCGAAGACCGGTGCTGCGGCAAGGGGGATGCCACATGCCACGTTGTGGGGCGTTTCAAAGAAAAATGGGGGGCGGAGATCGAACCCCATCTTCTCTATTATCGGATGGAATCCTCTTCGGCAATCTTGAAGGAGTTGAGCGACAAACTGCGTTGTACGGAAAAACGACTGAAGAGGCGGCAAGAGCAGCTCGAGTTTCTCGAGGGCGTGGAAGACACCTCCCCGTTCATCATGGCCCGGAGCCAGGCGATGCGGGATGTGGTGGACATCGCCCGGCGTGTCGCCAAGGTCGACTCTTCGGTGCTCATAACCGGGGATAGCGGCGTCGGCAAGGAGCGCATGGCCCGTTTCATACATGACCAATCGGCGCGGGTATCCCGGCCATTTGTGGCCGTAAACTGCGGCGCGCTCACGGAAACGCTGCTGGAGAGCGAGCTGTTCGGCCATGCGAAGGGGGCATTTACCGGGGCGGACAAGGACCGTCTGGGGCTCTTCGAGGCGGCTACCGGCGGCACGCTGTTCCTGGATGAGATCGGCGAGGTGTCCCCGGCCATGCAGGTCAAGCTGCTGCGCGCCCTCCAGGAGCGGGAGGTGCGGCGGGTAGGCGAGAACAGGTCCCGCGCCATCGACGTGCGGGTCGTGGCCGCCACGAATCGCAACCTGACCGACGAGCTGAACGCCGGGCATTTCCGCCAGGATCTTTACTATCGCCTGAGAGTGATCGAGGTGCGGGTTCCCCCACTGCGCGAGCGCTCTGAAGACATCCTTCCCTTGGCGCGTTTTTACCTCAATAAGATCACTCGCAATCAAGGGTGCGACATAACCGGGTTCACTCCGAGCGCCGCCGCTCAGCTGCTCCGTTACGAATGGCCGGGCAATGTCCGGGAACTGCAGAACGCCGTCGAGTATGCCGTTGCCTTGTGCCAGGGCAATCAAATCGACATCGCCGACCTGCCATGCGAGTTGCGGGCCCTGTCATTGAAACCGGTGGTCTCGGGCTGCATCCGTCCTCTGGATGAAATAGAGCGTGACTATATCCTGGGGGTGCTGCACGCCGTTGGCGACAACAAGGCACGGGCCGCGGAGGAACTGAATATCGGCCTGGCCACGCTCTACCGGAAGCTCAAGGAGTACGAAACGCGGTAAACTGCCCGGTGCGGCTCCAGGGGCATCGACCTGTGAAGACAACGGGATGTATTTTTTTGACTTTTCCATTTCATCGTGTAAAATTATTCCCATATTCGAGATAGACGATACTACTCAACCATCCGCGAGGATGGGGCGGAAAGCCCAAGGGTCTTACCGAGACAGCCGGGTTGCCGAAATATCACGCGATATTGGCAACCCGGCTTTTTTCGTATGGTCTTCAGACGTCAAAAACAGTACGGAGGACGACAGCCATGAATAAGAATTCCCTAACGCGCCTTGTATCGTCGGTTCTTCTTGCAGCGGCTTTTCTGGGGCTTGGGCAGATGCAGGGATGCAGCGGAGACGGTTCCACATCCGCCAACACGGGGACGCTCCGGGTCGGGATCACGGACAGCCCCGCCTTCCCGAATTTGGACAGTGTCCATTTGACGATCGACAAGGTGGTGGTTGTCCCGACCGGCAAGGAAGGCCTGGCGGATAACGATCCCGCCCTGCCGGTGATCGCCGCCTTCCCGGGAGGCGTAGGCGTCGACATCCTCAACCTGCATTTCCTGCCGCAGATCCTGGGGACCACCGCAATCCCCGCCGGCAGCTACAGCCAGGTCCGCCTCATACTGGCGCCCAACAGCCCGACGCTCAACAACTATGTCACCCTGTCGGCCGCCCCCGCCCAGAAGCTTCCCCTGACCACACCGAGCGCCCAGGAGAGCGGGCTCAAGATCAAGGGCAACTTCACGGTAACGGCAGGGGCCCTGAATACCGTCGTCCTCGACTTCAACCCGAATGAAGCGATTGTCTTTGCGGGAAATTCAGGTAATATCAACCTCAAACCGACCGGCGTCCGCATCATCCAGGTTTTCAACGCCCTGACCAATGCCGGTTCACTATCGGGAACGATCCGCTCGCCGCAGTTCGCTCCGTGGTCGAGCGCCACCGTGACGGTTGTGCCCCGCGACCCCGCCGGGAGCGCGGTCACCTCCGGGGTCGTCTTCAGCAACTTCAGCAGCCCGAGCGTCTGGAAGACGGCCTTCAGCGCGTTTGTGCCGCCGAACAACAGCGCCGTCATGCCCTCGGCGCACTACCGGGTGTTCGTGCGAGCGTTCAGGGACACGCTGTCGACGGTCCCCACGTTCAACCTCTACTCCTCGCCACTCCTGACCGTGACCGGGGGGGTTGATACGGCTGTCCCGCCAAACGGCCTCGTCCAGCTCGGGCCGTAGTGCAGAAAATCCGCTTTGTGAGCCGGGGCCTGCCGGAAGGGGGCCCCCGTTCAAGGGGCAATGACGATAGCTCATCCGGACCATCCCACTCCTAATCAGCCGGGGAAAGGAATTCACAATGAAAATGATTTATCTTGCAGCAGTGGCGGTTTTTTTCGCATTCAGCCCAGCTGGCGCATCGGGGGGCCTCGAAGGTTTTCTTTCCAACCTCAATATCCAGGCAAAGGCCGATATGAACGGTTTTACTGCCAGGCTTAGCACCCAGTTCGGCATCCCCGGGGCCCAGGTCAGTGCCGTAATCAACACGGTCAAGGAGCCGGCCGATGCCTTCATGGTCTATCAGCTCGGTCACATGACCCGGCAGGCTCCTGATGCAGTTGTCCGCACCTATCAGAAAAATCGCGGCAAGGGGTGGGGCGTTATTGCCAAAGAAATGGGGATCAAACCGGGTTCACGAGAGTTCCACGCCCTTAAACGGGGCGATTTTTCCCTTACCGGCACTCCTGATGGCGGGGGGAGTGACGGGCCCGGTAAAGGGAAAGGAAGAGGAAAAGGACATAATAAATAGCGCCATGACGAGGTGCAGGCCTGAAACATAAAAAGGGGGTGCGGCATACGCCGCCCCCCCTCCGATTATCTTCATATCCATGAAAACGCCG